>JAFZYC010000012.1 GCA_017616435.1 Clostridia bacterium
AACTGTGCGGTGACCCAGCCTGCGAACGTCCAGCCGTCGGGATCGACGGATACGGAGGTCGGCAGGGTGATGGGATCGTTGAGATACGCCGTCTGGCTGCCCTGAGCGGTGCCGGAAGCTACGAAGTTTACTGTGTAGCTGGGCTTGGGAGCGAAGTTGACGCGGATGGTGCAGTCGGAGGACGGGCTTACGTTGATCGTGTTGCCGTTGATCGTCCAGGTCGCGTTACCGGAAACGAGCGTGCAGCTCTCTACGTAGTAGCCGTTCGCCGGGGTCGCCGTGATGACGGTGCCGGTCACGGAGACGGAGCCGTACATGGCGCTGTTGACGGTAGCGGTGACGGTATAGGGGTTCTCGTAATCGTCGGTGTAAGCCTTGATACGGTAGTCGCCGTTATCGGGGCAGTCCGTCCAGGCGCCGTTCGGCTCCTGATAATAGGAGGTGTTGCCGTGGTTGGCGTGGACAAAGTTGAGCCAATCGGCCCAGCTGCTGTTATTGAAGGTGGCGTCGTAGGGGGTGTGGATGTACTTGCCGTCGTCGGCGGCGGTCTCACAGCTCTGGGTGATGACAACCGAGAAGGTGTCGCCGGCGGAGAGCAGAACGGGAGTGTCGAGAACGATGGTGTAGTAACCGGAGTAGGTGAGGTAACCGGTCTGGCTGCTCATCAGAGTGCCGGAGGAGGGGTTGCCGGTCGTGGGGTTCTTGTAGATCTCAACGGTGTAGTCAAGCGCCTCGTCCCAGCAGCAGTACGCGACTGCCTTCAGCATCTCGCTGCCCTGTGCGGTGAAGACGTTGGCGACCTTGGTGTTGTTGGCAAAGCCCTCGTACCATTCGGTGGAGCTGTTATAGCCCTTGCCGTAGCAGGCAAGATTGATGGTCCCGTCGTACTGATAGTTGTGATCGTAGTTTTCTACGTCATCCGCAACATAGAAGTAGATATAACCGGCGTTGGCGACAGAAGCGTCCTCATAGGAGATGTACATGTAGCCCTGATTGAAGTAGCTCGTGCCCCAGCTGTTTTTGCAGAGCCAGCCGCCGTTGCCGGACGGGGTGTTGGGCTTGAAGTTGGACTTGGAGATGGAGTCATCCCAGCCTACAACGGTGATCGCGTGGTTGGGGGAGGCGGAGGTGCTGGTGACGCACTGGTAGGTGTTGGAGTAGGAGGTGTAGCCGTTGCTCGCGCAGTAGCTGATGTTGCCCGCGCCGTACTCCATGATGGCGCGTTTGACGCCCTCGATATCGTTGGAGGGGACCCAGATGCAGTTCTGGACGTGGCTTACGTTGGAGCCGTAAGCGTACTGGCTGCTAAGACCGTTGTTCGCGACAGAGCTTGCATTGCTGTATGCAAGGGCGGAAGTGGTCTCGCTGGCGGAGCCGGTCCAGCGCATAAGCGTGTAAGAGGACATTTCGCCGTTACCGCCGCAGTCGAGGCCGTTCTTGCCGGAGCTGTCAGTCATGTTGGTAACGTCGCCTTCCAGCATGCCCTCCGCGTCGTATGCGGCGGAATAGCTGAAGAAGCAGTGCTGAGTCTCGGAAAGGTTGAGGCTCGTGGTCGCGGCGGAGCCGGTGCCTACGCGGATGCCGTTCTTGATCATGCTGGCCTCAACGCAGGCCATGGCGGCGTGCGCCCAGCAGGAGCCGTATGAGCCCTGGTTCTTGACAGACGTAATGTAGTTGTAGTTTCGGCTGTCGTAGGAGCTGGGCAGCGTGTCGCGGTGATTGCCGGTGAGGCGGTAATACGTTTCCATATCGCCGTTTTTAACAGCGTTTGAAACCGCGCGCGCGCCGTGAGGCTCAACGGGGACATACCCGCCGACACGGGGCATTTCTTCGTCGCCGTTATCCCTTGAGAAAACCTCGGCAAAGGCAAAGGTCGGGAGCAGACCGACGACCATGATCGCAGCCATGAGCAGAGCGATCAGATGCTTGAAAGTCCTTTTCATTGACAGATCTCCTCTTATTGTTTACTGTGCCTTATCAGGCAATTTGGGCTATTATATCATATAATAGAACCAAAAGCCATAGAATAATCCGTCATTCAGTGACTTTTTTTGCGGATCGCAGGCGTCGGTCCATGTTTCGATTGACATACCGCGCCGGATATGGTAATCTCTTGCCGGAAAACAAGCGGCGCGCGACGCCGGGAAAGGACGCCTTGCAGCCCAAGGCGATATTCGACAATGAAAAAAGCACTGTGCCTTATAATAGCCGCCGCGGCGATATTCGCTTGCGGATGCGCAAAGAGACCCTCCGGAGAGCATGGCGCCTCTCCCAGCCCCACTCCCAAAACGGCAGCCACGGAGGCCGCGAACACGCAGGATAACAAGAACTATGACAACGCGGTCACGATCGTAGACGGCGTCGTTACGGCTGGCTCGTTCGACTGGCAGTTCTTCCTTGCGAAGGTCGTGGCAAACAAGGCCGGCGACATTCGCATAATAAGCACCGCAAAGGGCGCCACGACGGACAGGCTGCTTTCCTTCACGGGCGGCGCGTTCACGGTCAGCGGCGCCGGCGGGGAGCGCGAGTTCGGCCATATCGTCAAGGACACGATAGAGCTTCCGGCGGGCGGGACATATACCTCTGCGGAGGTCTGCATACTGACGGACGACGCGGAGCTCACCGCGGAAGGCTTCTTTGAAGGCCTCGATCCCGCGGAGGCGTACGTCGGCCTCGAAAAGGACGGCGGCATGGTGATATTCGTCAGCTTCGAATAATACTTTCAGCAGCTTCCGGGCGGCGTCTGCCGCCTTTTTTTATACAAAGATTTTACAATTATTTACACCGCCTATATTGACCGCGGAGCGGGTTTCCTTTAGAATAACTGTACCGAAACAAAAACGTCCGCCGTATCCGGCGGAAAAGGAGGTGCGGTATGGGTCTGTTCTTTCTGGTATTCTTCGGGATCCTCGGCTTTATACTGTACACGATAATCCAAAAGATCTCCGAGTGGTCGAGGAACAACGCCTCGCCCGTGGAGGAGAACGCGGCGATCGTGGTAGCAAAGAGGACTATGCTCTCCGGCGGAGAGAACGCCACCACGAGCTACTACGTGACGTTTGAGTTCGAGAACAACGAACGCCGCGAGCTTTCCGTCCGCGGGAACGTCTACGGCAGCATCGCGGAGGGCGACGTCGGCACGCTCAGGAGCCAGGGAACCCGCTTCCTCGGCTTCACGAGGACGAACGATCCCTATAAGATCGCGGATCCGGACAGCGAAATGCATAAATGCGCCGCCTGCGGCGCGACGTTCCGCGGAACGTACTGCGAATACTGCGGCACCCCTGCGGAGGGGAGCGGCGCTTCAAGATGGCACTGAATAACGGGAGGTAAATATGCAGAGGGTCTATGATTTTTTAAAGAAGGCAGGGGTCTATTACCTTGCGACCGTCGATAACGGCCGCCCGAGGATCCGCCCCTTCGGGACTGTGAACATTTTCGAAGGCAGGCTCTATATCCAGACGGGCAAACGCAAGGCAGTGGCCGAACAGATGAAAGCGGATCCGAATATCGAGATCTGCGCGATGTGCGAGGGCACGTGGATAAGGCTCTCAGCCGAGGCCGTCCTCGATGAGAGGATCGAGCCGCAGGAGAGCATGCTGGAGGCATATCCCGCGCTCCGCGGGATGTACGCCCCGGGCGACGGCAACAACGAGGTCTATTACCTCAAAAACGCGACGGCGGTGTTCAACACCTTCGGCAGCGAGCCGGAAACGGTCACGTTCTGAAAAACATGAAAAAACAGGTCGGAAACCCGACCTGTTTTTTATTGCGTGTTTTTCAGTTCGCCTTGGTCTCGCAGTAGATGCAGCGGTAGACCTTGTGCTCGCGGTCGGTGAGCTTGAAGATATGGTCTATCTCCTGCTCGCAGGAGGTTATGCAGCGGGGGTTCTTGCACTTGATGACGTTTACGAGCCTTTCCGGCATGTCGATATTGCGCTTCTCGACGAGCACGCCGTCCTTGATGTGGTTGATGGTCGCGCCGGGGTCGACGAAGCCGATCACGTCGAGGTTCACGGGGATGTCCGCATCGACCTTGATTATGTCCTTGCGGCCCATTTTGCGGCTGGTGACGTTCTTTATTATCGCAACGGAGCAGTCGAGCTCGCCGAGGCCGAGAAGCTCGTAAAGCTTCATGCCCTTGCCCGCGGTGATATGGTCTATAACTATGCCGTTGGTGATGGAATCGATATTCATATTGCGCCTCCTTATTGGATTACTTGATCTGGCCTGCTTCTTTGAGGAGCTTGAGAATGAGCGCCATGCGCATGTACTTGCCGTTCAATACCTGCTTAAAGTAGCAGGCGCGCGGGTCGTCGTCAACCGCGACGCTTATCTCGTTCACGCGGGGGAGGGGATGCAGTATCGCGAGATCGGACTTGGCGGTCTTGAGCTTATCGACCGTCAGTATGTAGCTGTCCTTCAGGCGGAGGTAATCCTCTTCGTTGAAGAAGCGCTCGCGCTGTACGCGGGTCATGTAGAGTATGTCGAGCTCGGGCATTACGGCCATGAGGTCGGTCGTCTGCACATAGGGGATGCCCTTCTGCTGCAGCACGTCCTTCTTGACGTAGGAGGGGACCTTCAGCTCCTCCGGGCTGATGAGCACGAACCTGTTGCCCTCGTAGCGGCTCATGGCGTTTATGAGCGAATGCACCGTGCGGCCGAACTTAAGGTCGCCGCATACGCCGATGGTGAGGTTCGTGAAGCGGCCCTTCTCGCGCCAGATGGTCAGGAGGTCCGCCAGGGTCTGAGTGGGGTGGCAGTGGCCGCCGTCGCCCGCGTTGATGACGGGGATGGTCGCGTTCTTCGCGGTGACGTACGCGGCGCCCTCCTTGGGGTGGCGGATGGCGATGATGTCGGTGTAGCAGGAGACGGTCTTCGCGGTGTCGGCCACGCTCTCGCCCTTCGCGGCGGAGGAGGTTCCCGCGCCGGTCACGGAGATCACGTTGCCGCCCAGCTCGTACATGGCGGCCTCAAAGCTCATACGGGTCCTCGTGGAGGGCTCGAAGAACAGGCTCGCAAGCTTCTTGCCGCGGCAGGCCTCCGCGTACTTTGAGGGGTTCGCGATGATGTCCTCTGCCGTGGCGATCAGCTCGTCCAGCTCTTCGGTCGTCAGATCAAGAATGTCGATAAGACTTTTCATTTTATATCGTTCCTTTCGGTTGATTTTCGTTCACTTTATCCAGCTCTCGTCGGAGGGATCGTTCCTGAATCTTATCAGGCGCTCGACGTCCTCGGGAGCGATGTAGCCCTCCTCGGCGGCGACGCGGGCTATCACGTCGAAGTTGGTAAGGGAGGTGTTAACGACGTTCGCCGCTTCAAGACGGTCGAGCCCCTTCTGCATGCCGTAGGTGAATATCGAGACCACGCCCAATACGTCGGCGCCGGCCTCGCGCAGAGCGTCGACTACTTCAATGACGCTGCCTCCCGTGGAGATGAGATCCTCCACGACCACGACCTTCTGGCCGGGCTCGAGGCGGCCCTCTATGCGGTTCTGGCGGCCGTGATCCTTTGCGCCGGATCTGACGTAGCCCATGGGCAGTCCCATTATGTGGCCGACTATCGCGGCGTGCGCGATGCCCGCGGTCGATGTGCCCATAAGCACCTCGACATCAGGGTATTTTTCGCGGATGATCTCCGCAAGAGAGTTTTCAACGTCGTTCCTGACCTCCGGCGCGGTGAGCGTGAGCCGGTTGTCGCAGTAGACGGGGCTCTTTATGCCGCTCGCCCATGTAAAGGGCTCGTCCGGGCGGAAGAAAACGGCTTTGATCTTCAGAAGATCCTTTGCAATGAGTTCTTTGATGTCCATGGTTTTCCCTTTCTGTTAATCAACGAATTCCGCGACACAGCGCAGATACGCTTTGACGGGATCCTCCGCCTGAGTGACGGGGCGGCCCACCACTATGTAATCGCTGCCGATCTTATTCGCGGCGGCGGGCGTCATAACGCGCTTCTGGTCGCCGACGGCGCCGTCCGCAAAGCGGATGCCGGGAGTGACGGTCAAAAACTCCGCGCCGCAGACGGAATGCACCTTCTCCGCCTCGAGAGGGGAGCAGACGACTCCGTCGAGCCCCGCGTTCTTCGCGGTCAGCGCGTAGTGCATCACTACCTCGTCGATGGGCTTTTCTATGAGGATGTCTCGCTCCAAGGCCTCCTGATCCGTGGAGGTGAGCTGCGTGACCGCGATGAGCAGCGGCCTCGTGCCGTCCTCGCGGGTAAGGCCCTCGAGCGCGGCCTTCATCATCGCCGTCGTGCCGGCGGCGTGCAGGTTCACTATGTCGACGTCGAGCCTCGAGAGCACTGTCATCGCCTTTTTTACGGTGTTGGGTATGTCGTGCAGCTTGAGATCGAGGAATATCTTATGCCCGCGGCGCTTTATCTCGCGCACGATGGCGGGACCTTCGGCGTAGTAAAGCTCCATGCCGATCTTCACGAAGGGCTTGCGGGGGAGCTCCGCGAATTTGTCAAGGAATGAAAATGTGGCTTCCGCGCTCGCGAAGTCGCACGCGATAATTACGTCTTTGCCCATGGCGGGACCTCCTTAATGTGCTTTGCCGATAATATCTTCAAGTTTTTGTATGCCGTACTTTTCCATTGCGGCGGGGAGCGCCTCGACGATCTTCTTTGAGGCGAACGGATCGACGAGGTTCGCCGCGCCGATCTCGACGGCGACAGCTCCTGCCATCATCATTTCGATCACTTCCTCCGCGGATGCGACGCCGCCCATGCCGACGACGGGGATCGAGAGCGCCTTGGAGACCTGATACACCATCCGCAGCGCGACGGGGAAAATCGCGGGGCCGGAGAAGCCGCCCATCGTGTTCGCGATCACCGGCCGGCCGGTTTTAAGGTCTATCCTCATGCCGAGGAGCGTGTTGATGAGCGATATGCCGTCCGCGCCCGCGTCCTCGCAGGCCCTGGCGATGGAAACGATATCGGTCACGTTCGGCGAGAGCTTGACTATGACGGGCTTTTTCGTCACGGCCTTGACGGCGCGGGTGACCTCCGCAGCGGCATTGGGATCGGTGCCGAAGCTCATACCGCCGCCGTGCACGTTGGGGCAGCTGACGTTGACCTCCAGCCAGCCGACCTGCTCCTCACGGTCAAGCAGCGCGCAGGTGTAGGCGTAATCCTCGACGGAGAAGCCGGAGACGTTCGCCATTACGGGCTTGCTGAATACCTTTTTGAGCTTCGGGAGCTCCTCGGATATCACCTTTTCAACGCCCGGGTTTTGCAGTCCGACCGCGTTTATCATGCCGGCTGTGCACTCAGCGATACGCGGCGTCGGGTTGCCGAAGCGGGGCTCGCGCGTGGTGCCCTTGAAAGAGAACGTGCCGAGACAGTTAATATCGTACAGCTCCGCGAACTCATAACCGTAGCCGAACGTGCCGGAGGCGGGGATGATGGGATTGTCGAGCGTTATGCCCAGAAGATCCACCTTCGTATTTACCACGGCAGCTCCTCCTTTCCGAAAACGGGGCCGTCCTTGCAGACGCGCTTCGCGCCGCTTTTCGTCATTATCGAGCAGCCCATACACGCGCCGAAGCCGCATCCCATGCGCTCCTCAAGGCTCAGCTCGCCGGAGACGGGGCAGGCTTTCGTCAGCGCCTTCAGCATGGGCAGCGGCCCGCAGGCGTACAAATATGTCGCGCTTTCGGGCAGCGCGTCAGTCACGAAGCCCTTTATCCCGCGGCTGCCGTCGACGGTCGTGACCGCGACGGAGGCGCCGAGGGCCCTGAATTCGTCTTCGTAAAATATCTCCGAAGCGGCGTTGAAGCCGAGCACTGCGCTGACGGCCTTACCGCGCTTAATCAGTTCTTTCGCGAGGTAATAGAGGGGCGGCACGCCCACGCCTCCGCCGACGAGGAGCGGAGCCTCTCCCGCGGCTGAAAGGTCGTATCCGTTGCCGAGACCGGTCAGAACGTCGAGCTTTTCGCCCGGGGCGACTCGCGTCATCGCGTCCGTGCCGCGGCCGACGGCCTTGTAGATGATGGTCAGCACGCCGTTTTCAAAGTCGCAGACGGATATCGGGCGGCGAAGGTAGAAGCCCTCGAGCCTGATGTTCACGAACTGCCCGGGGCGGTTCTCGCCCGCGCAGCCGGAGAGCCGCATGCGGTACACGGCGTCGGTAAGGGGGGCGTTCTCGATAACGGTAAGGAGCTCCTGCTTCATGCTTTATAGACCACCTTTCCGCGATAAACTGTCATAAGACATTTGCCGTATACTCCGACGCCGGCAAAGGGCGTCGCGCGGCCCATCGAAAGGAAGCCCGCGGGATCGATCGCGTACTCGCTTTCAAGATCCCAAACGGAGAAGCCCTCGGGGAGGAGCCCCAAGCCGAACCTTTCGCGGGGCTTGGTTATCATCATCTCCAGGAGCCTTTCCATGGGGATGACGCCTTTTTTAACAAGATAGGTGTAGAGCAGGGGGAACGCCGTCTCTATGCCGACTATCCCGAACGGGCTCTTTTCGAGCCCGCGCGCCTTTTCCTCTGCGGAATGCGGCGCGTGATCGGTCGCGATCATATCTATCGTGCCGTCCGACACGCCCTCGAGCAGCGCCTCCCGGTCGGCTTTTCCGCGAAGCGGCGGGTTCATCTTGAAGCGCCCGTCCTCGCAAAGCGCGCTCTCGTCGAGCAGCAGGTAGTGCGGCGCGGTCTCGCAGGTGACGCCGACGCCACTCTTCTTCGCTTCGCGTATTATCTCGACGCTCTCGCGGCAGGAGATATGGCACACGTGGTATTTTACGCCCGTCTCGGCGGCGAGCTTCACGTCGCGCTCTATGGGGCGCCACTCCGATTCGGAGCAAATGCCCCTGTGCCCGTGCGCGGCCGCGTATTCGCCCGCGTGGATATAGCCGCCGTGAAGCAGGCTCTCGTCCTCACAATGGGCGGCGAGCACCTTATCAAGGGCGGCGCAGCGTGTCATGACCTCGCGCATCATGCCCATATCCTGCACGCCCTTGCCGTCGTCGGAGAAGGCGGCGACAAAGGGGGCGAGGCCTTCCAGATCAGCGGGCTCTTTGCCCTTTTCGCCGACCGTCAGCGCGCCGTACGGGCGGACGGAGACGACCGCTCCGCGCGCTATCGCGTCAAGCTCGGGTTTAAGGTTTTCGACGGAATCGGGCACGGGGGAAAGGTTCGGCATCGCGAGCACCTCCGTGTATCCGCCTCGGGCCGCCGCGCGGGATCCCGTTGCTATCGTTTCCTTATAAGAAAAGCCCGGCTCGCGAAAATGCACGTGCACATCGCAAAAACCGGGCAGGATCACCGAGGAAAGGTTTTCTTCGGAAAGGGAAACGGGCGCCCCGCTCTCCGCAACGAGGGGAGCGATATCGGGGATGAGCCCGCACTTTGATACGCTCGCTTTCAGCATGGGAAGCCTTCCTTTCCGTATTTATCAAAAAAGCTCTGCCAATCGGCAGAGCGCACGCTTGCGTTTTGAACGGTATGCCGATCCGCATACCGAAGCCAGCGATCTTGCCGATATCTCTGTATCGCCTTAAAGACCGTCTATAATTGTATCATGACGGCGGCGGTATGTCAAATGCAAAACCGGGTCAAATAAAAATATAATACCGCTATTCGCGGTCTCTTTTGAGGAAGTTCAGCGCTTCCTTCTGCAGCTTTCCGCGGCCGGTGATGTTTTTGCCGACGAGCAGCCTCGCGCTCTTCGTACTTCCGGAGGCGAGCGTATCAAGATCGAAGGCGAGAGCGGCTTCGGCGGAGGGCTCCTCCGTGCCGATACCGGCGTTCCTCGGGCAGACCTGCTGGCAAATCTCGCAGCCTATATGCGTCCGCTGTATCTCGTAGACCCAGTCGGGATAATCCGCGTCGTCCATATAGAAGCGCATGCATTTCTGCACGTCGTAGCCGTCCTCGCCTATGGCGTGGGCGGGGCAGGCGGCAATGCACGCGCGGCAGCTGGAGCAGAGGCCGTCGTCGGGAACGGAGTATTCCTCCGGGTGAAGCGGGTGCTCTTCGGACGAGCCGAGCAGAAGCGTCTGCAGCACGGTGCGCGTGCCGTAGGGAGGGATCGATATCAGCGAGCTGCGGCAGAGCACGGCGACGCCGTATCTGACCGCGAGCTGCTTTATGGGCAGCTCCGCCCTAAGGCATTTCACGCCTGCTGCGGTAAGCTTCTTCGCAAGCACGACGCTCGCGTGGTAGGAGATATTGCTGTTTATGTAGTAGGCGGGAATGCGGCAGTCTGCGGGATAGGGCTTGTACGGAAGCACGAGCAGGCACGAGACGCGCGCCCACGGATGCTCCTCCGTGTTCCAGACAATGGAGGGCTCGTTCTCGTTGCGCGGCATATCGGGCGGGGGCAGAAGATACGCCTCCGCAAAGCCGGCTTCCTTAGCAAGTTTTTTAAGCTGAGCATTGTCCATGAGCCGATTATACCACAACTCCCCGCTTTTGCAAAACGCGGAGCGGGGCTTTTTCGCCAAAATATATTGCAAATACATGAAAAATCCGCTTGACAGGAGCGCCGCCTTGTGATATCCTACGCTTCGCAATCAAATATCCGCCGTAGACAGCCGGTGTCAAGGGCAAGTCCCGCGACTTAATATCCTGCCGAGGTGAAGTTCATATAAACCGAGGGTATGCCCTCGGGAGATAAGAAATCTTCATTTCCCCTGTCGATAAGCGGCAAGGGGATATTTTATTGTTAGACTGATACAAGGAGGAAATCCATTCAAATGGCAAACGCTTCCATTATCGCCCAGAAGGACCAGCTGGTAAGCGAGATCGCCGAGAAGCTGCAGAAGGCTCAGTCCGTCGTAATGTTCGACTACCGCGGACTCACCGTTGCAGAGGTCACCGATCTTCGCGCCCAGATGCGCAAGGCGGGCAACGAGTACATCGTTGTCAAGAACTCGATGGTAGAGCGCGCGGCTGAAAAGCTCGGTATTGACGAATCCGTCAAGGAGATGCTCAAGGGCCCGTCCGCATTCGCTATCGGCTATGACGACGCCGTATCTCCCGCCAAGATCCTGAAGGAGACTGTCAAGAAGCTCAAGAAGTGTGAGATCAAGGGTGGTATCGTGAACGGTAAGGTCACCGATGCAGCCGGTATCGACGCACTCGCAGAGCTGCCCCCCAAGGAGGTACTCATCGCCCGTATGCTCGGCAGCATGATGTCCCCCATCAGCGGTCTTGCGATCGTTCTCGATCAGATCGCGAAGAAGAACGGCGGAGAGACCGCCGAAGCCGCAGCGGAATGATCGCTGCATGAACCGGGCCGAAGGCCCAAACCAAATCAAAATATTATCTAAATCTATCAGGAGGAAACAATCATGTTTAACAAAGAGCAGTTTATTGCCGACATCAAGGCTATGACCGTTCTCGAGCTCGCCGATCTCGTAAAGGCTCTCGAGGAGGAGTTTGGCGTATCCGCCGCCGCCACCGCCGTTGCAGTCGCCGGCCCCGCCGCCGCTGCTGAGGAAGTAGAAGAGAAGACCGAGTTCGACGTAGTTCTCAAGAGCTTCGGTGCTGAGAAGATCAAGGTCATCAAGGTTGCCCGTGAGCAGCTGGGTCTCGGCCTCAAGGAGGCCAAGGACATCGTTGACGGTGCTCCCTCTACCCTTAAGGAAGGCGTCTCCAAGGAGGAGGCCGAGAAGATCGCCGAGGCTTTCAAGGCTGCCGGCGCCGAGATCGAGATCAAGTAATCGATCGGAAAAGAATAACAGAATGTGGGGATCCGTTTTCGGGGTCCCCGCTTTTATGCAAAAAGGAGCAAAAATGAAGAAATACACAATGATCGCCGCGATCGTTATCGCCGCGATGATACTTGCCGCGCTTGTTGGATGCCGCGGCTCCGAAGTCAAGCCCGTCCCCACCGAGGAGCCCACCGCCGCGCCCACGGCGGAGCCGACCGAGGCCCCCACAGAGGAGCCGACAGAAGTTCCTACCGAGGAGCCGACCGCAGAGCCCACCCAGGAGGCCGATTCCACAGAGGAGCTCATCGCACAGTATGCGGAGATGATCAAGCCCCAGATGGAGGCCATCATGCAGGCGCAGGACGTGCTCGATATCGATTGCTACGCCGAAGGCAAGGCGCTCGTCATTGAGTACAAGTACAGGTACGAGGTCTCGGTCGATATTGAGACATTGCGCGGGAGTCTCGATGCGCAGGGTGCCTCCTGTGCCAATATGTATACCGAACTCGCCGCCTACGCAAACGACGAGGACGTCAGCGTCATACTCCGTTATCTGACCTGTGAAGGAGAGAAACTGCTCGACTACGTGGTCGACAAGGACTATTCTCCGGAAGGCTGATGACAATTTGCCGGGAGGGATCGCCTCCCGGCTTTGTTTGCCCGAAAAACACGGTTGACCGCGAGGCGCGGCTGATTTATAATTCATTCAAAGAAAAAGCCCGCAGGCAAACATCGCGCGGAGGAGATAAAAATGGATTACAGGACAGAGCATGACAGCATGGGCGAGGTCAAGGTCGCTGCGGACCGCCTTTGGGGCGCGCAGACGGAAAGATCCCGCCTCAATTTCCCGATAGGCGTCGGCACGGAGACCATGCCGCGGGAGATCATCCGCGCCTTCGGCATACTGAAAAAGGCTGCGGCGCTCGCCAACCGCGAGCTTCTCCCCGAAAGGATGACCGAAAGGAAGCTCGACGCGATATCGCGTGCGGCGGACGAGGTGGCAAAGGGAGAGCTCGACGCGCATTTCCCGCTCGTCGTGTGGCAGACGGGCTCCGGCACGCAGACCAATATGAACGCCAACGAGGTCATCAAGAACCGCGGCAACGAGCTCGCAGGGGAAGCCCTGCTGCACCCGAACGACGACGTGAACATGTCGCAGTCCTCGAACGATACCTTCCCGACCGCAATGCATATCGCGGCGGTTACCGCGCTGGAGGATGGGCTCATACCCGCGGCGCAGGGGCTCGCCGCCGCGCTCCGCAGGCTGGAGGATGAGAACCGGGATGTAATAAAGACCGGCCGCACCCATCTGCAGGACGCGACGCCGATCCGCTTTTCGCAGGAGATATCCGGCTGGCGCGCAAGCATCGAGCGCGACGTCGACCTCATTAAGAGCGCGCTGCCGCCCCTTTATGAGCTCGCGCTGGGAGGAACCGCCGTAGGCACGGGCGTCAACGCGCCGAAGGACTTCGGAAAAGCCGCCGCGGAGGCTGTGGCGCTTCTTACGGGCAAGCCCTTCGTCACTGCGGGAAACAAGTTCCACGCGCTCACCTCAAAGGACGAGCTCGTGTTCGCGCACGGCGCGGTAAAGGCGCTAGCCTGCGACATGATGAAGATCGCGAACGACGTAAGATGGCTCGCCTCCGGGCCGCGCTGCGGGATAGGGGAGATCACGATACCCGAAAACGAGCCCGGCTCATCCATAATGCCCGGCAAGGTAAATCCCACCCAGTGCGAGCAGGTCACCATGGTCGCGGTGCAGGTGATGGGCAACGACGCCGCGATAGGCTTCGCCGCGTCGCAGGGCAATTTCGAGCTCAACGTGTTCATGCCCGTGATCATCTATAACTTCCTGCAGTCGGTAAGGCTGCTTTCGGAATCCATCGCATCTTTCAAAGAGCGCTGCGCCGAAGGCATAAGGGCGAACGAGGCGGGCATGAAGGAATATCTTGACCGCTCGCTCATGCTCGTGACCGCGCTTTCCCCGCATATCGGCTATGAGAACGCGGCGAAGGTGGCAAAGCTCGCCCACGCGGAGGGCGTCACGCTGAGGGAAGCCGCGCAAAAGCTGGGGCTCATGGAGCCCGACCGCTTCGACAGCGTCGCGGATCCCGAAAAGCTGGCCTGATCCCGCGCATTTTGGCCGGCGGCGGTTGACAAGCCGCATGCGCAAGGTTATAATTCTATAGTTAAAGGCACAGCGTCCCTTAACGCAAAAGTTGGGGGCGCTCGTCGTTTTTAAAAAGCTATTACGATCGGCGGTAACGCCGGGAAAGGGCGCCTTTTTGAGGCGGGGTGACAATATGGAAAAACTCGAACAGCTTTACGAGGGCAAGGCAAAGAAGGTCTTCATGACCGACGATCCGGAGCTTCTCATAGTTTCGTACAAGGACGACGCTACCGCGTTCAACGGGCTCAAGAAGGGCACCATCGCGGGCAAGGGCGTTATCAACAACCGCATGAGCAACCTGCTGATGCAGCTGCTTGAAAGGTCGGGCGTCCCCACCCATTTCGTGGAGGAGCTGAACGAGCGCGAGACCGTGGTCAAACGCGTTTCGATAGTCCCTCTCGAGGTCATAATTAGGAATATCGCCGCCGGCTCCTTCTCCAAGCGCTACGGCGTGCCGGAGGGCGTCGTGTTCGACGAGCCCACGATCGAGTTCTCCTATAAGAACGACGAGCTGGGCGATCCGCTTATGAACAGCTATCACGCGCTCGCGCTCAAGCTCGCGACCCGCGAGGAGATAGAGACGATAAAGGCTTATGCCTTCAAGGTGGACGAGGTTTTGAAGAGCTTCTGGGCGGAATGCGGCGTTACGCTCGTCGATTTCAAGCTGGAGTTCGGCAGGCTCGCTGACGGGACGATCGTCCTTGCCGACGAGATCAGCCCCGACACCTGCAGGCTCTGGGATTCCGAAACGGGCGAAAAGCTCGATAAGGACCGCTTCCGCCGCGATATGGGCGGCGTAGAGGACGCATATGCAGAGGTAATGGGAAGACTGCTCAAGAACCTTTGATGAACGCACGGAGGTGACTAAAATGGCAAACTGCGCAATAGTCGGCGTCAACTGGGGCGACGAGGGCAAGGGCCGCATGGTCGACCTGCTGACGGAAAACTATGACGTCGTCGTCCGCTTTCAGGGCGGCGGCAACGCCGGCCATACCGTCATAAACGACAAGGGCAAGTTCGCGCTTCACCTTCTGCCCTCCGGCATATTCCGCGAGGGCGTGGTGAACGTATTGGGCAACGGCGTCGCGCTCGACCCCGAAAATCTCTGGAAGGAGATGTGCGAGGTCACGGCGCAGGGCGTCGCGATAACCCCAGATAACCTCAAGATCAGCGACCGCGCGAGCCTGCTCATGCCGTGGCACCGCGATCTTGACGAGCTGGAGGAGAGGCGCCTTGCCGATAAGAAGTTCGGTTCCACGAAGCAGGGCATAGCGCCCTTCTATTCCGATAAATATCAGAAGAAGACCGTGCTCGCGGGCGAGCTCTTCTATCCCGAAAGGCTGAAGGCCCATATAATGGGGCTCATGGAGTGGAAGAACCTCACGCTCACCTCCGTATACGGCGCGGAGCCCTATACCGAGGAAATGATCGACGAGTGGCTCGGCTCCTGCTGTGAAAAGATCAAGCCCTTCATCTGCAATACCGGCGAGTTTCTGAAAAACGCCCACGCGGAGGGCAAGAGCATACTCTTCGAGGCGCAGCTCGGATCCCTGCGCGATCTCGATTACGGCATTCATCCCTACACGACCTCGTCCAACACGCTCGCGGCGTACGCGCCCATCGGCTCCGGCTTCCCCGGGGCGAAGATCGGCAGCGTGATAGGCGTGGTAAAGGCGTACTCCACCTGCGTCGGCGAAGGCCCCTTCGTCTGCGAGATGTTCGGTCCCGAGGCGGAGAAGCTTCGCGAGGCCGGCGCGGAATACGGCGCCAAGACCGGCAGGCCCAGGAGGGTCGGCCCCATCGACCTCGTCGCAACGAGGTACGGCGCCGCTATGCAGGCAGCGACGGAGATCGCCCTGACCAAGCTCGACGTTCTGAGCTATATGGACATGATCCCCGTCTGCACGAAGTACGTCGTCGACGGCGAGGAAACGGGCGAGTTCCCGTTCCCCGCAGCGCTCGATGAGGCGAAGCCCGTTATCGAATACCTCCCCGGCTGGAAATGCGATATCTCCGGCGTGCGCAAATGGGAGGATCTTCCCGAGGCGGCAAAGGATTACGTGCTCTATGTGCAGAGGGAGATAGGCGTTCCCATAACCTATGTCTCCGTCGGCCCGGAGCGCGAGAGCATAATCATAAGATAAGGAGCCAGCAGTATGACGGATATCTATCAGTCCCCGCTCGCGTCAAGATACGCATCCGACTATATGCTCGGGCTGTTTTCGCCCGACACGCGCATAAAGACATGGCGAAAGCTCTGGGTCTCCCTTGCCAAGGCGGAGATGAAGCTCGGCCTGCCCATCACCCCGGAGCAGGTCGCGGAGCTCGAAGCGCATATCGACGATATCGATTATGACTGCGCCGCCGCAAGGGAAAAGGAAGTCCGCCACGACGTGATGGCTCACGTCTATACCTACGGCAAGGCGGCTCCCTCCGCAGCGGGCATAATACACCTCGGCGCGACGAGCTGCTACGTCACCGACAACGCGGATCTTGTCATCTACCGCGACGGCCTGAAATACATCCGCCGCGAGCTCGCCGCGGTCATCGGCAATCTCGCGGATTTCGCGGAGGCGCACGCCGCGCTGCCAACGCTCGGCTACACGCATTATCAGCCCGCGCAGCTCGTCACCGTCGGCAAGAGGGCGACGCTCTGGATGCAGGATCTCGTCTCCGATCTTCGTGAGATCGATTTCGCCATAGAGAACATCAAGTTCTTGGGCTGCCGCGGCACCACGGGCACCGAGGCCTCGTTCATGGAGCTTTTCGAGGGCGACACAGCTAAGATCGACGAGATGAACCGCATGATCGCCGCCGATTTCGGCTTTACCGATCTCTTCGGCGTCTGCGGGCAGACCTACCCGCGCAAGGTCGACAGCCGCATAATGAACGCGCTCTCCTCCGTCGCGCAGAGCCTGTACCGAATGGCGAACGACATAAGGCTCCTGCAGCATGACCGCCAGATAGAGGAGCCGTTCGAGAAGAACCAGATAGGCTCATCCGCGATGGCCTACAAGCGCAACCCTATGCGCTCGGAGCGAATATGCTCGCTCGCCCGCTATCTCATGGCGGATGCGATGAACGCCCACATGACGGCCTCCGTGCAGTGGCTGGAGCGCACCCTCGACGATTCGGCGAACCGCCGCATCTCCCTGCCGGAGGGCTTCCTCTGCGCGGACGCGATAATCCGCCTCGCAAGGAACGTCACCGACGGTCTGCGCGTCAACGAAAAGATAATCGAGCGGACAGTCATGGAGTATCTTCCCTTCATCGCGACGGAGAACCTCATGATGGAGGGCGTGAAGCGCGGCGGCGACCGCCAGAAGCTCCACGAGATAATAAGGACCTGCTCAATGGAAGCCACGCGCCGCATGAAGGAGGGCCTGAACTGCGACCTGCTCGAACGCCTCAAGAACGAACCCGAGTTCGGCCTGACCGGCGACGAGATGGAGGCGCTGCTCGATCCCTCGCTCTACATCGGCAGATGTCCCGAACAGGTAAAGACCTATGTCGAAAAGATCCGCCCCCTGCTCGCGGACGCAGCGGAGGATGAGGCGGAGATAAATCTGTAAAAAGGAATAATGAGGAAGCAGCACGCTGAGACGTGCTGCTTTTTTGTAGGCAGATGGAGGGATTCGGTTTTGACCCTATCGCGTCATTTTGCTTGTTTTCCAAACTGCGCAAAATGCGCAGGGATCAAAACCCCGGGGCGGCAAAACGATTCACAGGATCGTTTTGCTCGCCCTTCAAATCCCTTCATTATAAAGACCAAGACCCTATGCCCCGGCGGGGCATAGGGTCTTGGTGCAGATGGAGGGATTTGAACCCTCAAGCTTTCGCCGGCGGATTTTAAGTCCGCTGTGTATGCCGTTCCACCACATCTGCGTCTGCGCTATTATACATCGAAGACAGGGCTTCGTCAATCGCGAAATGCTCCTTTCGGGGATGGCGGGCATTCGGCAAAAATCGTATAAAAAAGCAATGACAAAATATATACTGTGTGTTATAATGAGAAAAAAGAGAATAGGAGAGATATCGCCTTGGCAGAGACAGAACGGAAAAACGTCCCGGATAACGAATGGGTCCGCGGGGAACTCCGCGCTTTTATCGAGGGCAGGAGCCGTGAGGCTTACCGTGTATTCGGCGCGCACAGGGACCTTTCCGGAAGCGACGAGTGGCTGTTCCGCGTCTATGCGCCGAACGCCGCTTTTGTTTCGCTCGTCGGTGATTTCAACTCCTGGCAGGGCGATCCCATGACGTTCGATCCCGAATTCGGCGTGTGGGAGATAAAGCGGAGCGCAATCCGCGGCCAGCGCTACAAGTACGCGATCACAGGTGGGAACGGCTCGACCGTATTGAAGAGCGATCCCTTCTCCGTTAGGAACGAGCTGAGGCCTGGCAACGCGAGCGTCGTATGGGATCTCGATCTCTGCGACAGACGCACATGGGAACGCCGCCTCGCATACGAAAAGCCCGTCTCGATCTACGAGGTGCATCTGGGCTCGTGGGTCAAGGGGCTCTCGTTCGTCGCCGCCTCGACGGAGCTTGTCGATTACTGCAGCTCCATGGGCTACACCGCGATCGAACTCATGCCCGTATGCGAGCATCTCTTGGATGAGAGCTGGGGCTATCAGACGAGCGGCATGTACGCGATCACCGCCCGATACGGCACTCCGGAGGAGCTGAGGCTCTTCATCGACCGCGCGCACGCGGCGGGGCTCGCCGTTATACTCGATTGGGTCCCCGCGCATTTTGTCAAGGACGACTGCGGCCTCCGCCTCTTCGACGGCACGCCGCTCTATGAATCGGCGGATCCTCTCCGCGCGGAGATGCCGCTCTGGGGCACCCTGCTCTACGATTTCGACAAGCCCCATGTGCGCAGCTATCTCATGTCCAACGCGCTCTATTTGATAGAGATGTTCGGCATAGACGGCCTGAGGGTCGACGCGGTAAGCTGCATGCTCTATCTCGATTTCTGCAAATCGGAATGGCGCCCCAATTTCGACGGTTCCAATCTCAATTACGCCGCGATCAATTTCATAAAGGAGCTCAACGCCGCCGTCCACGAGAGGACGGGAGCGTACATGATAGCGGAGGAATCGAGCGCGTTCCCCCACGTAACGGGAGGGGAGGGGCTCGGCTTCGATTACAAGTGGAACATGGGCTTCATGAACGACACGCTCTCATATTTCGAGCTGGACAGCATATACCGCAAATATCATCAGGATAAACTCACGTTCCCCATGACGTACGCCTTTGCGGAGGCGCACATCCTGCCGTTTTCCCATGACGAGGTCGTGTACGGCAAGCGCTCCCTGATTGGGCGCATGTGCGGCAATTACGAGGCTCAGTTCGCGCAGCTGCGGCTCCTGCTCGCGTACAGGTTCGCCTGCCCGGGCAAAAAGCTGGAGTTCATGGGAAGCGAGTTCGGCCAGTTCGTGGAATGGAACTTCAGGACGTCGCTCGAATGGTTCCTGCTGGATTACAAGAACCATCGGTCCATGCAGAACTTCTCACGCTCGATGAACCGCTTCTATCTCGACAACCGCGCGCTGTGGAACGACGTCTGCGCGTGGGAGGGTTACCGCTGGCTCGCGCTGACAGATGCGGAGCACAGCATAATCGCTTTCCGCCGCCGCGATCCCGCGACCGGAGAATCGCTGATCTGCGTGTTCAACTTCACTCCGGGCGAGCACGGGGCTTACGAGATAGACCTTTCGGCGATCGCGCCGGAGGTGAAGCACAGGCGCGTGCTGCACTGCGCTTTCTCCACGCATGAAAGGATGAATGCAAAAGCGCAGATCAAAAAGGGCAAACTGATACTGCCGCTTTACGGCTACGAGGGCGCGTTCTACCGCATCTGATAAAAGTACATTCACGGCCTCAGGGGCCGTTTCAAAAATCCACTAATTCAAGGGGGAAAGATCATGCCAAAGAAAAAGATCATCGCCATGCTGCTCGCGGGCGGGCAGGGCTCGCGCTTGGGAGTGCTGACAAAGAGCATGGCAAAGCCCGCGGTGCCCTTCGGAGGGAAGTACAGGATAATCGATTTTCCGCTTTCCAACTGCGTCAACTCCGATATCGACACCGTAGGCGTATTGACCCAGTATGAGCCGCTCGCGCTCAACGCGTATTTGGGAAGCGGCCAGCCGTGGGACCTCGACCGAATGAACGGCGGCGTATTCGTCCTGCCGCCCTATGTATCCGGCTCGAAGGGGCAGTGGTACAGCGGGACCGCGAACGCGGTGTACCAGAACATCCCCTTTATCGATCAGTACGACCCGGAATACGTGCTGATACTCTCCGGCGACCATATCTACAAGATGGATTACGCCAAGATGCTGAAATACCATCAGGAGAAGAACGCCGACGCGACCATCGCGGTACTGACCGTTCCTATGGAGGAGGCGTCGAGGTTCGGCATAATGAACGCCGATGAGGACGGCCGCATATACGAGTTCGAGGAGAAGCCCAAGGTGCCCAAGAGCAACAAGGCCTCCATGGGCATATACATATTCAACTGGCGGATACTGAGGCCCTATCTCGTCGCGGACGAGGCCGACCCTGCAAGCTCCCACGACTTCGGCAAGAACATTATCCCGAACCTGCTCAACGCCGGCGCGAACCTCGTTGCGTGGAGCTTCAACGGCTACTGGAAGGACGTCGGAACATTGAAGAGCCTCTGGGAAGCGAACATGGATCTTTTGGGCAGCAGGCCGGAGTTCAGACTCGCCGATAAGGATTGGCGAATCTATTCCAAGAGCGCCGCAATGCCGCCCCATTACCTCGGCGCCGCTTCGGAGGTGAAGGAATGCATCGTCTCGGAAGGCTGCGTCGTTCACGGAAAGGCTGAGCACAGCGTGCTCTTTACGGGCGTGCATGTTGAACAGGGAGCCGAGATAAGGGATTCGATAGTCATGCCGAACGCCGTGATAGGGGAGAACGCCGTCGTTAAGAGGGCGATAATCGGAGAGGGCGCGGTCGTTGAGGCCGGCGCCGTGATAGGCTCCGAACCCACGCCCGAGGACGGCAGCTACGACACCTCGCTGACCAGCGATATAACCCTCGTCGCGAACACCGTAACGGTGCCCGCGGGCAGGAGGATACCCGTCGGCATGATCGTCAAGTGACAGCGGAAAGGAAGGAAACGATATGGAAAACGCATTCGGATTGATCTACACGGGCGACGCAAGCATGCAGCTGCGCGACCTGACCTTCTCGCGTTCCGTTGCCGCGGTCCCCTTCGGCGGCAGGTACCGCACGATAGACTTCATGCTCTCCGATCTTGTGAATACCGGCATCTACAACGTCGGAATAATAGCGCAGAGGAACTATCATTCGCTGATGGACCATCTGGAGAGCGGCAAGGAGTGGGATCTTCACCGCAAGCGCGACGGGCTCTTCGTGCTGCCGCCCTTCGTAACGCATGACAACACCGGCGTTTACAAGGGAACGGTCGACGCGCTCAGGTCCTGCATGGGCTATATAAGGCGCTCCAGCCAGAAATACGTCGTGCTGATGGGCAGCCACACCATCTACAACACCACATATAACGAAATGATAAAGCAGCATATCGCATCCGGCGCGGACATCACGATAATGTACAACCGCGTCAAGGATTACGACATGAGCGAGCAGTTCGACGATCTGCGCCTCAAGATGGACGCGGACGGCAGGGTGACGGATCTTGCGCTCAACCCCGCGATGCCCGAAACGGACTGCTGCAGCTGCGACGCTTTCGTCATGGAAAAATCCATACTCGAATACCTTGTGGAGGACGCATACGCCCACGCCCGCTACGATTTCACCAGCGACGTGCTGCTTGGCAGCGTACAGAGCCTCAACATAAGGGGCTGGGAGTACAAGGGTTACGTTGCGAGGATCAACTCCATGAACAGCTATTACAGGCACAACATGGCGCTCCTCGACAAGGCGGTATCGAAGGATCTGTTCAGCTCGGAGCATCCCATCTACACCAAGATAAAGGATGAGTTCCCCGCAAGGTACGTCGGGGAAGGCCGCGCGGTCAACTCGATCGTCGCAGACGGCTGCGTGATAGAGGGCTACGTCGAAAACAGCGTGCTCTTCCGCGGAGTGCATGTAGCTCCCGGCGCGGTCGTCAGGAACAGTATCCTCATGCAGGCGGACGACATAGGCGAAAACTCCACGCTCGATCACATGATACTCGACAAGAGCGTCACGGTCGGCACGGAGCGCGTGCTCTCCGGTCATGGCTCGTATCCCGTGATACTGCGCAAGGGCACAAAGGTATAACGGAAATAACAGAGGGCTCGATATGAAACTGCTTTTTACAACAAGCGAATGCGTGCCGTTCATAAAGACGGGCGGCCTTGCCGACGTCGCGGGGACGCTGCCGCGGGCGCTCAAAGAGCTCTCCCCGGAGAGCGAGATCGCAGTGATGCTCCCCAAATACCGCCGTATCCCGGAGGAGTACCGCTTCAATATGCGCCACGTTTTCGATACGCGTATCGATCTCGGCTGGCGCAATCAGTACCTCGGCCTTGACGAGCTCGTCATCGACGGCGTAAAGTACTGGTTCATCGACAACGAGTTCTATTTCGGGGGCGACTACATCTACGGTTCCGGCGATTTCGAGACGGAGCGCTTCTGCTTCTTCTGCAAGGCAGTAATGGAAAGCCTCACGAGGCTCGGCTTCATGCCGGACGTCATACACTGCAACGATTGGCAGACGGGCTATATTCCCCTTCTCGTCCGTCAGTATGCGCGCAGACCGGAATACGCCGATATCAGGACGGTGTTCACCATCCACAATCTGAGGTTCCAGGGCATAGGCAGCCGCGGGCTCGTGGAAGACCTGCTCTCGCTCGGACAGGAGCCGCTCGACCGCATTGAATACAGCGGATGCGCCTCATCCATGAAGGCGGGACTCATGTATGCCGATAAGATCACAACCGTCAGCCCGACCTACGCGAGGGAGATACTGACGCCGGAATTCGGCGAGACGCTCGACTGCGTACTGCGTGACAGGGCGGGGGATCTCGTCGGGATACTGAACGGCATATCGAACGATATCTACGATCCCGCTAACGACAGGTGTATCCCCATGGCGTTCGACCGCGACTCGCTTATCGGCAAGCGCGCCTGCAAGGAGGAGCTCCTTCGCGAGCTCGGCCTTGAGCAGAACCCCGACAAGCCGCTCTTCGCCGTGATTTCGAGGCTCACCGACCAGAAGGGTATCGACAAGGTCCGCGGAATACTTCCCAAGCTGCTTTGGGAGGGTTCGCAGGCGGTGGTGCTCGGCATGGGCGACCGCGATTATGAGGATTACTTCGGCTGGCTCCAGTCGGAGAGCCCCAATTTCGCCTTCCGCTGCGAGATGAACGACGGCCTTGCCCGCCGGATCTACGCGGGTGCGGATCTGTTCCTCATGCCCTCGGTGTTCGAGCCCTGCGGGCTTTCGCAGATGCTCGCTCTGCGCTACGGCTGCATCCCCATCGTGCGCGAGACGGGCGGCCTCGCCGATACCATCGCGCCTTACAACAGGTTCGAGAACACGGGCAACGGCTTCTCGTTCTCGGGCCACAGTTTCGAATCCTTCGCGGAGGTCGTGGGGATAGCGCTCGGCGCCTATTACGATAAGCCCGCGTGGGAGGGGCTCGTGAAGCGCGCCATGGCGACGGATTTCGACTGGCGCGTCAGCGCGGAAAAATACATGCTGCTCTACAGTTGGCTGAGGTAAATAATCGATACTATGCGGGAGTGTACGCTCCCGCCTTTTTTATTCTCTCCCGAACCTTCGGTCGATGCGCTTCTCGAACGCGGCGACGGCGTAGTACATTATCGCCGCGAGCACGCAGAGTATGACTATGCTCGCCATGACGAGATCCAGCTTGAACACCTGGCCGCCGTAGACTATTAGATAGCCGAGGCCGCGCTTTGACACGAGGTACTCGCCGACGATAACGCCGACCCAGCTCATGCCGACGCTGATCTTCAATGCGCTCATTATCGTGGGCACGGAGGCGGGGAGCACCGCCTTTATGAATGTCTGCATGCGCGTGGCCCCGAGCGTCTGCATCAGCTGCTGCCTCTCGTTCCCCTGCTCGACGAACCCCGCGAGCACGCTCATGACCGTCACCACCGTCGAAACGAGCAGCGCCATGACGATTATCGCGCCCGGACCCGCGCCGACCCAGACTATTAGTATCGGGCCGAGAGCGATCTTCGGCAGGGCGTTCAGCACAACGAGGTACGGGTCGAGCACGCGCCGCAGGAAAGGACAGAACCAGAGCAGCACCGCCGCGGCGACGCCTATCGCGGTCCCCGAAACGAAGCCGACGACCGTCTCGTAAAACGTCGTGAGTATGTGCGGGAAAAGATCGTGCGAGGAGTAGAGGCTGACCGTCGTCTTTACGACCCGCAGCGGGGAGGAGACTATGAACGGATCCGCAAGGCCGAGCCTGCCCGCGGCCTCCCACAGCGATATGAGCAGCACGAGCAGTATCACGCGCGCTGCGACCGTCAGCCGTTCCCCGCGGCGCATCCTTTTAAGGTACATGAAGTGTTCGCGGCTCACTGCTCCCTCAGCTCCTTCCAGATATCGTCAAACAGCGCGCCGAAGCCCGCCTGCCCGCGCCGCTCGAAAGCGGAGCCGGGAAGCCCGACATAAAACTCCCGCTTGACCCGCGCCGGGCGGGATGAGAACACTATCACGCGGTCGCTCATGCATATCGCCTCCGAAATGTCGTGAGTGACGAGTATCGCGGTGTAGCCGCCCTGCGTTATTATCGAGCGCACCTCGTCCTCCAGCAGTATGCGCGTCTGATAATCGAGCGCGGAAAACGGCTCGTCTAGGAGCAGCAGCTCCGGCTCGAACGCAAGGGTCCTTATCAGCGCGGCCTTCTGCCGCATGCCGCCCGAAAGCTCCGAAGGGTAATGCCGCGAGAAATCGCCGAGCCCGTATCTGCCAAGCAGAGCGAGCGCCTTCTTTTTGCTTTCGGGGCTTACGGCGCGCCTGATCTCAAGGCCCAAAAGCACGTTCTTTTCTATCGTTCGCCAGTCGAGCAGCGCGTCGCGCTGGAGCATGTAGCCGATCCTGCTCCGCGCCTCCCGCGGGGGAAGGCCGAGCACTTTGACGCTCCCCTCCGAGGGCTCGATCAGCCCCGTCATAAGCGAGAGCACGCTCGTCTTGCCGCAGCCGGAAGGGCCGACGATCGATACGAACTCGCCCCGCTTCACCTCAAGATCGAGGCCGTCGACGGCCAGTGTCTCGCGCGAGGGCTCGTGATAGACGAGTCTTACTCCGCGAAGAGAGGCCACAGTTTCCGATCCCATATCCATACGCCCCAATGGGGCCTCCTTGTTAATGTATCTATACCATGCTATGCGGCGGCGCATGCGGTTGACATCGGCGGCATGCGAAATTATAATGTAATCGAAAAACAGCCCAAGGGCACAGGAAGGGAGAAGAGATATGGAACTTAAAGAAGCCATAGCAAAGCTCAAGGAAAACCAGCGCATCAGGAGCGCGTACTATCACGCGATGGGGGTCATGTATTACGATATAGAGACCGCGGCGCCGAAGAACGCGATAGGCGGCTTTTCGGAGACGATGGCGACCCTGTCGGAGATAACCTACAAGCTTGCCGTAAATGAGGAAAACTTCGCCGTGCTCGATCTGCTTTCGGCGCACGCGGACGAGCTCGATGAGATCACCCGCCGCGAGGTGGAGGAGGCGCAGAAGGGCTTGAAGCTCCTGCGCAGCATACCGATAGAGGAATACGTCGAGTTCCAGCGCATACAGTCCGAGGCTTCGTCCGTCTGGCACGAGGCGAAGGTCAAGAGCGATTATCCCATGTTCGAGCCGCATCTCAGAAAGCTCGTCGAATACACAAGGAAGTTTGCCGCCTACGCAGCTCCGGAGCAGGATCCCTACGATTACTGGCTCAACGAGTTCGAGGAGGGCTTTACTCAGGACGTCCTCGACGGCTATTTCGAAAAGATCAAGGCCGCGCTCGTTCCGCTCATCCACAGGATCGGCGAAAAGCAGCCCCCGGAGGACGGCTTCCTCAAGAAGCACTATCCCGCGTGGAAGCAGCGCAAGCTTTCCGATTATCTCATGGAGGTCATGGGGATCAACCGCGACGACTGCGCGATAGGCGAGACGGAGCACCCCTTCACCACGGGCTTCAACAAGCACGATCTCAGGATCACCACCCATTACTATGAGGACGCGCTCGCTTCGAGCATGTATTCCGTCATCCACGAGGGCGGCCACGCGACGTACGAGATGGGCAACAGCGACGAGCTGATCGGCTCCCCGCTCTTCGGCGGCGCCTCCTGCGGAATGCATGAATCCCAGTCCCGCTTCTATGAGAACATCATCGGCAGATCGCGCGCGTTCGTAGAGCTCGTGTTCCCCAAGATAAAGGAGATGTTCCCCGAGGAGATGGAGGGCGTCACGGCGGAGGATTTCTATAAGGCGGTCAACCGCGCGGAGCCCTCGCTCATAAGGACGGAGGCCGACGAGCTGACCTATTCCATGCACGTGCTCATCCGCTACGAGATCGAAAAGAAGCTCATCCACGGCGAGCTCGACACGAAGGACGTTCCCGCGGAGTGGAACAGGCTCTATAAGGAGTATCTCGGCGTCGACGTGCCCAATGACAAGGAGGGCTGTCTGCAGGATTCCCACTGGTCGGGCGGCAGCTTCGGCTATTTCCCCTCCTATTCTCTGGGCTCCGCATACGGCGCGCAGATACTCGCCCACATGAAGAAGGAGCTCGATATCGACGCTCTGGTCCGCGCGGGCGAGCTGGGAAAGGTCACCGATTGGCTGCGCGAGCACATCCACAAGTACGGCATGATCAAGAAGCCCAAGGAGCTCATAAGGCTCTGCTGCGGAGAGGACTTCGATCCTCAGTACTATATCGATTATCTTACGGATAAGTTCTCGGAGCTTTACGGCCTGTAAGCATGACCTGCGGCGCAGGGAGGATAGAACCCCCCGCGCCGCTTTTCCAAAAGGAGACCCCATGGAAACAAAAGAAGCGATAAACGTTATCAGGGAATACGGGGCAAAGCTCCGCGCGCTGAGGCACGCTATGGGCGTCATGCAGTGTGACGCGATGGTCTGCGCGCCGAAAAACTCCGCCCCGTACAGGGCAGCGACCGGAGCTGTGCTCTCGGGCGAGGTGTATAAGCTCACGACCGCGCCGGAGCGCGTGGAAGCGATAGAGCTGCTTTCCCAAATGAGCGGCGAGACAGACGAGCTCACCCGGCTCGAGGTCAAGGAGCTAAAAAAGGAGCTGGATATGCTCACAAAGCTTCCGCCGGAGCTCTACCGCGAGTTCAACAGGATCAAGGGAGAGGCCTCCGCGGCATGGCAGGCGGCGAAGGCGGCGAACGATCACTCGATGTTTGAGCCTTATCTTGACCGCATGTTCTCCGCCGCGCGAACGCTCGCCCAACATATTTCGCCGGACAAGGATCCCTACGATCACTGGCTCGACAGGTTCGAGCCAGGCGCCTCGCAGGAAACGCTCGATCGGTTCTTCGGCAGCGTGCGCGAGGGAATAGTCCCCCTATTAAGGAGGGTGCTCGAAAAGCCCGAGCCGGACACATCGTTCCTGCACGGGCATTTCCCCGTTGAGCAACAGAGAAAGTTTTCCGACTCCATAATGGAGCTCATGGGCATAGACCGTGACGACTGCTCGATAGCGGAGGTGGAGCATCCCTACACCATGGGGCTCAACAAGCACGACGTCCGCGTGACCACGCATTATTACGAGGACCGCGTCGCTGCCAACATGTTCAGCGTACTCCATGAGGGCGGCCACGCGATCTACGAGATGGGCATCTCAGACGAGCTCACGGGGACCGCGCTCGCGGGGCCGGCGTCATCGGGCATACACGAATCGCAGTCCCGCTTCTACGAGAACATGATAGGCAGGACGCTCGCCTTTGCGGAGCTTATAACGCCCGTCGCCGCTCGGTTCTTCCCGGAGGCGTTCGCGGGAGTGGACGCCGTAAGAACCTGGCGCGCGGTGAACGCCGTAAGCCCTGCGCTCAAGCGCACGGAGGCGGACGAGCTGACGTACAGCCTGCACGTGCTCGTGAGATACGAGCTGGAAAAACTGCTCATGCACGGGGAGATAACGGCAAAGGACGTCCCATGCGAGTGGAACAGGCTCTATAAGGAATACCTCGGCATTATCGTACCGAACGACAGCGAGGGCTGCCTTCAGGATATGCACTGGGGCAGCGGGCTCATCGGCTATTTCCCGACGTATTCGCTTGGCAACGCGTACGCCGCGCAGATAGACGCCGCCATGAGGCGCGAGCTCGACGCGGACGCGCTCATTAGGGGCGGCAGGATACCGGAGATCACCGCGTGGCTCGGCGAGCGCATACACAAGTACGGCAGGACGAAGACCCCGGAGGAGCTCGTCAAGATCTGCACCGGGGAGCCCTTGGATCCGAAGTATTACATCGATTACCTCACGGAAAAATACTCGAAGCTATACGAGCTTTAAGATGATGTGAACGACAAAAAAGCTCTCTGCGGCGACTGCCGCAGAGAGCTTTTTATCATTCTGTTATACCTCGGCCGGTTCCTCGTACTTGACGATGGGCTTCCTTGCCGCGGTGACCTCGTCGGGCCTGCCGACGGGGGTGGTGACGGGCGCCGCGTGGATGGCGGCGGCGTCGGTCTTCACCTGCTCCGCTATGGACTTCATCGCCTCAACGAACTCGTCGAGCGTCTCGCGGGATTCGGACTCGGTGGGCTCTATCATCATCGCCTCATGCACTATGAGGGGGAAGTAGATCGTCGGGGGATGATACCCGCGGTCGATGAGCGCCTTTGCGATGTCGGAGGTGTTGACGCCGTAGTTCATGAGCTCGCCGGGGGTGACTACGCACTCGTGCATGCAGGTGCGGTCATGCGGGATCTCATAAATGCCGCGCAGCTTGTTCATAACGTAGTTGGCGTTAAGGACCGCGTTCTCGCTGGCCTCCTTAAGGCCCGCGCCGCCCAGGGAGCGGATGTAGCAGTACGCCTTTACGATAACGCCGAAGTTGCCGTAGAAGCTCTTGATCTTGCCGATGGATTCGGGCTTGTCGTAGTTCAGTACGAGCATGCCGTCCTGCTCCTCAATGCGGGGAACGGGCATGAAGGGGATGAGGTGGCTCTTCACGCCGACGGGACCGGAGCCGGGACCGCCGCCGCCGTGAGGCGTGGAGAACGTCTTGTGCAGGTTGATGTGCATGACGTCAAAGCCCATGTCGCCGGGACGGACAATGCCCATAATGGCGTTGAGGTTAGCTCCGTCGTAATAGAGCAGGCCGCCCGCCTCATGGACAATCTTCGCGATCTCTTTAATGTTGCGCTCGAAGAGGCCGAGCGTGGAGGGGTTCGTGAGCATGAGGCCCGCGGTGTCGGGACCTACCGCAGCCCTGAGGGCGTCAAGATCGACGCCGCCGTCGGGAGCGGACTTGATCTCCTTGACCTTGAAGCCGGCCATGGAGGCGGAGGCGGGGTTGGTGCCGTGCGCCGCGTCGGGAACGATTATGGTCGTCCTCTCGGTATCGCCCCTGTGCTCGTGATATGCCCTTATGTGCATTAGACCGGTGAGCTCGCCGTGCGCGCCCGCCGCGGGCTGGAGCGTGAAGGCGTCCATGCCGCAGATCTCGCAGAGCATGTGCTCCATATCGGCCATGAGGGCAAGGCAGCCCTGGCTCATCTCGGGAGCGAGCAGGGGATGCACGTCGTCAAACGCCGGAGCGAGCTCCTCGTTGATCTTGGGATTGTACTTCATCGTGCAGGAGCCCAAGGGATAGAAGCCGTTGTCCACGCCGAAGTTGCGGCGGGAAAGGTTCGTGTAATGGCGGACGAGGTCGACCTCGCCGAGCTCCGGCAGCTTAAGATCGGAGGAAGCGCGCATGGCTTCGGGTATGGCGTCCGTCCTCGAAGGAACGTCGCAGGCGGGCAGATCGTATGCCCTGCGTCCCTCGTGGGAACGCTCGAAGATCAGTTTATACTCGGAACGCATCACTCTTCACCTCCCGTGGGATGGATGGTATCATTGATGATATCGCATACAAGGTCGAACTCGTCGGCGCTGTTCATCTCCGTAGCGCACCAGAGCATGCCGCCGTCCGGGAGGACGAGGCCGCCGGTGATGGAATAGTTCGCGAGAGCGCGGTCGATCTCGGCCGCGTCGGGAACGTCGATCACGAACTCGTTGAAGAACGGGGTCTCCGGCCAGCGGAGCTTTACGCCTTCGATCGCGGTGAGCTTATCGGCAAGGCAGTGCGCCTTTGCGATGTTCTGCTCCGCGACCTCGCGCATGCCGGCGGGGCCCATCGTGCAGCAGTACATGGAGGCCATTATCGCGCAGAGCATCTGGTTCGAGCAAATGTTGGAGGCGGCCTTGTCGCGCCTTATGTGCTGCTCGCGCGCCTGGAGAGTGAGCACGAACACACGGTTGCCCTCCGGGTCGCGGGTCTCGCCCGCGATGCGGCCGGGCAGGTTGCGCATGAGCTTCTGCGTCGCGGCCATGAAACCTACGTACGGACCGCCGAACGCCATGGGCAGGCCGAGCGTCTGGCCGTCGCCGATGGCGATATCTGCGCCGTAGTCCGCGGGGCGCTTGAGCGCGCCCAGAGAGATGGGATTGACATACGCCACGAGCAGACCGTTAGCCGCGTGTACCGCTTCCGCGATGTCGGCCATGGGCTCGAGGCAGCCGTAATAGTTGGGATTCGCGCCGATATAGCCCGCCGCGCCGTCCATATTGGCGGTGATGGCGGAAATGTCGGTAACGCCCTTATCCGTCAGCGGGATCTCGACAAGCTCGAGCTCGGCGCAGTGCGCGTATGTGTGCATGACGGTTATGACGTCGGGATTGAGAGCCGCGGAATAGAGCACCTTCTTCTTGCGCTTGTTGTCGCGCAGCATGAGCAGCGCCTCGGCGGCGGCGGTAGCGCCGTCGTAAACGGAGGCGTTGGCGGCGTCAAGCCCGGTCAGACGGCAGATGACCGTCTGATACTCGAACAGGCTCTGGAGCATGCCCTGGCTCATCTCCGCCTGATAGGGAGTATAGGCGGTGTAGAACTCGCTCCTCATGGCGAGCTGGGGGATGAGGGAGGGGATGTAGTGATGGTATGCGCCCGCGCCGCGGAAGAGGGGGCCGCCCTCCTCGTTCATGTAGACGAAGCCGCGGATAAGATCGCGGAGCTCCATCTCGGAGAGGGGCTCGGGAAGATCGAGGGGCCTTTTGAGCTTAAGATCCTCGGGGATATCCCGGAAAAGATCGTCCATGGAGCTCATGCCGATCTCGGCAAGCATCTCACGGCGCTCCTTTTCGGTATTGGGGACGTAAGATTTCATAATGCGGACTCCTTTGCTGGATTGTGACCTGAAATGCTGCTCCGCCGACGGGGAAGGCCCCGTCGGCGGCTCGGATCATGTTGTTCGATTATTCTTCTTCGCAGAACTTCTCGTAAGCTTCGGCGTCCATGAGCTCATCCTCGTTGATCTCGGTGAACTCAACGGCGGCGATGAAGTTGCCGAAGGCGTCCTCGTTCAGCTTCTCGGGAGCGGCGTCCAGCTCTTCGTTGACCTCGGTAACGGTACCGTTAACGGCGGAGTAGACGGCGGAGCTGGCCTTGACGGACTCGACCACGCAGTAGCTTTCGCCGATCACGGTCTCGTCGCCGACGACGGGGAGCTCAACATAAACGATATCGCCCAGAGCCTCAGCCGCATGCTCGGTGATGCCCATCTTTGCGATGTTACCTTCTACCATGACCCACTCATGGTCACGGGTGTACTTGCGATCATTGGGAACCATAATAAATACCTCCTGTGGTTTGTTTATAAAGTGAATGCTTCCTTCGGGAAACGTGAAGCGCGCTTACGCCCTCTTGTAGAAGGGGAGCTCGACGCGTTCGCAGGGGATCTGACGGCCGCGGACGTCGATAGTCCATACGGCGTCTTTGGGAGCGTCGGCGGGAACGAGCGCCATGGCGTAGTTGCCGCCGAGGCTGGGCGCGGGACCGCCGGAGGTGGTGAAGCCGACCTCTTCGCCGTTCATCAGAACGGGCATGTGCTCCCTCGCGAGGCCCTTGAGGACCTTCAGGCCGATGCGCTGACGGGTCTTGGGCTGCATGAGGGCTTCACGGCCGATGAAGGAGGGCTTCTTGAACTTGATGGCGAAATCGACGCCGCACTCGACGGGGTTGATCTTGTCGCTCATCTCGTGGCCGTAAAGGGGCATGGAGGCCTCGAAGCGGAGCGTGTCGCGCGCGCCGAGACCGCAGGGGAGAAGACCGAACTCCTTGCCCGCGGCAAGCAGAGCGGCATGGAGCTTCAGCGCGTCGGGAGCGGCGCAGTAGAGCTCGACGCCGTCCTCGCCGGTGTAGCCGGTGCGGGAGACGAGGCACTTAACGCCCGCGACGATGTTGTTCTCCGTAAAGGTGTAGTTCTTCGCGGGGATCTCGCCAACGTAGCCGACTGCCTTGAGCACTTCCTCGAACTTCGGGCCCTGCAGAGCGAGCTGCGCCCAGGCGGGGCTCTCGTTCCTGACAGTGAGGCCCTGAGGAGCGTTCATCTTCATCCAGTCGAAATCCTTCTGGGTGTTGGCGGCGTTGACTACCAGCATGTAGCGGGTGTCATTGAACTTGTAGATGAGGACATCGTCGACAGCTCCGCCGTCGGGATAGCACATGACGGCATAGCGGCAGCGGCCGGGAGTCATGGTCGTGATGTCGTTGGTGACGAGCTCCTGGATGAAATCGAAGGCAGCTTCGCCTTCAATGAAGACCTCGCCCATGTGTGAAACGTCAAAGAGACCGCAGGCGGTGCGGACTGCCTTGTGCTCTTCGATTATCGAGCTGTACTGAACGGGGAGCGCCCAGCCGCCGAAATCGACCATCTTGCCGCCGAGAGCGATATGCGCCCGATAAAGCGGAGTTTTTTTGAGTTCGTCCATTCTTATACCCCTTCCTTTATGTGTGATTTTTACCTATTTTGGGGCTTGGCCGCGGAAAAGACCGCATACCTTGCATTATACTTCGTATTATATAACTAAAATCAAGGCAGTAAAAGGGGTTTTGAGGATATATTTTAGCCTTTTTTCTTTGCCGTGAGCCGCCTTTGCGGCATATAAAAAGGGCGGGGTCTTACCCCGCCGCAATGCTTATGCCGTTCTCAGCAGCCGCAGGAATTGCCGCAGCCGCACCCGTTATTGTTTTCGTTCTCACAGCCGCAGCCGCCCCATGTGCCGAGCAGCGCGAGGATTATGAGCCACCACCAGTTGCCGGTGCCGCAGCCGTTGTTCTCGCAGCCGCAGCCGCAGCCGATACCGCCGTTGCCGAACAGGAGCAGGAGAATGATCACCCACCACCAGTTGTCGCCGAAGTTACCGTTGCACATATCATTACCCTCCTTAACGGGAAATACTTGATACGGTCGAAAACCGTTCAGGATATAATACGCGCGCCGGAGGGAATTGGTGAAGGGCTCAGCCTTCCTTGGGAGCAGGCTTTCTGTATTCCAATAGGTCGCCCGGCTGGCAGTCCAGCGCCTCGCACAGACGGCAGAGCGTGGAGACCTTGATCGCCTTTGCCTTTCCGTTTTTCAGTATCGAAATATTGGAGATCGTGATGCCCACCTTCTCGGCAAGATCGCCCACGCGCATCTTGCGCTTTGCGAGCATAACGTCGATATTGAATATCATCTCGCCGCAGGTGATCGCGGCTTCGGGTTCAAGCTCTTTTTTCATAAGGCGCCTCATATCGTAAGGTCGCTCTGCTCCTGCAGAGCCGCGGCCTTGTAAGCGTGGTGGGAAAGCGCGGCGGCGGCGACGCATATCGCGGCCCCCGCGAAGCAGACGAACAGCACGAGTATGACCGCACCGGGATGATAGACCTTCGTTACCGCCATCAGCACCGCCGAGGCGATGAAAAAGTACGCGGCGTCGATCCCCGCGAGTATGGATATCACCGCGAGGTATTTGGCGTTATTTCTGCAGAAGGGCTCGCCCTTTTCTATGTTGGCGGTTATCAGCCACGCGAGCACGAGCGCGGCGAATATAGGCAGAGCGGTGACGCTTATCACGATGAGCCAGGGCGTGAACAGATAAGCGTACTCGCCTTCGCCGGAGAACGCGAGATCCCTCCCGAGATCCGGGATGATCAGTATGTACACCGCCGCGGCGCATATCGCGACGCCGATAATGACCGCCTTCAGCAGCAGCGCGAGAGTTTTTTGTTTCATAATGGACGCTCCTTTCGGGTTTCTGTACACATGATAGCACAACCAACGCGTGATGTCAACAATAATTTATTGAATTACAATAAAAATATTTTTTGCCGTCAGCACAGGGCTGTGGAGCCGCTATCCAGCGGGGATTGACAGAAGCCTTGAGAAGGGATATCATATACGGGTAAATCTTAATATCGGAGGACAAAGCATTGAAACTCGAATCAGGTACTGTTATCCACGGCTTCCGTGTGGAGCGCGTCCGCGAGAGCGCGGAGCTCGGCGGCGTATTCTACGAGATGCGTCATGAAAAGGTCGGATCCCAGCTCTGCTGGCTCGACAACGGCAACTCCAACAAGCTCTTCTGCGTAGGCTTCAAGACCCTGCCGGAGGATTCCACGGGCGTTTTCCACATTCTGGAGCATTCGGTGCTCTGCGGTTCGGAAAAGTATCCCGTCAAGGAGCCCTTCGTCGATCTTTTGAAGAGCTCGATGAACACCTTCCTGAACGCGATGACCTTCCCCGACAAGACCATCTACCCCGTATCGAGCAGAAACGAGAGGGATTTTTTGAATCTCACCGGGGTCTATCTTGACGCGGTCTTCGCGCCGCGCTGCGTTCTGGATCCCAACGCCTTCCGTCAGGAGGGCTGGCATCTTGAGGTCGGCGAGGACGGCAAGCCCTATTTCAACGGCGTCGTCTACAACGAGATGAAGGGCGCGACCTCCGGCGTCGACGACATACTCGAGGAGGGTATGGGCGCGCTGCTCTTCCCGGACAACTGCTACGGCTTCAATTCGGGCGGCGAGCCGAAGAACATCCCCGATCTCACCTATGATATGTACAAGGCGATGTATCATAAGTACTATCATCCCTCCAACGCGAGGTTCTTCCTGGACGGCGCGGTGCCCCTCGAGGAGACCCTCGGGCTCATCGAGTCCTATATCGGCTCCGCCGAGCGCGCGGACTCCGAGCACGTCATCCCCATGCAGGAGATGAAGCCCGCGAAGGCGACCGTCTATTACGAGATCGGCGCCGAGGAGGAGACGGAAAACCGCTCCATAGTCGCCTACGGCAAGATAGCGGGCAGCTACGCCGAAAAGAGGAAGCTCATGATGACGGAAGTGCTCTGCGCACTGCTCGCGGACACCAACGAGTCGCCGTTAAAGCGCGCGATACTCGATGCGGGTCTCGGCGAGGACGTCGACCTCTCCTGCGATACTTATACGGAGCAGGCGAGGCTCGTTCTGATCGTCCGCAATACAGAAGCCGATAAGGCCGAAGCCATCCGCAAGGTGACGGAGGAGACCGTCGAAGGGCTCCTCAAGGAAGGCCTTGACAGGACGCTGCTCACCGCTTACCTCAACCGCTACGCCTTCCGCGTAAAGGATCAGGAAGAGCCCGCGGGCATTGTGCGCAGCATAATGAGCTATATGAGCTCCCTTTACGGCGGCGATCCCATGCTCTATCTCGAGAACGACGCCGATATTGCTGCGCTGCGCGGCGAGATCGAGAACGGCGGCTTCGATAAGCTCCTCGGCGAGCTGTTCGATTTCGACAATATGGCGATGCTCACCGTGCTTCCCTCCAAGACCTACGGCGATGAGCTCCGCAGGGACGAGGCCGAGCGCGCCGAGAGGATGTACGCTGCGCTTTCCGATGAGGAAAAGGCGGAGCTCACCGAGGCCAACGAGCGTCTGCACGAGTGGCAGAACAAGCCCGACGATCCCGCGGACACCGCGAAGCTCCCCGTGCTGCCCCTTTCCGAGGTCAGCCCCGATCCCATCGTCGTTCCCACCGAGGTGCATACGAAGCGCGGCTTCCCGATGCTGTATCATAAGATCCCCTCGCAGGGCATAACCCACCTCAATCTCTACTTCTCGCTCACGGATCTTTCCGTCCGCGAGCTTTCCGCGGCGGGCCTCATGGCGGCGATACTGACCAAAATGCCCACGAGGAAGCATACGGTCGCCGAGCTGCAGAAGCTCATAAAGACCTATATCGGCTCCCTCCGCTTCGACGTAAAGGCGTCCATGAGGAAACCCGAGGCGTGCACTCCCTATTTCGCCGTCGCCTGCGACGTGCTCGACGAGAACTTCGATAAGGCCGTCGAGATACTCCTCGAGATACTCCTCGAGACCGAGTTTGCGGAGACCGACCGCATCCGCGAGATACTCGCCCAGATCGACGAAGCCACAAAGCAGCGCGCGATCATGGCGGGCCATCAGATGGGCGTCACCGCCGTCACGAGCCATTATCTGTCCTCCGCCGTCGTCACCGAGGCGACGTCCGGCTATACCTTCAGGAGCTATGTCAAGGGCCTCAATAAGGATTTCGAGGCCGGACGCGACGAACTCGTATCCGTCATGGAGCGGATCCGCGATGATTCCTTCGTCAAGAACCGCATGACCGTCGGTCAGACCGCGACCGAGAAGCAGTGCGTCTGCAAGCTCGCGGAGGCGCTTCCCGAGGGTACGCCCGTTGCGGCCGAGGTGCATTACGACAGCCCCGTTCCCGAGAGAATGGGCGTCCGCATCCCCGCGCAGGCGAACTTCGCGGAAAAGGGCATTCTCGTTCCCGATATGACGGGCTCCATGAGGATAGCGGCGAATATCCTTTCGCTCGGCTTCCTCTGGAACCGCGTGCGCGTACAGGGCGGCGCTTACGGCGCGGGCCTTTCCGTGAACGACAGGGGTACCATCTGCCACTATTCCTACCGCGATCCTTCCCCCGCGAGGAGCATTGGCGTGTACGGCGAAGACGCCGATTACATCACCTCCTTCTGCGAGAGCGGTGAGGATCTTACCAAGTACATCATCTCCGCGATAGGCAATACCGAGCCCCTCCGCACGCCCGCGGAGCAGGGCGCGGCCGCCGATATGGATTGGCTCGACGGCAGGACAGAGGAGTTCGCGAGGAAGCAGAGGGCCGAAATGCTCGCCACCGATAAGGAGGCGCTGCTCGCTCTCCGCAAGGCGCTCAAGGACTGCGCCGAAAACGGCATGGTCTGCGTCGTCGGCAGCGACGCCGCGCTGGCGGAGTTCGGCGACCTGACGATAATGGACATGTAAGACAAATAAAAAAACGCCCCGCGGGGCGTTTTTTTATTATGTTTTCAGCGCATGGCTTTTGCGATCCTCGAAGCGAGGCGAACGTTGTTCAGCACAAGCGCGATATTCGTTTCGAGGCTTTCGCCGCCGGTCACGTCCTTTATCTCCGCGAGCAGGAACGGGGTGATGTTCTTGCCCTTGATCCCGAGCGTCTTCGCCTTTTCGACCGCCGCCTCGATAACGGCGTCGATCTTTTCCTTGTCCATCGAATACTCCTCGGGAACGGGATTGACGACGAGCATGCCGCCGGCGATGCCGAGACGCAGCTTTTCGGAGAACGCGGCGGCGATCGCCTCGGGGTCGTCCATGCGGTAATCCACGCCGAAGCCGCTGCTCCTCGTGTAGAAGGCGGGCATCTCGCTCGTCTTATAGCCTATCACGGGCACGCCCTTGGTCTCGAGGTATTCGAGGGTGAGGCCGATATCGAGTATGCTCTTGGCGCCCGCGCAGACGACGGCGACGGAGGTGCGGCCGAGCTCGTCGAGGTCGGCGGAGATATCCATGGTCTCCTGCGCCCCCCTGTGCACGCCGCCGATGCCGCCGGTGGCGAACACGCGGATCCCCGCCATGGAGGCGAGTATCATGGTTCCCGCGACGGTCAGAGCGCCGTCCCCGCGGGAAGCGGAGATCACGGCGATGTCGCGGCGGCTGGCCTTTGTAACGGCGGCGCCGGCGCGGCCCAGGTATTCGAGCTGTTCGGGCGTTAGCCCGGCGCAGAGCCTTCCTCCGAGTATCGCGCAGGTCGCGGGCACGACACCCAGCTCGCGCGCGGCGGCTTCACAGAGTTTGGCCGTTTCCACATTGCGCGGATAGGGCATGCCGTGGGATATTATGGTGCTCTCCAGAGCGATGACGGGGCGATCGTTTTTTATCGCCTCCGCGACCTCCGGGGAATAGCAGATGTTGTTGTTGAGTTCCATAAGCTTGCCTTTCAAAAAAACGGGCAGCCTCAGCCGCCCGTTGTCTCATGTCCGTTACGCGTTCTTCTGAGCGAGCCAATCGTTGATGGTCGCAACGAGCTGATCGCAGTCGATGCCGTGGACTGCGCAGGCCTGCTCAAGGCTCTCGCCGCTCGCCATGACGCAGCCGAGGCAGTGCATGCCGCTCGCCATGAGAATGTTCGCGATGCCGCGATCGACCAGGATGATCTCTTCGATAGTCATGTTTTTGTTGATTTCCATTGTTATATCCTCCTTGGAGCTTATTTACGGGGGATATTATAATCGTATTGTTTTAGGAAATCAAGATATATTTGCGTCAGCGCGGATCTTTGAGATATGCCTCTATCGCGCGGGAGGCGAACTCGGCCGTTCCCTCTCCGCCCGCTGCGTCGATATTGCCCTTCATGCGCTCGTCGCACGCGTACAGTCGCCCGAGGCCCAAAAGTATCTCGTCGGCGCAGGTATAATAATGCTCGGTGATGTACGCCTTGAGCTTCGCCGCCGTTTCCTTCGCCTCCGGGGAATCGGGAGAAAGCTCCTTTATATTCCCGAACTCGCGGAAGATGTTCATAAGTCCCTTCGCGGCCGCTGCGGTCTTGTCGCCCCGCTTTTCGTACTCCTCATACGCGGCGGTGCCGCCCCAGCGCTTTTGCGCCTCCGTGCGCTTTATCACGGGCACCCAGACCGCGCTGTGATAATCCGGATCGGTCTTTTCTCCCCTCAGGCAGTCGTACCATTCAACGGTCGCGTTCCCGCAGATCTCGTAATCGGGATTGCCCGGGAGCCATTCCTTGAATATTCTCGCGGAAAGGCTCTGGAGCGCCTCCGGGACGGGGCCGACGCAGTCGAACACCGCCCAATCCCCGCGCGGGAACTCATAGAGCATCATGCCCTCCGGCACTTCGCCGCCCGAGTATTTGCCCGCGACAAGATATGTGAAAGTGTTGCCGTCCGTACCGTCTATGCATACGCCGAACTCGCCTATGCAGTTGTCGACGAGTGCCTTTTCATACGCGTTGGCGGGGGCGTTGCCCGCGTAAACGTTGTATGCGTATTTTTCACAGAGCTCATCCCAGAACCTGGGTATCTCCGAAAAGGCCGTATCGTAAGAGAACTCCCTCTTGAAGCCGATGAGCTTAAACGGGAACATCGGCGCTATCCTGTAATCCATCCTGTCTCCTCCCTGTACTGAAATGTTGATGCTCAGGGGAAGGAAGGTCCTTATCGGCGCCGAGCCGGAGCGCGCCTGCGAAGGGCTTATTCCGTGGAACCGCGTGAAAGCCTTTGTGAAGCTTTCCGGAGTATCGTAGCCGTATTTGAGCGCGACGTCGATCACCCTTTCGCCCTCGTTCTTAAGATCCAGCGCGGCGCAGTAAAGCCGCCTGTTCCTCAGGTATTCGCCTATGCCGAATCCGGTCATGAGCGAAAACCCCCGCTGCAGGAAGAATGGTGAAACGAACACGCTTTGGGCCACTTCCTTGACCCCTATTTCATCCGTAAGGTGCGCCTCCATATAGGCGACGGCCCCGCGGACGGCAGTAAGCCATTCCATAGATACCGTTTCCTTTCCTTGATGGTGCCATTATACCCGCAGCCAAACCCGCTGTCCTGTCAAATAATGCCCCGATCTGTCCTGCGTCAGCGGAATAAGCAAAAGAGCGGCCAAGCCGCTCTTTTAAGTAACAAGATCACAGATCCTCTATCTCGCCGATATGCCATATCTCATCGGCGTACTGGGAGATCGTGCGGTCGCTGGAGAACTTGCCCGCGGCGACGACATTGTTGAGGCACTTCCTTGCGAAGGCGTCCGCGTCGCGCGTGTCGTAGATCGCGCGCAGCTTCGTATCGACGTAGCCGTGCAGGTCGTACAGGCTGAAGTAGTAATCGGGCTTGCGCCAGTCGCCGATCAGCAGGGAATTGTAGATCTCAAGCAGCACGCGGCGCGAATCCTCGTTCTTGGCGACGGAGCTGTTGATGAGCGAATCGACCGCCCGCTTTACGAGGGGATCGGAATTGTAGATATCCATCGGACAGTAGCCGGGACGGACGCGCTCGAGCTCGTCGACCCTCGCGCCGAATATGTAGTTGTTCTCTTCGCCCGCTTCGCGAACGATCTCGATATTCGCGCCGTCGTACGTGCCGAGCGTCACGGCGCCGTTGAGCATGAGCTTCATGTTGCCCGTACCGGAGGCCTCCGTGCCGGCGGGGGAGATCTGCTCGGAGATATCCGCAGCGGGGATTATATGCTCCGCGTAGGAGCAGTTGTAGTTGCGGACGAACACGACGCGCATGCGGTCGTTGACTTCGGGATCGTTGTTGACGAGCGCGGCGATGTCGTTGATGTACTTTATGACGTTCTTCGCCATTATGTAGCCGGGAGCGGCCTTCGCGCCGAATATGAACGCCGTCGGGGGCATATCCTTTAGGCTCCCGTCCTTGATGCTGTAATAGATCTGCATTATGGACAGCGCGTTCATAAGCTGGCGCTTGTATTCGTGCATGCGCTTTACCTGAACGTCGAAAACGAAGCCGGAGGGTATCTGCACGCCCTCCTTTTCCGCTATGATGCGGGAAAGCTTGTTCTTCATGCGCTGCTTGACCTCGCGGAAGCGGCGTATGGAGGCGTCGTCGATATGCCGGCGGAAATCCGCGATGCCGGAGAGATCCTTAAGGAACCCGTCGCCGATCTTTGCGCTCAGCATCGAGGTCAGCTCCGGATTGCAGAGGCCGAGCCAGCGGCGCTGGGTAATGCCGTTGGTCATATTGAGGAAGCGCTCGGGGAATACCGCGTACCAGTCGGAGAGGACGCTCGTCTTCAAAAGCTCGGAATGGATCTCCGCGACGCCGTTGATGTAGGTGGAAACGTATGCCGCGAGCCTTGCCATGTGCACGAGCCCGCCGTCGATTATGCGCATGCGGTCGATCCGCTCCTGCGGGACGGAGCGCTGACGCAGCTCCTCCTGCAGATGATCGTCGATCTTGATTATCATGTCCAGCATGCGGGGCACTACCGCGCGGATGAGATCGACGTTCCACTTTTCAAGCGCCTCGCTCATAAGCGTATGGTTCGTGTAGTTGAAGGTCTGCCTTGCGGTATCGAAGGCGGCCTCGAAGTCCATGCCCTCCAGCATGAGCAGCCTTATGAGCTCCGGTATGGAGATGGTGGGATGCGTGTCGTTGAGCTGCACCGCGGCGTGCGCGGCAAAGCCGGTGAAGTCGTTCCCACGGACGCGCTTATAGCGCCTTACGATATCCTGCATGGAGGCGGAGGAGAGGAAGTACTGCTGCTTTAGGCGCAGCTTCTTGCCCGCTTCGGTGGAGTCGTTGGGATAGAGCACGCGGGTGATATCCTCCACCTGGTTCTTCTCCCTTACGGCAAGGGCGTATTCCTGCGCGTTGAACAGGGCGAAGTTGAGCTCCTCTATGGGTTCGGACTGCCAAAGCCTCAGCGTTCCGACATTGTCCGTGCGGAAGCCGATTATGGGCATGTCGTAGGGCACGGCCATGACGGACTGTCCCTCGAACTCGACCACGACGGCCTTGTCGTCGCGGCGGCGGCTCCACGGGTCGCCGTATTTCTGCCAGTTGTCGGCGAGCTCCATCTGGAACCCGTCGTGGAAATCCTGCTTGAAGAGGCCGAACTTGTAGCGCAGACCGTAGCCGTCCAGAGGCAGGTCGTGCGTCGCGGCGCTGTCTAAAAAGCAGGCGGCGAGGCGGCCGAGACCGCCGTTGCCCAATGCGCAGTCCTCGATATCCTCAAGGACTGTGATATCGACGCCGCGAAGCTTCAATAAGCTGCGGATCTCATCGAGTATGCCGAGCGCGTAAAGGTTGTTGAAGACCATGCGCCCGGTCAGATATTCTGCGGAAAGGTAGTATGCCCTGCGGGTCTGCTCATGCGCGCGGCGGCTCCTGCGCCAGTCGTCGCTCATGGCGTACATGACCGCGTTGGAAAGCGCGCGGTGGAGCTGCGGGACGGTCGCCTCGTTCAGCTCCACAAGATATTCGCTGCGCAGCTCCTCCTCGGCCCTGCGTATAATGCCCTTTGCATCCATCAACATATAATAAATACCTCGTCAGTCAAATAAAGTTTTGAGTTTTTCGGCAAGCTCTTTTATATCGTCCGCCGTCGCGCGCCAGCTCCAGTTGCCGGAGGCCGTCGCCGGGGTGTTGATCCTTGCCTCAGCGCCCATGAGCAGCACGTCCTGCACGGGGATCACGATGAAGCGCGCGTCGCAGTTCGCGACTGCCTTCACTATCCCATAGGGAAGATCCTTCGTCCTTGCGTAGCGCCTCGCGATGCGGCGGGTCTTCTCGTCCGTCTCCTCCCACCAAGCGGCAAGGGGCGGATTGTCATGCGTGCCCGTATAGGCGATCTTGTTGCGCAGCGCCGCCGGATCCCCGTTCCACATCCGGTTCTTGTGCGGGTTCGAGCGGTCGCTGTCGAAGGCGAACTCCATCACCTGCATTCCGGCAAAGCCCGTCCTCTTGAGCAGCGCGCGCACGTCCCTCGTGATAAAGCCCAGATCCTCCGCGACTATCTCGACGGGAAGCTCCTCCTGCGCGGCAAGATCGAAGAGCCGCTTGCCCTCCGCCTTGCGCCATACGCCGTTCCTTGCGTTCTCCGCTCCGGCGGGGACCGCGTAATAGGAGGCGAATCCGCGGAAATGGTCTATGCGGAGAATGTCGTAAAGCTCCGCGCAGCGCCTGAGACGGGCCATCCAGAACTTGAAGCCGTCCTTTTTCATGCGGGTCCAGTTATAGACGGGATTGCCCCAGAGCTGACCGTCCTCGCAGAAATAATCGGGGGGTACGCCCGCGACTTCCGTGGGCCTGCCGTTTTTGTCGAAACGGAAATTATCCCTGTATGCCCAGCAGTCGGCGGAATCGTACGCGCAGTAGATGGGCAGATCGCCCATTATCATTATGCCCTTTTCGCGGGCATGCTCCGAGAGGAGCTTCCACTGCCGCGCGAGCTCCATCTGCAGGAACTTGTGGAACCCGACCTCGCAGGCGATCTTTTCGGATATCTCGGCCATGGCGGCGGGCTTGCGGTTCTTGAGGCCGTCGGGCCACTCGTACCAGGGCGCCCCGCCCATCGCTTCCTTTATGGCCATGAAGCGTGCGTGATCGTCGAGCCACGGAGCGGTCTTTTCGAACTCGGCGAGCGCTTCCTCGTGCCCGGGGAGCTGCTTCGCCCTCGCATAGGCGGTCAAAAGCAGCGGCAGGCGGTTTTCGTAAAGCTTGCCGTAATCCACGCGGGCGGCGTCGGAGCCGAAATCCACGGATCCGCACTCCTCCTTTGTAAGGAGGCCGCTCTCGACGAGCATATCAAGATCGAGGAAGTAGGGGTTGAGCGCAAAGCTCGAAAAGCTCTGATAGGGGGAATCGCCGTAGCCGGTGACGCCCGTGGGCAGTATCGCCCACATGTTCGCGCCGCATTCTTTAAGCAGGTCTACGAACCTGTGCGCGGCCGCGCCGAGCGTGCCTATGCCGTATTCGGAAGGGAGCGAGAACAAGGGAAGGAGCACCCCCCTGCGGCGGGAATAAACGGGTTTCTGTTCGCGAACTGATTCTGCCATGCCGACCCTCCGATGCGCATTATTTACGTATTATATCACATCAAGGCGCTTATAGCACTATTTTTTTGATAAATTGTATTCAGCGAAGGCGGAAAAAACAAAAAAGCCGCGGAGAAGGCCCCGCGGCGATAGTGCGTTTTGTCATTCTCCGACCTTGTAAATGGTCGTTCCGCCCTTCTGCCAGACGGGCGTGAGGCTCGAGAAGAACTCGCTGTCGACGGAATAGGAGCCGTACTCCCATGAGCCCAGCAGCACGTAGCTCACGCCGTACCGCTCCGCGAGCTCATAGAAGCAGGAATAGGGATCCTCATACATCCGCTTTACGTTATGGTAGCGCTCGCTGTAATCCACGCCGTGGAAATAGAGGAACGTCGGCGCGCCGCAGACAATGTTGCGGCCGGTCAGCATGGCGACGGCGTTGTTGTGGTTGGTGGCGGTGAGTATCGTGGCGTCGGGGGCGGCGTTCGCCTTTATCCATTCCGCCGCTTCGCAAAGCTCTTCGGAGACGACCTGATAACCGTTCTCGCGGTATCGGAGCTTGCCGTCGACGATGCCCAGATGGTCGCCGGAGACGTACTCGCGCGCGATGGTCATAACGCCGGAAACAAGCATGGATGTCAAAAGCGTGCCGAAGAGTATCACATACGCGATGCGCTTTCCAAGGGGCAGCGCGGCTTTTTTCTGCTTATCGCCGATGTTTGAAGGCAGCTCGTGGAGCTTATCCCACACGTTCACTATGAACTCGGCGACTATGCCGCAGGTAAGCGCGAACCACACGAAGAGCAGCTTGTTGTTGTCGTACGTGTTGGGCTGGAACACCACGAACTCGCAGAGCGCCCAGATTAGGAGCGAGCCGCCGTAGAAGAGCTTCGTCTCCTTCTTCGCGGCGAAGAACGCGGGTACCATCAGTATGAATATCATGCCGAGGTTCTTTATGTAGAACCAGAGCCATGAATCGGATTCGTTGCACCAGTTGAAGTGGAACTTCAGGAACCCGCCCGCGGAGGACTGGCGGAACGTGAAGCAGAAGAGCTGCGGCGCCGCGAGCGCGACGGCTATGACGCCGAAGAGCAGGAAGTAAGAGAGGTTCTTTCCACGGGCCTTTTTCTCGTCGGCGGACAGCTTTTTGGAGGCCTGCCCTATGAGCGCGGCAACGAACAGGAACGCGCTTATGAGCCCCAGCGCAAAGAAGCTGTGCGTGTGAACGAGGGGCATGGCGCCTGCGAGTATCCCGAGCCATATAAAGAGCTTCGATTCCTTATCGAATACCGCGCGGCGAAGCAGCTGCAGCGCGGGGAAGAGCAGCGCCCATCCGAAGAGCGTCGCCCTCTGGGGGAGCATCATATCGGCAATGGAGTTGACCCAGCGCATGCCGTTGTCAACGAAATTGGTCGGGGTCTTGTACCAGCCTTCCATGAGCAGCTTGCCCATGTCGAGCGGATCCGAGCTGTGCACGGTGGCGCTAATGTTATAGGTCTCCTTGAGCCAGTTCTCCCACGCCTCGCCGCTCGTCAGGGAGGCGAAGGTCTTCGCGTGATCGAAGAAGTAGAAGAAGCCGAAGCCTCCGCCGAGGAAGAACAGCCACGTGCCGATGACGGCCGCGGAGTCGCGGCGGAACCAGTCCTCAAAGAGCAGGTAAACGCCGAGCACGACGGTGATCGCGGCATAGACGGAGGGAAGCAGCGTCGCGAAGCGGAGCGTGGAACCCAATGTATAGAACGTAGAGCTAATGCTGTCGCAGAGGAAGGGATAGCCCAGCGCAGTATCCGGAAGTATGGAGTACATGGGCGGGAATGTCTTCTGCACGGATATGCTCGTGATAAAGCCCAGATGCATGCACAGGTCGCCGTAGGTGCACTGACCGACATGCAGCGAGCCGTTGGAGGCGTTCGTGATGTAGTGATTGCTCATCAGTATCGCGCAGACGACGATGATCGGCACGCATGTCAGGAGCAGGGGGAGCTCCGTCTTTAAGCGGAAGCTGCCTGTCTTGGCCTTCCCGCGGCCGAGCACTGCGCAGAGCACGCCTATTCCGACCGCGATCACGAGCGCTATTATCTGCGACGCCAGCGTGAAGCCGATCAAAAACGACGGCAGCACCGGCAGCCAGAGCAGCATCACGAGCCCCGCCGTGAGGCCCATGAGGAGCTGCTTCACAAAGCGGTCGCGCGGGAAAACCAGCCTCGCGAAAGAAAAGCCTGAAACGGCAAACACCGCGGCATAGAGGAAAGAGAGCAAATCGAGCATTATGGACCTCCGGATCATCCCCGAATAAAAATACGGGAGCGGCGTGGGGATGCCGCTCCGTTATGATCGATCAGAAATAGAGCGCGAGCCTCGATATCGGGGACACGCGGAAGCGCACCTCGCCGTAAATTGCGGAGTACTCCACGATATAGGACGAGGGGAAATTGACGCTCGTCCTCACGTCGGGCAGCAGCAGTATGCGACCTTCCGGTATCTGGATCTCGAAATCGAGCCAATCCGCCCAGCCCTCGGAATAAGCGCTCTCATCGAGCAGAGCGGAATCGAGGTACGCGTTCCCGCCGCGCACGGTGTATGTGGAACCGCCGAGCGCCGCAACGCGGTAGAGCGCCCACCCGCTGCCGGTATCCGCGCGGACGACGTCGCCCACGGAATAATCGGAGACGAACTTTGAAACGCGGTCGACGAGCAGGAGATCGCCCTCCTCAAAGCCCATAAGCTTCGGCTCCGAAACGGATACGGGGACGAGCACCGCTTTGAAGAGCAGGAATACGAGAAGAACGGAGAGCAGTATCACAACGGTAACGTCCGCTGCCCTTCGGGCGGCGGATTCCGCTCTCGTATATGTGCTTCTCAAGGTGTATTCCTGCATGACGTTACTTGACCCTGCGGATATCGGAAATGGGGAACATTACCCCGCGGACCCTGCCCACAACGTCGGAAAGCGGTATCGCGCCGACGGTGCGGCTGTCCGTGGAATTGGTGCGGTGATCGCCCATCACGAACACGCAGCCCTCCGGAACGGTGAACGTGCCGTCCACGGAGCCCTCGCAGGTGATGGGGATGTTCGACCAGCCCTTGTCAAAGAGCATGGTGTCGGAATAGGCGGATTCGTCCAGCTTGACGCCGTCGATCAAAACGTAGTATTCAAGCTCCGCCTTGCCCGTCTCCGGGTCTATGTTGAGCTTGCTGCCGAGGGAAACCGTCTGCCCGGCGGTCGCGATGACGCGCTTCACGAACGAGGTGCTGCCCCTGCCGGGGAAATGCACTATCACGATGTCGCCCTGCTTGGGCTCCGTGAACCAGTAGCTCACCTTTTCGACGATGCAGCGCTCGGTCTCCTGAAGTGTGTTCATCATGGACGGGCCTTCGACCCTTACGGGCTCTATCATGAACGCGCGTATGGCGAGCATCACGAGCACGAGGCCGATTATGAATATCAGAAAATCGATATTCCCCGCGGACCGGTAGCCCTTTTCGCCGCTGTGCAGCTCTTCGCACGCGCGCATTGTTTTTCTATCGACCCTGTTCATCCGAAGCCTCCATGATCTTCTTCGCGGCCTTGATGAAATCGCCCCTGTCGAGCATTACCGTCCTGCCGCATCCGGTGCATTTTATCTTAACGTCCGCGCCCGTCCTTATTATTTCCCATTCGGAGGAGCCGCAGGCGTGGGGCTTGCGCATAATAACATGCTGCCCCAAAGTAAAATCGTTGCTTATCATATCGTCAGTTGTTGCCGACCCACCTTAAGAAGAAGTACAGCCTTGCGCCGCGCTGGGATGCGGCATGGTCGTCGCCGCAGGTGGTGAGCGTCATGAACCTGTCGCGGGTGGTGACGTTCACGGTGTAGCCGAGCTCGCTCTTGCGGAGCTGGTAGTTGATCCAGGCCTGCTTCTCCTGCTCATTCAAAGCGTTGAAGGTGTTCGGCCAGTTGGTGTTGTAGAACTGGGAGGAATCCTCCGCCTTGCGGAAGCCCGGCTCCTCATACATCGCCCAGACCTCCCAGTAGCCGGTCTGGCCGTACGCGTTTATGCACCATACGCGGTTCGCGAATGTCTTGAGCTTGGACTTGTTGTTCTGGAGCTTGTGGAGCTCATGGAACATGGTGCCGCTCGTCCTGGAGTTGTGGCCGGTGATTACTATGTTCTTATTGGCCTTGGACCAGTAGAAGTATATGCTGCCGCGCACGGAGGACTTTCTGTCGATGTCGTGATCGTTGTAGTACCAGTTCTGCCCGTACATGATGGGGTAGGAGATGTTCGTGCCCTTGAGCGTGATGTAGCCGAGCGCGTCGGGGTTCTTGCGCCTCGCGTCGGCGAGCAGAGCGGTGTACTGATCGGTCTTCGCATACTGGTCGATGGCGTTCTTGCCAGAGGCCTGCGCGGTGATCTTTTCGATATCGTTTATGTCGATGGAGTTGGGCTTGGAGCTGTCGGCTATCACGTTGGCCGCGCGGAAGAACGCGCCGGTGAGCTTGATATCGCCCGCGGCGTGCGCTTCGGCGGAGGCGACGTCCTTATCGTCGATCGCGCCGTCGCCGTTCACATCGCCCAGAAGGACGCAGGTGACGGTCCTCGTCTCGCAGGTGGCGGGATTGGTATAGGAGATCTCCCTGCCGGTCGCGACGGGCGCTCCGTCGATCACCGTGCCGGGGACGAGGCCGAGCAGCCAGCCGTCCTCGGATACGTAGGGAAGGAGCCTCCAGCCCGAAACGGAGCACTGGAGCAGATCGTTATCGCCGAAGCCCTCGCAGGAGCCGTCGCCGCGGAGCACGACCGCGTGCTTTTCTGATGCGGAGACGTAGTAGACGTTGCCCATGGGGCCGGGGATGAGCGGGGAATCGGTAAAGAGATTGCCCGTTTCGTCTATGCCGAATGTCGCGCCCTTGGAGGCAAATATCTTGACTATCCCGTGCCACTCGAAGGAGGGGGTGGGGGAGGGTTCGTCGCCGGAGCTTGCGGGGGCGACTTCAAATGTGCGGACGGTGCCGTTGTTGTTGAGTATCGCGATATGATCCTCCGCTGCGGCAAGGCCGGCAACGGGGAAGGCGTTTATCGCCTGATCCGCGGCGGTGCCCAGAGTCGTCACCGCGCCGGAGCGCGTCACCGCTGCGGTGTAATAGCCCGCGGCGGTAATGCCTATAACGTCTGTCCAGCCGGTCACCTCGCACTGGCCGTGGGTGTTGTCGCCGCACGCGATGACAGTGCCGTCGGTGAGAAGGCCCACAAGGTGGCTCTCGCCCATGGCTATATCGGCGACGCCCGTCCACTTGACGGCCTCCTTGAACTGTTCCTCAAGCTCGCCGGTTATGACTATCGTGCCGTTCTTCAACAGCGCGGCGGTCGTGGTGTCGTTCGCGGCAAGGCGCACTACGTTCGACCAGTCGAATATCAGGTTCTGTCCGGATACCGCGCTGCCCATGAAGCGGATGGAGCCGTCTGCCGCAACGCCGTATGTGCCGGTGGCGATCGCGGTAACGAATGCGTCGCTCCTGCGCAGGGAGACGAGGTCATAGGGCACTTCCGTGGGCTCGGCCGTGACTTCCTCCGTGGGAATGCCGGTGGGCTCGTCCGTCACGAGCGCTTCGGCCGTGGGTTCGGGTGTGACGTCGGGCGACTTATCGGGATTGCAGCCGGCGCAGCTGTTCCCTGCGAGTATGCCTCCCACGATAAGCCCCGCGACGACGACCGCGGCAAGTATAATTATCTTAACGGTTTTGCTGTTCATATAAGGGGATTCTCCTTGGCTCATATCTTACCAAGCATATCATACCACATAAAGACCAAAAAAGAAACCGTATTCGCAAAATAAACGTCCTATCCTGCGGATACGGTCTGCTTTATGCTGCTTTGCGCGGGCTATCTCTTTCCCACGGGTATCTGCGCGCGGACGGCGCGGACTTCTTCAAGGTCTATGTCTAGGGTTAGAACGCATTCGTCCGTTCCCGCGGAGGCCATCACCCTGCCCCACGGGTCTACCGCGATCGAGTTCGCGTAGGAGACGTAGGATGAGGAAGCGTCCCTCGCGGGGGCGCAGCCGAAGGCGAACACCTGCTCGTCCACGGCTCTTGCGCGGAACAGCAGCTCCCAGTGCAGCGGCCCTGTGGTCATGTTGAAGGCCGCGGGCACGGCGAGCATGTCAATATCCTCCATGCCGTGTATGAATGCGGGGAAGCGGATGTCGAAGCAGATGCATACGCCGACCTTGCCGAATGGCGTATCGAATACCGTCGCGCCGTCCCCGGCGGAAAGCGTATCGGATTCCATGAACCGCTGACCGCCCTTTACGTCGATATCGAACAGATGCGCCTTCCTGTGGCGGGCGATCCTTTGGCCTTCGGGATCGTACACGAAGCAGGTGTTGTAGATGTGGCCGCAGTCCTCCTCCGGCATGCTTCCGCCGATAAGGTAAGCGCCGGCGCTCTTTGCGATGCGGGAGAGCGCTTCCGTCACGGGATCGCCCTCCTTTTCCGCGTTCTTGACGAACTGCGCGTTCTCATACGGGCAGCAGAACATCTCCGGCAGCATGATAAGATCGGAGCCCATCGCCTTTTCGGCAAGCGCCTCCGCGCGGGCGAGGTTCGCGGCCTTATCGGGGCCGACATTCATCTGGATAAGGGATATCCTCATGTTTCCTCCATGTTCGAAGAATTGCGGAAATAGCGGTACGCCCTGCCGCAGCGGGCCCTTGTGAGCGCGCCGGCGGCGAGCAGAACGGAGCAGACTGTCTGCGCGTCCCTTTCGGGTATCCGGGCGGCGCGCGAAAGCTCCTTCACGGTAAAGCCCTTTTCGGCGATGCCTTCCGGCAGTACCCTCAGCCAATCCTCGGGGCCGACGAACACCCATTCGTCCGTGAGCTCTGTCGGGACGAGCTCGTATTTCGTGACGGAGGATACGCGCCTTCCGCGGCGTTTCGGCTCCTCACGCGTGCGGTACTCCTCCGCGTCGACGATGGGGATCACCACGACGAGCCCCGGCCGCCGGAGGTTTTCGCGGATGTGGACGAGCTCCCAAAATGCGTCGGTCACGCGGCCCTGCTTCGGCGAGAGCCGCGGACGCGAAAGCTCGCCCGTTTCCGGGTCGCGGTAGATGAGCTTCCGCCGCCGTATCACCGGGTGCACCAGCGTTACGGGTACTTCGGGCGGGTATTCCCTCAGCTTGCGGTTCAAAGAAAAGAGGGATCTTGTCTGGACCTCCAAAATGCCCTCGGAGCTCATCGCGTCCGCGAAAAAGCCGGAGACCCTTTGCTCGTGGCAGGTCTCGTCCGGCTCATAATAGTATTTGAGCGCGGAATGCAGGGTCTTTTCGCCCAGCATCCCTATACCGCCGCCCTCGGGCTTTCTCAGGAGCGCCCTGGCGACAGCGGCGGAAAACCTAATGCTGTCCATGGGCAAATGATAACACATGCGGGCAGATGCGGCAAGTACAAAAAAGCGGAGCATTGGGGCGCATTCACTTAAAGATACACAGCCTCTTTTGAGACGCTTCGCGGTTTTCGGCGGAAAAGAATACCGAGAGCGCGGTTATTCGCACTCTCGGTTTTTTGTTGCTTGTCGGTTTTGATTCACCGCCGAAAACCTATGTCTCCTTAAGTGAATGCACCCTTGGGCTCCGCTAGGGCCGGACCGTTACCCTTCGGCAGAATCGCCGCCGAACCATCTGTTCCATACGTCCGCGAAGAAATCGCCGATGATCCTGATAAAATCGCCGATGCTCTGTATCACGGATTTCACCGTCTCCTTAAAGGAGTTCGCGGTCTGCGCGGCTTTGGCCATGTTGACGAGGCGCTGCTGGATCTCCTCGGCGGAGAGCCCCTCGAACATGCGGCAGAGGCGCAGTATCTGCTTCGCCTGATCCTCGGTCAGCTCCGCGTCGTAATCCTCCGCGATGCTGTTGATCTTTTCAAGCACGTCCGCGTCGTTCATATTGCGGGTCTCGTCGAGTATCTTCTTGACGTCGTTGATTATGGAGAGCGCTTCCTCGGAGCCGATGTACTCCGCGAGCTTGCCCGTCGCGATCAGCTCCTCGATGCCGAGGTCCTTCGCGTAGTCGTCGAGCAGGCGGCCGGTCATATCCTCATAGGCCTTGTAGATGCCGGTGAGGGCGGCAGTCCCGCTCAGTGCGTACGGCGCCCAGATCTTGATCGTCGCGTCGGTTATGCCGGCGGAGATGAGCGCGTTCCTGTACATATCGGCGGTGACGAAGTTGATGTTGTAGGTCTCTATCTTGAGGCCGGAGCCTTCCTTCTCCGCGACTATGTATATGCTCGAAAGCGCGACGCGGCCGAGCTTATTGTCGGGCAGCTTGCCCTCGAAATACTGGCGCTCGTCCTTGTTGGTGACGGTCAGTATCTCAACGTCCTCGTCCGTGATCCCGAAATACTCTATCGCTTCGCGGCGCTGAGCCTCGGTAAGATCCGCGCCGAGCACGAGCCTCGACTCGCCCGCTTCAAGGGCGAACGCGGCGGAACAAACGCCGAGCGTCATTATCACAGCGAGTATCATCGCAGTTATTTTCTTCATAATATCCTCCTTTGAGCCCGGATCGGCTCCCGGTAAGTTCGTTATGGGCGGCTTGGGCGAAACTGTCCCCCCAAGCGCCTTCACATATATAACGCACGAGACCGCCAAAAGGTTCCGTATATTTTATCGGGAAGCCGTGATATTGAGGATATCGTCCGGGAGCGGGGCCGAAAGCTCTACCTTTTCGCCCGTCATGGGGTGGCGGAAAACGAGCCTGCCGGAGTGCAGAGCGGGATGATCGATGAAGGGGACCTCCTCGCCGTAGAGCCAGTCGCCGACGATGGGATGCCCTGTTGCCGCCATGTGCACCCGCAGCTGATGCATCCTGCCTGTCATGGGCACGAGCCGCACGAGGCTCATATCGTGGTGCGTTTCAAGCACGCTGTACAGCGTGCGGCAGGGGAGGCCGCCTTCGGTCACGGCCATCATGTAATGGCTGCCCTCGGGGTGCGCTATGGGCAGGAGTATCTCGCCGCTCTCGCTTTCCAAACGCCCCCACACGAGGGCGGTGTATTCCTTGTAAAAATCGGGCGTGTGCAGCAGGCGTATCATGCGCTCGTGGACGTATCCGCTCTTTGCGACGGTCATGAGCCCGCTCGTGCCCCTGTCAAGGCGGCTGACGGTGTGGACGAACTCGTCCTCCTTAAGGTATGCCGTAAGCGCGTTCTCGACCGAGCCGCCGACGCCCGCCCTTTCGGGATGTACGGTCAGCCCTGCGGGCTTGTTCACGACGATGAGCCACTCGTCCTCGAACACGATCTCGGGCGGTTCGCCGAAGGCTTCCAGCCGCTTCGTATCGGGCGGATCGGTGATGAGCGCGGAAACGACGTCGCCCTCCGCGCAGCGCGTGGTCGTGTAGCAGGGGCGGCCGTTCAATAATATGCCGCCCTCCCTGCGTTTAAGCCTTGAGATATGGGAGCGCGACATTAAAAACACGTCCGTCAGCACATGCATAACGGTACAGCCGGAAAGCTCTTGGCCTATGGTCTTTTCAAGCGGCTCCATACCTTATCCCTTTTCAGCGCATATCTCCGGGACCGCTCTTTCCTTCGGCGACGTCGACCGAAAGCTCGTATTCGTCGAGCTGATCCTCGTCCTCGTATTCGAGATCGTGCTGCCCTGCGCGCGACTCAAGATGATGCCTGAACTCGTGCAGTATCACGCGGCGCAGCTCTTCGGCGAACCGCTCGCCCCTCAAGCGCCCGTGCGCGCGCATGAACGAGCCGTAATAGAGCACTATGTAGCGCCCCTCCGGCCCGCCGTGATGGTATTCGCCGAGAATGTAAAGCGGCCTTTCCGGGCGGCTCTTTCTGTGGAGCTTTTCCCCGTCGGATATGACGACTCCGCCGTTCAGGCCGATGAAGAAATCGTCCGGCAGCTCTGCCGTGATCCTTTCGGCGAGCAGCTGGAACTCCACGGCTGAAACTCGCGCGGTGCGGCCGTTCATGGCTGTCCTCGCGTGGCCGCATGGGCTCGTGCGGGTAATGCCGAATATGTTCTTAAGAATCCCTTCCGTCATGCGCAGCTCGGTCACGTCCCGCCAGCCGCCGCCCATCGAAACGTCCCGCCTTCCGGGGCCGTGATAGTCGCTGCCGCAGGTCGGCCGCAGCCCAAACTCGCGGGCAAGGGCGCGGAAGTAAGCCGTCTCCTCCTCCGAAGCGCGTGAATAGTATGCCTCGATCCCCCAAAGGCCAAGGTCCTTAAGCTCGATAATGAGTTCCCTGTGATCGCAGCGCATCTTCATCGGGTGCGCGAGCACCGCGACCCCGCCGGATCCGGTTATCGCCTCCATCGTCTCGCGGACGGAGGGGTGCTCCATGGACACATAGTAAGGCGCTCCGCGGACAAGGAAGCGGCTGAACGCCTCGTTCACGCTGCCGCAGTATCCGGCACTGACGAGCGACGCGGCGATATCCGCTTTCGTTGCGGTGCCCTTTAAGGGATCCTGCAGGTGATAAACGTCCATGCCGTCCGCGGCGAGGAGCGACAGCATGCGGCTGTTCCTTTCCGCGCGGCGCTCCGACTGGAGCGAGGTCAGGCGCTGGAGTTTCTGCGAGTACGGGTCGACGCCGAGGCCCAGTATGTGCAGCTCGTCGTCGAAAGCCGCCTCTATCTCTATGCCCGTCAAAAAGGGCTGAGCAAGCTCCTCGGCGGCGCGGAGCGCGCGGGGCATGCCGTCCGCGGTATCGTGGTCGGTGACGGCAAGGAGCGAAAGCCCCTTCTCTTTTGCCTCCTCTATTAATTTCTCGGGCGGCAGAACGCCGTCCGAGAAATCGGAATGTGTATGAAGATCAAACATCGTTTTCATCCGTTTCGATCGTTGTTTCATCCGCTGACCGCGGTCCTTCGGGCTGCTCCTCAGCGGGCTGCGGCTCTTCGGCAAGCTCCGCCGCAGGCTCCGGCTCTGCGGACGCGTCCGGCGCCTCGGGAGCCTTCGTCTCCGCAGGACCGTCCTTCCAATCGCCCTCTCCCGCAAGGAGTCTGTCGAACTCCCTGCCCGAGAGGTGTTCGTTCTCGACGAGCGCGTCGATTATGCGGGTCATCGCTTCGGAGTTCGCCTCGATTATGGCCTTCGCCCTCTCGCAGGCCTCCTCCATTATTCGGCGCACCTCGCGGTCGATATCGGCGGCCACGGCCTCGGAATAGTTGGGCTGATGCCCCCACTCGCGGCCGATGAATACCTCCTCGCTCCCTGCGAGGAACACGGGGCCGACGTTCTCGCTCATGCCGAACTCGGTCACCATGCGCTTTGCGAGCTCGGTCGCGCGCTTAAGGTCGTTCTGCGCGCCGACGGAGATATCGTCGAGCCTTACGGCCTCCGCCATGCGCCCGCCCATGAAGGACGCGATCTCGTCGAGCATCTTGCCGCGGGTCATGTGGGAGTGATCGTCCTCGGGGATATAGCTAGTGTAGCCAAGCGCCCTGCCGCGCTGGATTACGGAAAGCTCGTCTATGGGATCGCAGTGCGGGAGCATCTTCGAAACTATCGCATGACCGACCTCGTGGGTGGCGGTGATGAACCTGTCCTCGGGAGTGACCACGCGGCTCTTCTTTTCGGGGCCCCAGGAGACGCGCTTCATCGCCTCCGCGATGAGGTCTGTCGTGATCTTGGGGAGATGGCGCCTTGCGGCGAGTATCGCGGCCTCGTTCAAAACGTTCTCGAGATCCGCTCCGGTGAAGCCGGGGGTCAGCTTGGCTATCTTATTGAGGTCGACGTCGTCCGCCATGGGCTTGGTCTCGGCGTACAGCTTCAGTATCGCCTCGCGGCCCTTTACGTCGGGATAGTCGACGGTTATCTGCCTGTCGAACCTGCCGGGACGCAGCAGCGCGGGATCGAGCACGTCCGGCCTGTTGGTCGCGGCGATCACAATAACGCCCTGGTTGCCCTCAAAGCCGTCCATCTCGACGAGCAGCTGGTTGAGGGTCTGCTCCTTCTCGTCGTGACCTCCGCCGAGGCCGGCGCCCCTCTGGCGGCCGACCGCGTCGATCTCGTCGATGAACACAAGCGCGGGAGCAAGGCGCTTCGCGGTATGGAACAGGTCGCGGACGCGGCTCGCGCCGACGCCGACGAACATCTCAACAAAGTCCGAACCGCTTATTGAAAGGAAGGGGACGTTCGCCTCCCCCGCGACGGCTTTCGCGAGCAGGGTCTTGCCCGTGCCGGGAGGGCCGACGAGCAGCACGCCCTTCGGTATCCTTGCGCCCATGGCGGTGAACGCGGCGGGATCCTTAAGGAAATCGACGACCTCCTGTATCTCCTCCTTCTCCTCGTCACAGCCCTGAACGTCCTTGAACGTCTTCTTGTTCTTGCCGTCGGAAAGCCTCGCGCGGCTCTTGCCGAAGCTCATAGCCTGGCGGTTGTCGCGGCCGGATGCGCGCACGATAATGAGCGTCGTGCCGATCAGTATCGCCGCCATGATGAGGTAGGGGAACAGCATCCAGAACCAGGAGGTCTGCTCCACCCTGAGTATGTAGGCAAAGCCGTAATCGTTGATCGTGACGGAATCCTTCGCCGCTCCGGTGACGGAGCAGACGAGGCTCGTCATCTCGTTCTGGAAGTTTTCGGCGGATACGACCGTCGCGCGGCAGTCGTAGGCGCGGCCCTTCTTGAAGTTTTCGAGGCGGGTGGAGATCTCCTTCTCCGTAAGCGCCTTCTTGTTGACCTCCTTGTAATAGTCGGGGGTGTAGAGGCCGTAAAGCTCCGTGCCGGAGATCCTTACCGCAAGTATGTTCTTGTTGGCGGTGTAGCTTTCGCCCTCCTCTGTAGTCATGCCATCGCGCACGATGTCGGAGAACTCGCCGAAGCTGTACTCCTGCGGCTTTATGCTCTGACCGCCCGAGCCTCCGATAACGAGCAGTATCACCGCGGCGGCGACGAGCACGTATATCAGCAGTGTTCCGTATTTTTTCAAACCATGTATCCTTCCCGTCTGCACAGCGGAGCTTTGACAATAGCGCATCTGTACAAACTGCCCATTTTATTATATTGCCCCATTATACTACCATAAATCAGCGGATTGTTCAAACCCCCAAATGTAAATTGTACGTAAATAATCCGCCCTTCGCCTTTGACTCGCCAAAAAGAAAAGCCGCGCGGAGAGAAAACTCCGCGCGGCGGAAGCGATCACGTTATTCGGTTCTGCCGTGCTCCGAAAGGTGCTTTTTCACGGCCTCGAAAGTGCGGTCGCTGATATAGTGCTCTATCTTGCATGCGTCTTCCGCCGCGGTCTCATCGTCTACGCCGAGGGAAATGAGCACAGCGGTAAGTATCCTGTGCCTTTCGTAGATGGTCTCGGCGATCTCCCTGCCGGAGGCCGTAAGGGTAACGGAGCCGCCCCCGTCTACATCGATATAGCCGTTGCGGCGAAGGAGCCCCACCGCGCGGCTGACCGAGGGCTTCGAAAAGCCCATGCGCTCCGCTATGTCGACGGAACGGACCCTATCCTTCTGCTGCGACAGTATCAGTATGTTCTCCAGATACATCTCGCCCGATTCCTGAATGTTCATGACGCCGGCTGCCTTTCCTTTTATTTCGTATCTATATTACCACTTTGAGCGCGATCCCGCAAGAAAATATAAAAATTCGAAAAAACCCTTGACAAGTTAGCGGAAGCTAACTATAATACGGCGTGGTTAGCGTCGACTAACCGATTTTTTCGGAAACAGGGTTAGCAGAAACTAACCGATGTGACGGAACATAGAAGGAGGTCGGATATGATGCCACTGTATTTGGCTGAACCCGGCGGGGAGCTAGTGATACGAAAGGTCGGCGGCTCGCCGGAGATAAAGAAGCATCTTGAGGATATGGGGTTTACCGCGGGCGAGAGGGTCAGTCTAATCTCACAGCTCGGAGGGAACATCATTATCAGGGTAAAAGAGTCCCGCGTGGCCCTGAGCCGCGAACTTGCGGGTAAGATAATGGTCTGAAAAAGGAGGAAAAGCAGATGAAAACGTTAAGAGAAACACCCATCGGCTCCACCGTGACGGTGGTGAAGCTCCACGGTGAGGGCGCGGTCAGGCGCAGGATAATGGACATGGGCATCACGAAGGGCGTGGAGGTCTACGTCCGCAAGGTCGCGCCTTTGGGCGACCCCGTGGAGGTCAATGTGCGCGGCTACGAGCTTTCCATAAGGAAGGCCGACGCAGCGATGATAGAGGTAGAGTAAAGCCCCTTCGGGCGGAAAGGAAGAGTATCGCATGAACATAAAGATCGCCCTTGCGGGCAACCCGAACAGCGGCAAGACCACCCTGTTCAACGCGCTCACGGGCTCCAACCAGTTCGTAGGCAACTGGCCGGGCGTCACCGTGGAAAAGAAGGAAGGCAAGCTGAGGAAGCATGACGGAGTGACCGTTACGGATCTTCCGGGCATATACTCACTCTCACCGTACACGCCGGAGGAGGTCATCGCGAGGAGCTACCTCATCGACGAGCGCCCCGACGCGGTGCTCAATATCGTGGACGGCACCAACCTGGAAAGGAACCTCTACCTCACGACGCAGCTGACGGAGCTCGGTATCCCCGTGGTCGTCGCGATAAATATGATGGACGTCGTCAAAAAGAACGGCGACAGGATAAACGTGCCGGAACTTTCAAGGCAGCTCGGCTGCATAATAGTTGAGATCTCCGCGCTGAAGGGCAAGGGCGTGGACGAAGCCGCCGCAGCCGCGGTCGAGGCCGCGCAGCACGGCAGGACGGTGCCGAAGCACACATTCTCCGGCCCGGTGGAGCATGCCATAGCCCATATCGAGGAGGCGGTCGTCCACGATATGCCGGAGGACCAGCAGCGCTGGTATGCGATAAAGGTGTTCGAACGCGACGACAAGGTGCTTTCCCGCCTCAATATCCCCGCGGAGACCATGGCTCATATCGAGAAGGATATCGCCGCTGCGGAGACCGAGCTTGACGACGACGCGGAATCCATAATCACCAACGAACGCTATATCTGCATAGCGGAAATGCTCAAGTCCTGCTATAAGAAGAAGGACCGCGGCCGCATGACGACTTCCGACAAGATCGATAAGATCGTCACCAACCGCTGGCTGGGACTGCCGATATTCGCCCTCGTAATGTTCCTCGTCTATTTTATCGCGATGGCTCCGAACGCGATAGGCACAAGGCTCACCGACTGGGCGAACGACGGACTGTTCGGCGACGGCTGGCATCTTTTGGGGATAGGCAAGGCCGCGTATGAGGAAAAGGCGGGCGAGTACGAGGACGCCATGAACGCCATCGGCGCGTTCTGCGAGCTCGATACCGAGGCGGAGGATTTCGACCCCGAGGCCGCCCTTGCCAAGCTCAAGGCTGTTGAGGGCAGCGGCACCGCCACAATCACCGTGGAGGATGACGAGACCCTTGCCACTTCCGAAATGACCGTCTACTTCGACGAAGTCCCCGAGAACGCGGGCGACGACGTGGTCGGTATGAGCTATAAGGACGCCGTTAAGTACCTCGAGGAGAAGGGCTTTGACGAGCCCGATCCCGCGGAGGACGGCGTTTGGGTGCCGGGCGTCCCCGCGCTCATAGATAAACTCCTGCTCGATCCCGAGGGCAATTCCAAAGTTCCCGATTGGCTTTACGGCCTCATTCAGAACGGTATCGTAGCGGGCGTCGGCGCTGTGCTGGGCTTCGTACCGCAGATGCTCGTACTGTTCCTGCTCCTCGCGTTCCTCGAAGCCTGCGGCTACATGGCGCGAATAGCTTTCGTGCTCGACCGCGTTTTCCGCAGGTTCGGTCTCTCCGGCAAGTCGTTTATCCCCATGCTCATCGGCACGGGCTGCGGCATACCCGGCATCATGGCCTCGCGCACCATCGAAAACGAGCGCGACCGCCGCATGACTATAATGACTACGACTTTCATCCCCTGCGGAGCGAAGATCCCCTTTATCGCGATGATCGCCGGCGCGATATTCGGCGGCAACGCTCTGGTCTCCGTATCCGCCTACTTTATCGGCATGGCCGCGATAATCATCTCCGGCATAATGCTGAAGAAGACGAAGATGTTCGCGGGCGAGCCCGCTCCCTTCGTAATGGAGCTGCCCGCATACCATTGGCCCACCCTCGGCAACGTGCTCCGCTCCATGTGGGAGCGCGGCTGGTCCTTCATTAAGAAGGCGGGCACGATAATCCTGCTCTCCACGATCGTGGTCTGGTTCCTCTCCTTCTTCGGCACGGTGGACGGTGTGTTCCGCATGCTTGCCGAGGATGAGCTCGATCAGTCCATCCTCGCTGCGATCGGCGGCGCCATCGCGTGGATATTCGCGCCTCTCGGCTGGGGCACATGGCAGGCGGCGGTCGCCTCCATAACCGGACTTGTAGCCAAGGAGAATATCGTCGGCACTATGGGCATACTCTACGGTGCGGGCGAGCTTACCGCAAGGCAGGCCATAGCGCAGGCGTTTACCGGCGTCACCGGCTATTCCTTCCTCGTGTTCAACCTGCTCTGCGCGCCCTGCTTCGCGGCTATCGGCGCCATCAGGCGTGAGATGAACAGCGCCAAGTGGACCTGGTTCGCGATCGGCTATCAGTGCGTTTTCGCCTATGCGATCGCGCTCATGATAAACCAGTTCGGCGGCATATTCACGGGCGGCCTCAACGTGATAGGTCTCGTCGCCGCGATCGCCGTGCTCGCCGTGATCGTCTATATGCTGTTCTTTAAGAGGTACAGGGAGGCTTCGACGCTCGAAAAGGACATAGCGATAAGGTGAGGAGGCGGTCGGATGTTTGAATGGATAGCGAAGAACGCCGCGACGCTGATCACCGTGCTGGTGCTTGCGCTCATCATAGCGGGTGTTATCGTGAAGCTCGCGCTGGATAAAAGAAAGGGCAAAAGCAGCTGCGGCTGCGGATGCGCGAACTGCCTCATGAGCGGAGCCTGCTCAAAGGCGCGGGGCAAATAAACGGATATGAAAACTGCCGGATGCAGATGCATCCGGCAGTTTTTATGGCTCATATCATTCGGCGGCGTGCTTTTTTGCCTTTTTCTTAAGCTCGAGCTGAGTGAGCTTCAGCTCCGTATTGTAGAAGTCCTTTGCCGTACAGCCGGCTCTGCCGCCGCCGGCGCAGGCACAGGCACAGGCGCAAGCGCACGCGCAGGAGCTGTGCGCGCAGGAGCTGTGTCCGCCGGAGGATCTAGGCGCGGAGGTCCTTACCCTGACGGGCACCACGTGCACACGGATGAACGTGTTGGGATCGGAGGAATAGGGGTACATTCCGTCGGTATCCTTGCGGCGGAGCTCCTTCTCCTCTGCGGGTATCTCCTCCTCGGTCACGACCTCCTCGCTCTTTATAAAGCTCGTGCCGCAGTACTGGCAGTTGTCCTTGCCCTCCGGGCGCGGCGCGCCGCAGCTCGGGCAGGTGGGGTGGTAGACGACCTTCGTGCGGGTGATCTTCTTCTGCGTCTCAGTGAAGTTCGCCGACTTGCTGTATGCGGACTTGCTCAGGATAAAGCCGATTATCATTATCACAACGAACACGGTGACGAAGGAGGAGCCGATCTTCGCGAACGTTCCCATGTCGTCGTCATAGCCGTTGTAGCTGTCCGCGGTCTCTATGGTCTTCGTAACGTCGAAGTCCCTCGCGTCGTTGGGGTAGGTCACGGACATCTCCGTCATCCTCTCGCCGGCCTCGAGCGAGTCGGTCCAGATATAGTAGCCGCCCGCCGATATCTCGCAGGAGGGGAAGCGGCTGAGGGAGTTTTCCCTGTTCCACCTGACCTCGATGCGGTCGACGTCGATCTCATCGAACCAGCCGGGCGTGAAGCGGTAGACCGTCTCTCCCTCGACCTGCTCATTGACCTGATACATATAGTCCTGCACGAGCGAGAAATCGAGTATAACGGTCTCGCCGGCAAGATACTTGCGGTCAAGATCGATCCTTACGAAGTCCCCGCCGGTGGAGTAGTAGGAAATGCTCTTTATCGCGGAGGAATGCCCTTCGATGGAGGTAACGTGGTCGTTGGGAATACCTATCTTGACCCATGTGAGCGGGCCTTCGGAATCGGAATCCAGCACCTTCCATTCGATATGGTACTGCATGTAAAGGGTGCCGTCCTCGTTGACGTCTATTGTTACGGTATAGTTTACGATCTCATCCAGATGCCCGTAGGCGTGCGCCGTTATGGGCAGGACGATCAGAAGTGCGATGAGCAGTAATGCGGCGATACGTCTTTTCATAGCTGTTCACTGCCGTCCGCGCACGGCTCTCCTTTCGTGGATTCGGTCAAGTGGGCTGCGGCCGTTTTGCGCAAGGGACATTCGCAGCGCATCTGCGCGGAGTAGCCGCGGCGCTCGCGGCATTCCTCCGAGTTCCAGATATCCGCCCAGTCGTCGCGGAGCATCGAGCCCAGCACCGGGCCTGATAGCCAGCTCTGACAGGGAACGACGTTGCCGCCCGGCGTTACTGCCATGTTGCTCAGGCACGCGCCGCAGTTGGGGGTGCGTATCCCGAGCTCGGAGCAAAGCTCCTCGTCGACCCATCCGGGGGAGGTGAAGCTTATCTCCATGCCGTTCGCGTAGCAGTATTCGACGCTCTCGCGGAGTATCTCGGATATCTCCCCGCGGCTGAGCTGCAGCCTTTCGGAGCCCTCCAGCGCGGCGTTGCCCGTCGTGATGAGGCCGGAGCAGGTGACGTACGTCACGCCGAGGCCGTGCAGGAACTCGAGCGTAGCGCGATAGTCGCGGTTTTTCGTGCAGAGCGGGGTGTTGACGCTGATATTGATGCCGGCTTCGAGCGCGTTTTTGATGCCCTCGACCGTATGGCTGTACCCGTTCGTGCCGACGAGCGCGTTGTGTATCGCCTCGTCGCTTGAGTAGAACGTTATCTGCATGCTGTCGAGCGAAGCCGCGCGGAGCTCTTTGCAGTATTCCTTCGTGAGCTTCACGCCGTTGGTGTTGAGGCGGGTGATGAACCATTTCGCGTAGTCGATGAGCTCGGGAAGGTCGTCCCTCATCGTGGGCTCGCCGCCGGTGAACGTCACCTGCGGTATGCAGGCTTCGCGGCAGCGGTCGATGATCAGCTTCCATTCGTCGGTCGAAAGCTCCTCCTCGGAGGCCTCCGGCTGACCGGCCGCGTAGCAGTGGACGCAGCGCTGATTGCAGTGCCACTTGCCGTCCTTCGTCATGGCGCTGACCATAAGATCCATGCGATGCGGCGCGCGCATGTAGGGCGCGTACGCTCCGAGCTCCATAACGCCGATCTGGGCGTCGACGGGCTCGCCGTAAGCGACCTGCTTGAATGTGTTCATAAGGTAGTAGATATCGCGGTTCATCCTCCCCGCGCCGATGAGTGGATAGACGCGCCTTACGGACTTCAGGGTATTCTTCCGAATGACCTCAAGATCCTCGTCCGTCACGGCTCTGCCGCTGAAGCGGTTGACCTCCTTTATGAACTCGATGAGCAGTATGCTCCATGAAAGGTTCACGGGGAGCACGTCCTGACCGTTGAGTATCACGATGCTTGAGGCGAGCTCGCACTTCCCGCGCAGGACGGGCGGGATAAGATGTATCCTCACCACGCCAGGCCCCTCGGGATTCAGGGTCGTGTGATGGACCTCATTGAAGTTTTGCTGCGCGTATTTTCTTTCTCTGGCTGTGATCCACATATAGTGACCTCCTGAAAAGAATCGGTCTTGATACGGAGATTATATCATCTGATGTGAAAATAGTCTACAACAAACCGCAAAAAGTAACGATATTCCTTCGTCCCGTTGCGGGGAAGCGCGGGAAATGTTATAATCTTTTGAAAGACCGTGCCGCGCTTCCAATGCGCGGGGAGAGGTGCGCCATGTTTGAAGAAAGATTCCGCGGGCTCTGCGAGAGCGCCGCTGCGGATGCGGCGGCATTGGGGACCGCTTTTGTCTCGGACCGCAAGTTCGCCGAGTTCACGATGCTCCTCCGCTATATAAAGCTCGAGCTCGTGTTCAAAAGGAACTCGCTGGGGCAGGTGAACAACGTGCTCTACTGCAGGATCTACCCCAACAAAAACACGGAGGTATTCTATTTCCTCCCGGAGATATTCGTGGAGCTGGACATACCGGAGTTCCGCAGCACGTTTTTTGCACAGATAGAGAACGAGCAAAGGCTCGAAGCCTGCTTTGCCGCGCTCTGGGGCATTATAAAGCAGTACCTCCCCGAGATAGAGGAGGCCGCGGCCGCGGGCAGGCTCCCGTGGGAGAGGGAGGTAGGTCCGGACGATTATTTGGAGCGCAGGCTCATATTCCCGGAGTTTCCGGCGATCTCCCGCGAACCGTTCGTGATAAGCGACTACACGAAGGGCCCCGTCAACCGCGCGCTGCTCGCGGGCGACACCCAAAAAGCGATAAAGCTCATCGAAAAGCTACGCGCAAAAGGCAAGACGCTGGAGTACCAGAACCGGCTTTCCGATCATCTGAAGGCGCGCGGCGGGGACTTTTTGCCCATGCCGGATGAGTGCAACGCGGTGATCAAGGAGGAGAAGGCGGATAAGAAGGCGCTCCCCGTCGCTTTCGGGACGGTGCTCATCGTATTTGCCGCGTTATCCGCGCTGTTCCTTATCGCAAAGCTGATATTCGACCGCATATTCTTCGCGGGGACAGAGACATACTTCGCCGCGCCGTGGTACGCGTGCTTTCTGCTTGCGGCGACCCCCGCGATATTCGGCGCGGTGCTGCTCAGGAAAAAACTCATTAAGCTCCTCTGCCCCAAGCGGGCAAAGGCAATGATCGAAAGAGATATCGTCAAGAACGGCAAGCTCACGGATAAGCTCGCGGGATTGGGATTTGCCGCCGCTGCCGGCTTCGCGATAGGCGTGTTCATAATGATAACCCTTCCCTCCGCGCGCGTGTATCAGGACAGGATCGATACCGCGGGAGACGAAAACGTGTTCCGCAGGGAGACGTACATGTTCGACGAGATAGAGGAGATATGCCATATATCGTCCCGGTACAACGTGTACGGCGACAGGATCCGGCGAAGCTCCTACGTATTGGTGATGAAGGACGGCCGCCTGCTCGATCTTGACGGCACCGCTCCTTCCGACGCGGCGGTGGAGGAAAAGCTCATGCCCCTGCTCGAAAAATACTCGCTCCCCGTGCGCGAGCTCGATTCCGACAGGGATCTTCCGTAACGGAACGAAAGGGAGGGACTGTATGGTCTACGCGATCTCCGATCTTCACGGCTACCCCTTGGAAAAGTTCCGCGCGCTGCTTGACAGCGTAGGCTTTTCGGAGGCGGATACGCTCTATGTGATAGGCGACGTCATCGACCGCAACGGCGACGGCGGCGTTGAGCTGCTGCGCTACATAATGGCGCAGCCCAATTTCGAGTTCATTCTGGGCAATCATGAGGATATGCTGCTCGCCTGCGATTTCCTTTTCGGCGAGATAACGGAGGAGAGCATTAACGAGCTCGATACCGTAAAGACGAAGGCGCTCGAAAGATATTTGAGGAACGGCGGCGGGGTGACGCTTACGACCCTGCACAAGCTGGAGCATGAGGAGCCGGATGCCTTCCGCGACATACTGCAGTTCTTAAGGGACGCGCCGCTCGTCGGAGCCGTTTCCGCGGGAGGAAGGGATTTCCTGCTCGTGCACGGCGGGCTCGGCGGCTTCTCGCCCGAAAAGAAGCTCCGCGACTATCAGCCGTTCGACATTATATGGGAGCGGCCGAAGCTCGATACGGAGTATTTCGACGATATCATCACCGTTTTCGGGCATACGCCGACGCTCTATTACGGCAGCGAGTACGCGGGACGCATAATCAAGACCCGCACATGGATAAACATCGACGCCGGCGCCGCGGAGGGCAGACCGCCCGCGCTGCTTTGTCTCGACGACCTTTCGGTCACATACGGGGAGTGAGCGCCGCGTTCGGCAGGCCGTACAAGAAATGCCCCGGCTGCGGTGCGGTAATGAAAAAAACGAAGCTCGATCCCGTCTGGATGGAGGAGATGGAGCTCGACTATGACGACTGAAAAAGAAAAGGCCATGAGAAGTCATGGCCTTATTTCTTTTTCGAGATCAGCGAATGTCCTTGCGCGGGTATTTGAGGTACGCGGCGATGACGCCGGCGGCGCATATTGCGGCGCCGATGGCAACCTTAGGCCAGTCGAGGGAGCAGTTCTCGATTATATCGGCGCCCTCGCAGTAGCCGTAGGGGGTGACGTATTTCAGAAACTTCGCCTGATCGGTCAGGTTCGCGATTATGTTCATGAAGTAGGCGACCGCGGCGATCCCGAGGCCCAGGCCGACGCTTCCGCCGCGCGTGAAGGCGGATATGCCGAAGCAGACGCCCGCGATCTCAAGCTGCAGGAGCAGGTATGCGATGTGTATCAGGCAAAGCTCCTTCCAGGGGACGGCCTCACCGGTCGCGGCCATGGAAAGGACCGAGACCGCGAACACTATCGCGTTCAAAGCCAGTATGCGTATAACGACGGAGATCAGCTTTTCGGTCACTATGCGCACGCGGCTCACGGGATGGGTCAAAAGGAACTCCGCCGTCCGCTCCTTCTCCTCCTTGCTGAGCGAGGAGACCGCGCAGAGCGCCGCGTAGAACGCCCCGCCAAGACCGAGCACGTTGCCGCACTCGATCGCGTAGTATCCCAGCAGAGTGCCGAAGTTCAGCCTGTCCATGCCGAAGGCCTCCGTGAAAGAGCCCATGGAGGCGAAGATATCGCCGAAGTCGTCCATCTGCCCCTTCATCTGCGGATAGATGAATATGCATACCGCCAGCATGAAGCCTATTATGGAAGTCCAGATAATGAAACCGGTGCGGCCGCGCTTAAGCTCGTGTCTGACTATCGTCATGCCTCGTCACCGCCCTTCTCGTAATAGTGCATGAATATCTCCTCAAGATCCGGCTCCGAAATGCCGAGGTCTTCGACCTTTCCAAGGGACAGCCTTCTGATAAGGGCGTCCATATCCCCGCTGTAAAGGAAGCTCGCGGTATTCCCGCCGGTCTTCATATCCTTTATGCCCTCGAGGCCTTCAAGATCCACGTTACCGCTGACCGAAATGCGCCGCGCGCTGCTCTTTGCAAGCTCGTCGACGCTGCCGCAGGCGATGAGCCGCCCCTCCCTGATTATCGCCGCGCGGGTGCAGTTGCGCTGCACCTCGGAGAGTATGTGGCTCGAGAGGAACACGGTGGATCCGGCGCGGTTCCGCTCGCGTATTATCTCAAAGAACTCGTGCTGCATCAAGGGATCGAGACCGCCCGTCGGCTCGTCAAGTATCAACAGCCTGGGATCGCTCTGCAGCGCGCAGACGATGGCGACCTTCTTCCTGTTGCCGAAGGAGAGCTCGTCGACCTTCTGGGAGGCGTCGAGCCTGAGCCTTTCGCAGAGCTCGGCGGCTTCCTTTTTGCAGTCCTTCCCGCGAAGATCGGCGGAAAGCTTCAATACCTCGCGGACCTTCATCCCGGAATAGAACACGGCCTCGGAGGGGAGGTAGCCCACCTCGCGCAGTATCGCGGTCTTCTTCTTTACGATATCCATCCCGAGCACCTCCGCATTTCCGGAGGTGGGGGAGATGAGGCCCAAAAGGGTCCTGATCGTGGTGGATTTTCCCGCGCCGTTGGGGCCGATGAAGCCGAAGCATTCGCCCTCTTCAACGGTCAGGGCAAGATCGATGATGCCGCGGGCGCGCCCGTAGTATTTCGTCAGCTTGTTCGTTTTGATGACTTCCATAGCCGCCGCCTTTCAAATCATGTTATTGTACGCCCGGATACTTCCGGCCGTCCCTGCTTATGGAATAATAGGTCAGATCCCGTTCCTCGCCGAGGTATGTAAGCTCCTTTTCCGAGAACCGTTCAAAGCTCATCCCGCATTTCTCCATCACGCGCCGCGAGGCCTCGTTGCCGGTGAAGAACGCCGCGCGGACGGTCTCAAAGCCCTTCTCATACAGGCAGTAGTCGACGAACCTTTTCGCCGCCTCGGTCACATAGCCGCGCCCCCAGTACGGGGAGCCTATGGCGTAGCCGATCTCGCAGGAATCCTCCGCCGCGTCGAAATAGAGGATAACTCCTATGAGCCGCCCCGTCTCCTTGAGGCGTATCGCGAACATCGCCTCGTTCGCGACGTAGGGGCTTATGTCGATCTCGTCGGGCGTCTCCGCGTATTTGCAGATAAACGTTTCGAGCACCCTTCTGTCGTGAGGGATGTTTGTGAAATAATCCTCTTTGTCCGTTTCCCGCATACGGTCGATCAGCAGTCTTTCGGTCTCCATCATGCAAGGCCCTCTGCATGAAGTATTTTACCGGCCATATCCTCCGCAAGCTTCGTGTAATAGCCGTACCGCTCGTCCGAACGGGAGTCGTAGCGGTTGCCGAGCATTATCCATTCGCAGTACTCGTAGAACAGGAAGAGATCGAGTGAACGCGAGTATTCCTCATAGCTTATCCCGTGCTTTTTCGGGAGGTTTTCATAATAGTAGCTTATCGCGAGCTCGCGGTCCGCGCGAGTCATGTAAAAATACGCGTCCTGCTCCTCCCGACAGTGGGCGATGAGTCTCGCGAAGGAGGAGAGGTAGGGGAGCACCCCGCCGTATTCCCAATCGATGAGCACCGCACGCTCGCCGATAAGCAGGTTCATGGGCAGCAGATCCTCGTGGCAGAGCGTGCGCGGGGTCTGCTTGTACGCCTCGACGAACCGGGCGTAGGCGGCTTCGAGCAGCTCGGAGCCGAGCCAGCTCCCGCGGTCTTCGATCGCCTTGAGCGCGCGCTCGATAGTTACGGCGGAACCGTACAGCTCCTCGCGCTGCCAGAACTCCTCCTGCATCGCGATAAGCGCGTCGAGCGCCTTTAAAAGCCTTTCCGTATCACATCGGCGAAGATCGCCGCCCTCGCAGTATTCCATGAGGAAATAGGGTTCGCCGTTCAGCTCACAGGAGCCGCAGAACGCAGGAGCGTATGGCTTTTTCGGCACGAAAAAGCAGCGATAGGCCTCCAACTCGAGGCCCTTCGCCCTTTTGAGGACGTATTTTTCTCCTCCGCGCTCGACGAGCCAGGCGGCGTATTTATAGCCGTCCTCGGCGCAGATGAATGCGGTGATGCATTCCTCGCCGACTCCCGGCATGCCGAGCGCTTCGAGCGCCTCCGCAAGCTCCCGCTTTGCCGGCGTCTTCTTTTCTTCCATATCTCCTCCCGACCGCGCGGGTCACTCGCGGGCACGGTTATCTATCAGAAAACCCTTTTTGCGTTTAGCCTTTTTCATTATCGAGGCAAGTATGCCCTTCTCCAGTATTTTGCCGTAACAGGAGCCCCAGCACAGCCCGGCGACCTCCTCCGGCGTCATAGTCATGTAAAAATCGTCGGGAAGGGCTATATCGACTTCGCCTCCGCCGACGTTGCCCGCGGAGATGCCGGGGCATTTGCAGTCCTGATTGATATAAGCGCTGCCGTCGTGATAGAAACAGAGGGTTATCGTATCGATCCCGCGCTCGAAATAATCCCCGCTGCGGGCAAGCACCGTATCCGCGTGCAGGAAGCGCAGGCGATATTCCTTCGCGAAGCGTTCCGCCGCGCTGCCAAACGCGCCGCGTATGAGCACGTCGTTTCTGCGGAACAGCTCCGCGTCCTCCTCCGAAAGGAATATCGTGCTTTTGGGGCCGAGTATCCTCAGCTCGCAGATGGTGGGGACGAGCTGGAAAAAGCCCTGCTCGACCTCCTGCACCTCTTCCGAAAGCTCAAAGCAGATCCCTCTGCGGTCGGTGCGCTCGGGCTGGTTCATCCAAAAAGCCATATCGCTCTTTCGCAATACGCTCCCGCCGCCGGCGTCGAAACCGATCTTTCCGTGTCCGCTGCTGACTATCATATTTTCCTCCTGCCGTATCGGCTTTTCATTATCGGGAAAGAAGCATGTAAAGTATCGGGCTAATGAATATCAGATACCCTATGAGCGCCCAGATAAGGAAGCGCTTTTCGGTAAAGACCGCAATGAACTCGCGTATTATGGCGGATGGCCAGTAATACCGGGCCGCCTTTAGAATAATGATATGATACTGTCAGAGCCCGAAGGTATCCTTTATGAGCCTTGCGGCCTCCTCCGGCGCCATATCGGAGTTTTCGATCCGAAGATAGTTTTCAAAGGGTATCTCGCCCTCAAAGCTCACGCAGCGGTATCTGCTGTCGTCGTTCTTAAGACGGCGGTTCGACGTCTCGATGTCCCGCTTGGAGGCCTTGTTCTTCAGACGGTTCTCGCTCACGTTCCGCTCGAGCCTTATCTCCTGCGGGGCGATGAGCTCAACGTAATAGAACTCTGTCCCGTACGGCGCGAAGATCTCCTTGACATGTTCGATGTAATCCCAATCCTCCTTCATATCGAAGGCCATAAGATATGTGAATATCATGCCGTAATTATCCGAGGCGGCGAAATTGCGGAATATGACCTCGCGCAGATCCAGTATCGTTTTCCCGTCATAGCGCCCGAATATCTCGATCACGGGCTCGATCGTCATGTGATTGTGAAAGAGCCTCAGGTCCGTTATCTTCATAAGCTCCTGACCGACGGTCATCTTCCCGACCGCCGCGTCTCCCAATATGAACACCAGCTTCATGATTTTTCCGGCCGTACGGCCGCCTCCTTTTCCGAAGGATCGCTTTCTTTTTCAAGATGATACCCTTTTTGACGCGATAATGCAAGCTCCAATATCCGCTCCCGAAGCATGCAGGGCCGATACGAGCCGACTCGATCAAACAAGAAAAGATTTTTGCGGATTTTTTATTGTTTTTTGATCGGATCTGCTTGACTTTGCTCGCGAAAGAGTATAATATATTAACGAGGTGAAAGCAATGCTCGCACAGGAAAGGCATCAGATAATATTGGAGCATCTCGGAGCGGAGGGCGCGGCTACGGTCGCGCAGCTCAGTGCGCTGCTTGACGCCTCCGAGGCGACGGTAAGGCGCGATCTCAACGCCTTAGCTGCGGAGGGGAAGCTCAAAAAGGTCTTCGGCGGCGCGACTTCCCTGCGCCAGATGGGCCTTGTGGAGGAGCACGTCAGCCGCCGCGAATCCGTGATGTTCGAGGAGAAGGACAGGATCGCGGCCTATGCCGCCACGATGATCCGCGACGACGACTTCGTATTCATAGATTCCGGGACGACGACCGCCTGCATGATACCGCATCTCAAGAACAAGAACGCGACTTATGTGACGAACGGCGTCGTTCACGCGTACAGGCTTTTGAGGGCGGGCTTCAGCGTATATCTCATCGGGGGCAGACTGCGCCCGTCGACGGAGGCCGTCGTCGGCTCGGAGGCGATGCGCGGGCTCCAGAAATACAATTTCACAAAGGCGTTCATGGGCACGAACGGTATTTCGCTCGACGAGGGCTTCACCACTCCCGACGTAGCGGAGGCCAATATCAAGCAGTGCGCCATCGAAAGGAGCTTCGTATCCTTCGTGCTCGCCGATCATACAAAGTTCAACCGGGCGTTCCCCGTGACATTCTCACGGCTGGACGCCTGCTGTATCCTCACGGACCGCATGCCCAAGGGCGGGTTCGGCGAAAAGACCATCGTTAAGGAGGTGGATCGATGATCTATACGGTAACTCTCAATCCCTCTATCGACTATGTCGTCCATATCGAAAGGCTTGTGAACGGCATCACGAACCGCACCACCGGGGAGGAATACTACTTCGGCGGAAAGGGGATCAACGTTTCCCACGTACTCGCGGAGCTCGACCTTGACAACACCGCGTTGGGCTTCGTAGCCGGCTTCACGGGCGAGGCCATCGAAAAGGGCACGAAGCATCCCCGCATCACTACGGATTTCATCCATCTAAAGGAGGGTATCTCGCGCATCAACGTCAAGATCAAGTCGGACGAGGAGACGGAGATAAACGGGCAGGGGCCCCATATCGACGACGAAGCCCTCGCCGCGTTCATGGAAAAGACCGACGGCATCGGGAACGGCGACACCCTCATACTTTCGGGCAGCATACCCAAGACCATGCCCGACGACGTGTACGAAAGGATACTCGAAAGGCTTAAGGACCGCGACGTGAGGATCGTCGTCGACGCGACGAAGAAACTGCTCGTCAACTCATTGAAGTACCGCCCGTTCCTCATAAAGCCCAACCGGCAGGAGATCTCCGAGATATTCGGCGCGGAGGTCAAGGATGAGGAGACCACTCTTTACTACGCCCGCCGCCTGCAGGAGATGGGCGCGCGCAACGTGCTCGTGTCCCTCGGCGGTGAAGGGGCGATGCTCCTTGACGAGACCGGCGCCGTGCATAAGCGGGGCGTCATAAAGGGCAAGGTCAAAAACACCGTCGGATCGGGAGATTCGATGGTCGCCGGCTTTGTCGCTGGATACATCGCGAAGGGCGACTACGCCTACGCGCTCAAGCTCGGCAGCGCGTGCGGCAACGCGACGGCGTTCCTTGACGGCCTCGCCACAAGGGAGAAGATAGACGAGCTCATGCAATTATTCGAATAAAAATCCAATAGGAGGAATCATATGCGTATCACTGACCTACTCAAAAAGGAGGGCATAAGGATCGGCGCCGCTCCCGCTGACAAGGCGGAAGCAATAGAGCAGCTGGTCGCTCTTCACGCTGCCTGCGGCAATCTCAATGACGTTGCCGCTTACAGGGAAGGCATACTCGCCAGAGAAGCGATGGGCACCACCGCCATCGGCATGGAGATCGCCATCCCCCACGCAAAGAGCGCGGCCGTAAAGGCGCCTGCGCTGACCGCGATGACCGCGCCCGCCGGCGTGGATTACGGCTCTCCCGACGGGATGCCCGCAAAGCTCCTGTTCATGATCGCCGCCACCCCGGACGGAGACGTCCACATGGAGGTGCTCGCAAGGATGATGCAGCTCCTTATGGACATGGACCTTACCGAAAAGCTCAAGAACGCGCAGTCGCCGGAGGAGTTCCTTGCGCTCATCGACGCCGCGGAGACGGAGAAGTTCCCCGATGAGGTCAAGGCCGCTCCCGAAAAGAAGGAGGGCTTCCGCGTGCTCGCGGTGACCGCGTGTCCCACGGGCATAGCGCATACCTACATGGCGGCCGAGGCGCTCCAGAAGGCGGGCGAAAAGCTCGGCATACCCATAAAGGTCGAGACCAACGGCTCCGGCGGCACAAAGAACATGCTCACCGCGGAGGATATCGCGAACTGCGACGGCATTATAATCGCCGCGGACAAGAGCGTCGACACCGCGAGGTTCGACGGCAAGCCCGTCTGGTCCACAAAGGTCGCGGACGGCATCCATAAGCCCGAAGAGCTCATCAATAAGATAATGAACGGCGAGGCGCCGGTGTTCAAGGCCGACAAGAAGGCGGAAGCCTCCGCGGATATCGGCAATGAGAGCTTCGGCCGCAAGCTGTATAAGCACCTGATGAACGGCGTATCGCACATGCTGCCCTTCGTCGTGGCGGGCGGCATATTCATAGCGATAGCGTTCCTCATCGACGCGGCGTCCGGCGTGACGGGCGGCAGCGGCTTCGGCACGACTCAGCCCGCGGCCTCCTGGTTCATGGCAATGGGCAAGGCTGCGTTCGGCTTCATGCTCCCGATACTCGCAGGCTTTATCGCAATGTCGATAGCCGACAGGCCCGGCCTGCTCGTTGGTATCGTCGGCGGCTACCTTGCCTCGACCGGCGCGACCTTCGCGGATCCCTTCGCGGCTTCGGCAACTCCCTCCGGCTTCCTCGGCGCGCTGCTCGCGGGCTTCCTCGCAGGCTGGCTCATAAAGATGTTCATGAAGCTCTGCGACAAGCTCCCCAAGGCGCTCGAAGGCCTCAAGCCCGTGCTCATATATCCCCTTGCGGGCCTCGGCATTGTCGCGGTGATGATGTGCGCCGTCAACCCGATAATGGGCGTGATCAACAACGCGCTCTCCTCCGGCCTGCTCTGGCTCAACCAGCATAACCTCGGCGTCGTCTTGGGCTGCATACTCGGCGCGATGATGTCCATCGACATGGGCGGTCCGCTCAATAAGGCGGCGTACGTATTCGGTACCGGCATGCTCGCCTCGGCAACGACGGAAAGCTATCAGGTCATGGCATCCGTAATGATCGGCGGTATGGTGCCCCCCATCGCGATCGCCCTTTCCACCATCTTCTTCAAGAACCGTTGGACTCAGGACGAGCGCAAGAACGGCGTGGTCAATATCGTAATGGGTCTTTCCTTCATCACGGAGGGCGCGATCCCCTACGCCGCGGCATATCCCTTAAAGGTCATACCCTCCTGCGCGGTCGGCGCGGCTGTTGCGGGCGGCCTCTCCTGGCTGTTCAGCTGTACCCTCATGGCGCCCCACGGCGGCATATTCGTAGTGCCCACGATAGGCAAGCCCCTGCTCTACCTGCTCGCGCTCGCCATCGGCTCCGTGGTCGGCATGCTCATGCTCGCGATACTCAAGCGTCCCATCAAAAACGAAGACTGATAATCTATTTCTAAAAGGAGAACGAATCCAATGGTCCAGAAGCATTTCACAGTCAAGAACGCGCAGGGCTTCCACATGCGCCCCGCCACCAATTTTGCGACCGCTATGGCCGCGCATCCCTGCAGCACGGTGATCAGGTTCAACGGCAAGGAGGTCAACGCCAAGAGCCCCATGCTCATAATGGCGGCCTGCATAAAGGTCGGCAGTGAGATCGACGTCATCTGCGACGGCGAGGGCGAAAACGAGGCTCTGGCCGCTGCCGCCGCCATGATCGAGAGCGGTTTCGGCGAGTAAAAATTCGGCATGGTCCCCGTTGCAAGCGGGGACCGTGCGCTCCATTTTCGACAAAAAGAGGTGAAGAATATGATTAAGGGAACAGCCGCTTCCGACGGTATCGGCATCGGCAGGATACTGCTGCTCGAAGAGACGACCCTTGAATACGTCCCGCACGCGGTAGAGGATGCCGAAGCGGAGGTCGAAAGGTTCCGCAGGGCGGTGGATACGCTCATAAAGGATACTACCCGCGACGCCGCGGCTCTGCGCAGAACGGCGGGGGAGAAGGAGGCCCTGATTATGGAGGGGCATATCTCCCTCATAAACGATCCCGCGCTCAAGGGCGAGACGGAGAACCTCATAAGGGGCGGCCAGTGCGCCGAAGCCGCGTACGAGACCATGTGCGATATGTTCATCGGGATATTCTCCTCCATGGAGGATGAAATGATGCGCCAGCGCGCGGCGGACGTCCGCGATATAAAGGCGGGCCTGCTCCGCATACTGCTCGGCGTAAAGGAGGTAAAGGTATCCGACGCGCCGAAGGGCACGGTGCTGCTCACAAAGGAGCTGACTCCTTCCGTGACGGCGGGCATCAAAAAGGGCAATATCGTCGGCATCATCACCGAGACCGGCGGCAAGACCTCCCACTCCGCGATACTCGCGAGGGCGCTGGAGATCCCCGCGGTACTGAGCGTTCCCAACGCGACGGCGGTATTGAAGAACGATCAGCCCGTAATTGTCGACGGAAGCGCGGGCGTCGTTATACCCGATCCCGGCTTCGACGTGCTCAACGAATACGCCGAAAAGCGCGACAGGTTCCTGCGTGAAAAGGCCGAGCTTCAAAAGTTCCGCGGCCGCAAAACGAAGGGCGCGGACGGAGCGGAGTATGAGCTTGTCTGCAACATAGGCAAGCCCGACGACGCGGAAAAGGTGCTGGAGTTCGACGGCGAGGGCGTAGGCCTATTCCGCACGGAGTTCCTGTTCATGGACAGGAGCGCCGTTCCCACGGAGGACGAACAGTTCGCGGCGTATCAAAAAGCTGCGCTGGTCTTGAAGGGAAAGCCCCTCATAATCCGCACGCTCGATATCGGCGGCGACAAGGAGATCCCGTACATGGGCCTCGAAAAGGAGGAAAACCCCTTCATGGGCTTCCGCGCGATCCGCTACTGCCTGAAGAAAAAGGATCTGTTCAGGACTCAGCTCAGGGCTATACTCCGCGCGAGCGCGTTCGGCGACATAAAGATAATGTTCCCGCTCATAACCTGCGTGGAGGAGCTGCGCGAGGGCAAGGCCATGATAGAGGATATCAAAAAGGAGCTTGCCCTCCTGGGCATACCGTTCAATAAGGATATCGACGTAGGTATAATGGTGGAGACCGCCGCGGCTGCGACGCTCGCGGACGTCCTCGCCAAGGAATCGGCGTTCTTCAGCATCGGCACGAACGACCTCACCGGCTATACGATGGCCTGCGACAGGGGCAACAGCAACGTGGCGTATCTCTACTCCGCGCTGCAGCCCGCCGTGCTCCGCATGATCGAGCGGACCATCCGCTGCGGCAGGGAGGCCGGCATACCCGTCGGCATGTGCGGCGAGGCGGCCGCCAACGCGAAGCTCATACCGCTGCTCATTTCGTTCGGACTTACGGAGTTCTCCGTTTCCGCGCCGAGCGTGCTGCGCGTCAGAAAATGCATTTCCCGCTGGTCGAAGGAGGAGGCCGACCGCATCGCGGCAAAGGCGATGTCCTTTGCTACCGAGCGCGAGGTCAGTGAGTACCTTGCGGAAGTGACCGCATAAAAAAAGCAAAAAAAGCGGGCAGAAGCCCGACCGCCGTAAGGATGTTTTCAACATGGCGGATCCGATATTTCGGATCCGCCATGACTTTATTTCGCGATTTAAGCTTCATACCACTCGAGGAAACGGCGGTTCGGTCAGCCGGTCGAGCTTTTCGCAGAAAACAAAATAAGCGTCGGGCTGGACCGCTTTCGGTTCAAATCCCAACGCCCTCTGCCTGAGGTATTCGCTCAAACTCAGTCCGCAGCGCGCGGCAAGGCTCATCGCCTGCTTCTTTTCTCTCTCCGTCAGCCTGAACGCTATGCGGGGAGATTCCTTTTTCTTTGCCATGGCATCACATCCTTTCAATGTTTTTGGCAACAAAAAAGCGCCCGGGGTTCGGACGCTTTGCAAAGAGACATTATTTCTGTTTGTGAATGTGTTATTTTCTTCTGTTTATTGCATCTATCTGCCTTATAAGGCTGCCCGTGTTCAAAACATCGTTGCTAATAAAAATCCTTTTGTGCTCCGAAATAAAAATGTGACTGCGGAGGACCGAGCTTTTGACGACTGCGCCCTTTAGCTCCAGCTTCCTGCTGGCGCCGAAGAAATTGCGAAAGTCCGCCGTTTCTTCCGCTACCTCGATGCGCCAGTTGAGTTGAAGAATGCGAATAACGTTCGCAATGATCGATGCGGGGAGCAAAACGTAATATGCCCCTACCCATTCACCGTCGATATAATACGGGATGAACGGAAAAACAAAGATAACGGCGCAGGCTGTCATGATCCAATAATAAGGTTGAGGAAAGAACAGCACGCGCTCGTCAAAGGCGTCTTTCCGCCTAATTAACTGCAAAAGGAAAACAAGGACGGTAATGCCTATATGAATGAACAGATAGTATCGCAAGGACATATATTCGCATTGGTTCCTTTTAGTGTTTGTTTATGGCTATTATACCATTCAAAGCCCACGCAAGCAATACCGTTTACCCGAGTGTTATGAAGCCTAAATCGCGAAATAAAGTCATGGCGGATCCGAAATATCGGATCCGCCATGTTGAAAACATCCTTACGGCGGTCAGGCTTAAGCTCTGCCCGCTTTTTTTGTCATATCATTCAAAAACATGCCGCACTATCTCTTCCGCGATATCCTCCGGGGAGGTCTTGCCGGCGTCGACGGCGAGGTCGTAGCCTTCTTTGGGATAGAGGTATTTGAGCGAATCCTCCGCCGAGCCGGGGAATCTGTTGCCGCGGCTCCTTTCCCTCTCGCGAAGGACCTCGGGATCGCAGCTCACCAGCACCTTAAGGCAGCGCCTTCCGCCCAGGGACGACATCGCCGCGTCCCATATCCTCTCGCTCGTTATTACGTGATCGATTATCGCGAGCTTGCCAGCTTCGAGCGCCTTTTCCGTTTCGGCGGACATGGTTGGGACCGCGTCGAAAACGTCGTCCTCCCATATCTGCTCCCACGGCTCGATGAGCATGTGATCGTCGAGCGAAATAACGGCGCATTCACGCCGGCCCCGTAAGGCCGCGGCTATCGCCCGCGCGAGCGTGGATTTTCCGGCCGAGGACGGGCCGTTCAAGAGTATCGCGTCCGCCGCGCAGCGGGAGATCGCTTTAAGATTTGTCAGCGTTTCGGGGCTGTGTTCCGTGATCGCGCCGAGCTTCGGGCATGTGCCCATCTCGCCGCAGGAGCCGCAGCTGAAGAGCTCCCTTTCGCGCGCGCAGCGGCGCACGGCGCACATGCTTTCGCAGAACACGGTCTTGCGCCCGGCCTCCCTGCAGCCGTCGCAGTTGATCTGGTCGGGGGTTATCGTAACACCGTTCAGCTCGCTCCAGAGCTTCGCGGTCTTTTCCCGAATAGCGTCGTCATCGTTCGCCGCGGCTATATAAGCCGGGCATTTACGGCAGTCAAGGCCGCAGTAGGCAATGCTGTTCTTCACGGACTTCTCCTTTTCGAAGGCTCAAAGCCTTTTCTTTATTTCTTCAATAACAAGGGATGGGTCGCCGTTCACGCCGTCGAATACGATATCGTACGAGCCGTTATCGAACGCGCCGTGCTTCCTTTCGAGCATCTGCTCGACCGGAGGGGGCAGCACCCCGTGCATCCTCGCCTTGAAACGCTCCTTGATAGTGCCGATATCCGCCTTGACGAGTATCCTTACCGCGCCCTCGGGAAGGAAGCCCACGTGCTCCTGTTCGGATATTACGTAGATGACGTTATCCCCCGAAACGGCGCTTTTAAGCTTCTTTTTAAAGAGCGCCGCGGCGATGCTTTCGGATTTCGCCATGCGAAGGTAGTCCTTGCCTGTCACGATCTCCGCGCCGAACGCCTCGGCAAGCTTATCCGCGAGCGTGGATTTGCCGCTGCAGTTTTCACCGATGATCCCTATTACCATTGTATCTGTTCCTCTTTCCTGTCGATACGGACCGCGCGGGCGGCCCAAAAACTAACGCCGGCGGTGAGCGCCGGCGCGGTATTGGCTAAAGATCCGTCTCCATATACCTGCGGAATGTGGAAAAGCCGACCGATTCGTAAAACTCGAGCGCCCCTCGGTTGAACTCCCACATATTGAGCTCCAGCCGCGTAAAGCCTTCCGACTTCGCCCACTCCTTTATGAAGCGGATCATCGCGGAGGCGATCCCGCGGCGCCTGTACGCCTCGTCCACGCAGAACTCGTCTATATCGAGGAAGTCCCTTGCGTGCATGAAAGGGTTCTCGGGCTTTGAGATATGATCTAGCACGGCGAAGCCGCAGATAACACCGTCCGCTTCCGCGACGAGTATTTTCTTATCGGGGTCCTCGAATATGGCGTAGACGAGATCTTGAAGCTCGCCGCAAAAGCCCTCCCGGAATATCTCGGGAGCGCCTTTGACGTGCAGGTCGTTCACCTGCCTGCGGAGCTCGTTCACGCGGCCGAGCTCGTCATATTCGGCAAAGCGTATGATCGGAGCCTCGTTCTGGTCCATAAAGTCTCTTAAAGCGTCCCCGGCGCAGCAGGGCAGCCGGGGAAACGGCGGGGAAGATCAGTCGTCCGCTTCGTAGGGCCTTGCGGCCTCCTCTTCGTAAGCTTTGGCGGCTTCCTGTTCGTGCGTTATCGCGGCTTCCCGCTCGCGAGTTATCGCGGCTTCCCGCTCCAAAAACTCCCTGTACTCATCCGTAAAGCGGGACTCGGGCGGCTCTATGCCCTCCGTATCGGCGTCGAGCAGCTCGGGCTCAGGCGATTCCGCGGCGAGCTTGCGGACGAGCTTATCCTGCTTCTTTGCCGCGCGCTTTTCCTTCTTTGCCCTTAACCAATCCTTAAGCTTCATGATCCTTCCTCCTTGGTTGCCAGGTGTAAATGTTCTATCGCATCAAGTCTACCACATTATCGGCTTGTGTTCAATCATATTTCCGCCGCAAAGCGCGGCTTTTTTACCGTCAGATGATCCCGAGCGGTATCAGCACCGCCAGCAGCACGGCCACAAGGCTCCATTCGGCGATGAGGAACGCGCGGCGCTTTTTCGGCGCCATGTCGGGCACATAATTGCTCGCGAGGAAGAACGGTACGTAGGTCGTGATGAACACGGGCGCGACGCCCCACCATTTATAGACCCAGATGAACGAGTGATTGCTCGTTCCCGCAAGGAAGGACTCGAACAGCGCGAACAGCAGCGCCATCTCAAGAGCACCGACGAGCTTGCAGCTTATGCCGCCCTTGCCGTCCTTTGAAAAATACCGCTTCGTCCTGTCGTGAGGGAGCATCTTGAACGATATTATCCCCGCGAGAGAGAACATCATGGATAGCTCCCAGCATACGCCGATGAGCAGTATGAACGTGGTCGATTCGTTTGAGACCGACCAAAGGGGGTAGCCCGTGATCTTGCCGATCACAGCGTTCGCGATCTCGTAGAGCCAGTGCACGCCGTACAGCGCGAGGCCAGCGCAGACCGCCTCCGTATCCTTTTTGTGGATCTCCGTCCAATAGACGTAGAAAACCACCGCAAGTATGAATATGAAAGTCCAGTTGAAGTTTTCCGTGCTGCGGACACGGATGGCGTCCACAAGGGCTTTCGCCTCCTGCGAGCCGTCTCCCCAGAATTTGAACATGACGGGCGCCTCCATTTCTTCTGTTGTCGGGCTCGGCGCACGGCGCTTCACCCACTGACAAGTCTACCACATTTTTCCCCGCTGTTCAATAAACAAATTGCCGCCCACAAAATGAGCGGCAACCCGGTATTCGGTCATTTGTTTATCATAGCTTTTTGAAGGTATGCTCGCTGTACGTGATGCAGCCCTCGCCGATAGTCAGCTTGAGGAAACCGCCCTTCCTGCCGAACTCGTTCTCGCCGATGGGGCAGAGCATGAAATCGAGATCGTCGCCGTCGTCGTCGATGGCTTTTGCATAAAGCTCGCCGTCCTTCATATAGAGCTCTTCGATCGTGAAATCATCGTCCTCGGGATGCTCGTACTTGCCGCAGAAGCTTTCCCAATTCGACTTATCGGGGTCCTTGACCATGATATCCTCAAGGGAAACGATGGGCTCGGGCTCCTCGTCGCGGGCAATGGCCATCATCCCGTCCCAGAAGCCGCCGCAGGCCCGCATATCCTCCGCCTCGCGGTTGATGAAGAACAGCAGCACGCGGTCCTCGTCTATAAAACGCTCGAACCAGGTGTTGAGCCCGGGCATGCCGCCGGAGTGACGTACGATAAGGCCGTGCTCCTCGTCGCGGATCACGCCCCAGCCGAAGCCGTAGCCCTCGCCGTCCTCGTCTGTGTATTCCTCACCGTTCGACAATACGACGGGCGTGTACATTATCGCCTGCTCTTCGAGCGTCAACACCTTGCCCTCGCGCAGCGCGCGGTCCCACCTGAGCATATCGAAAACGGTGGTGTAGGCGTAGTCGCAGCCGTTAAGGCCGTCGGAGCCGACGACGTAACCCGCGGCATCCGAGAGGTCGGAGGGCACGAAGCCGTCCTCCTCCAGCACCATGTTGCGTGCGATGCGGTCGGAGGGGCGCCCGTCCCTGCGGGTGTGGAGTATGTTGGTGTCGTCCATGCCGGTTGGCTCGAATATCCTCTCCTTGAGGAAGTCCTCGAACTTGATCCCCGAAAGCTTCTCCACGAGATTCGCCAGCAGGCAGTAGCCGATATCGGTATAGCGGAACACCTCGCCCGGCTTGTGGGAGGCCTCCTCGCCGCTTTCGATAATGAAGCGCAGTATTTCGCTGCAGGGCGGTATCCTGTGCTCGTTTTCCCAAGCGGGGGCGACCCATGTATCGGTCTCGAAATCGTCGGGCATGCCGCTCGTGTGGGTAAGAAGGTGCCTCACCGTAACGCCCTCATAGGGGTACTCGGGGAAGTACTTCGTGTAAAGGTCGTCGACGGAGAGCTTGCCCTCGCGCACGAGCAGCATCACAGCCGCGGCTGTGAACTGCTTGGTGACGGAAGCCATCTCGAATATTGTGTCGACCTCCATGGGGAGCTTGTTTTCAGCGTCTCGGAAGCCGATCGCGCCATTCGATACTATCTCGCCCTTTTCGGCGTAAAGCCATACGCCGTTGAAGCCGCCCTTTTCATACGCTTCGCGGGCGATCTTTTCCATGAGTGAATGCTTATCCATTATATTACCTCCAATGCTTTTAAGCGGTATTTCAAATTTGTTTTTTCATGAAAGCGTAGCCTTCGCCGCGGCCTTCTTCCGCGTAGCCGCACTTTTTATAAAGCGCCTGCCCCGGCGGGTTGTGATCCCAGACGATGAGCGCGGCATATTCCGATCCGTCCGCTTTCGCCCTGCGCTCCATCTCGGCGAGCGCCGCGGAGGCATAGCCCCTTCTGCGGAACTCCTCGTAAATGAGGAAATCGCAGAGGAAGGCCTGCTTTCCGTCCTCATCGTCCTCATAGGAATACCAAAGCCATCCGACCTCATCCCCGGTTTCCGCTGCATCGATCTTCATAACGAACTGATCCGGCGTATCGGGCCAATCGGCGAGCGCCTCTTCAAACTCCTCTTCGGCTTCCTTACGCGCCTCCTCAAGGGTCATGCTCTGCCCGTTCATCAGATCGATCACATATTCCGAGATGCTCCGCTCCCTGAAAACGAGGAACTCCTCCCCGGTCATTATCCTGAATTCGACCGTCTTCTTATCCATTGTATTTCACCAACTCATTATTTCACAGTTTATTACAGACGGCTCCGTCCGTGACCTATTCGACCTCGTAGCAGACGTATTCGTGACTGAACTCATAACCGAGCTTTCGGGCAAGGCCGAGGGACGATCTGTTAGCCGCGTCCCAGCTCGGGTACAGGCCCTCGTCAAGGCAGGCGAGTATGAGCGCCGCGCAGACCGCGGAGGCGAGCCCTTTTCTTCGCTCCTCGCTTAAGGTATCGACCTCGATCTCTATCCCTTCGTTGTACCGGGAATAGGAGGATGCGCCGGATACGATCCTTCCGTCCTTGACGACCGCCATGCCGCGGCCCAATTCAAGATACTTCTCCTTGGAACCGAACACCAGCACCTGATCGTTGAACGCGGGCTCTGCCGCGCATTGATCGTAAAGCTCCGCGTCGATCCTGCGTATAGCGTAGCCTTCGGGCAGCGCGGCAGCCATCTCGCCGAGCTTAGCCCTGTTAAAGCGCGTATCCTTGCGTGTCGCGAAGCGTATGTTCCTTTCGGCCTGCGGGAAGCATTCCTCGATCATGGCCTGCCAGCCCTCGTGCTGCGGGACCATCACCAGGAAGCCTTCCGGCTTGTTCATAACCAGCTCCCTGTCGGGCTCACCGGCATAGAAGGCAAAACTGCCCACATAGGCCATCGCTGAACGAGGGGAAACGGGATCGGTAACGAACACCTTTCCCATCACGCCCTGCAGACAGGAGAGTATGGAGGTATCCTCCATACCCCTGTAAAGCGGCGCAGCCAAAGACGCGTCTCTAAGCTCGAATATCATATCATACCTCTCACCGCACATCGCGGGAAATCACATTTTCTTGCACATTACGCCGTTCACTTCAACGCCGTCTTTTCCGAAGACGAGCTTTGTAAAGCCGCCGATCCGGCCGAAGGTATCCTTCCCGATGGAGTAGAGCTCGCTCTCGAATTCTCCGTCTTTACCGATGAATCTCGCGTAAAGCTCGCCGTCCTTTAAGAACACCTCGTCGATCACAGGCTCCGCGCCCTCGGTATGCTCGTATTTTCCGCAATATGCTTTCACAGCCTTCTTGCCCGGCTTCTTGGCAAGGTAACTTTCGCCGTCCTGGAAAAGCTTGAACGCGAGCTCGCACTGATTTTCATGAAGCTTGTTCTTCGCATGGTTCAGCATGGAGGCCGTGCAAAGATCCTCGCGCAGCGAGAACATCCACTTCGTAATGAAGCCCTCGTTCCAGCCGCCGTGCTCGCCTATATCGCCGCGGCGATTGAAGACGCAGAGGCCGTAATCGTCCATGACGGGTGTGAGCATGCGGCGCGCGGTCTCCTTCTTGAGGAAACCGCCTTTGCGGTAGCTCTTCGAGAGCGCGAGGCCGACCTTCACAAGCTCCGCGGGAGTCGACCAAAGGCCCGCCGCCGCGTGCTCGGGATGGTAACGATAGCCGTGCTCAGGATCCAATAAGCCCAGCCTGCCGCCGAACGCGGCGTTTTCTATAAGCTCCTCGTCAAGGGGCTGGAAGAAGCCGGTGCGTTTTAAGCCCAGAGGCTCCGCGACCTCCTTTTGGAAGGCGTCACGCAAAGCAGTTCCCGTGATGCGCGTGAATGCAAGCTCGGCGAGCGTTATGCCGCCGCCGGAATACATATACTGCCCGCCATAGGGCTTTATCCTGCGCACCTTGGGCGAATTGCCGCGGCCTTCCAGCACGTCCTCGAGCGAAAGCGGCTCATGCTTCGCGCTGTAGCCCAGGAAGCCGTGCACGTTGTAGCCAGCCGTGTGCGAAAGCAGCGCAGAGAAGGTCACGGGGCCCTTCTTTACGAATTCCGGAACGACGGAGGAGATATCCGCGTCAAGGTCGATTACGCCCTTGTCGACGTACCTGAGCAGCGTGATCGCGAACATGGGCTTCGAAACGGAGCCCGCCTGGAATATCATATCGGGGTTCACGGGGAGATCCTGCCCGTAACGCCCGCTGCCGGAGCAATAGGTGTTGATGATGCCGTCTTCGCAGCTGCCGGCCATGCTTACGCCGTAGCCCTTATTTCCCTTGATGCCGAGAGGCCCGTCGATATCGAAGCCGTAAAAGTCCTTTAAGAGCTTGTTCGGACCTTTAAGCATGCGCATCATAACGGCCTCGCCGTAGCTGATCATACCGGTCTCCTTAAAGCCCGCCTTGTGGTAAACGTGCAGGCCGAGCTCGTTTTCGGGCTCGGTGGAAAGGTAGAGCCTGTCCGCTCCGTTTTCTTTAAAATACTTGATGATCTCCGAAAGCGCCGCCTGGCCGTAGCCCTTGCCCTGCTCGGATTTGTCGATCATGAAGCGCCAGAGCCAGTAGCGGTCCTCCTCGTCCTCATCCTCGGGATCGAAGGCGAACATGCAGAAGCCGACAAGCCTTTCATCCGCGTAGATGGCGAAGGGGCGGGCATAGCCGGGATCTTCGGCGTTGGCCTCGTCCGCCTCCTTCAAAGAAGCGTCGTTCGGCGCGACGAAGGGCTGATCCTCGCGCACGGAAAGCGCGATCACCGCTTCGCGGTTTTCATCGGTGACGGGTCTTAAAGTTATGGTTTCCATAGTGGTTTTCCCCTTTATTCTTTATAGTTTCAGCACGGCGACGATCTCATCGCCGCACATTTCGCCGGTCTCCTCGAAGCCGAAGGAGGCGTAGAGCTTCTTCGCGGTCTCGTTCTCCGGCTCGTAGGATATCCAGCAAAGCTCCGCCGGCCCCGCGGGGAAGGTGCGTATGAAATCCAGCGCCTGTTTGAGCGCCTCCCTGCCGTAGCCGCGGCCCTGATAACGCTTGTCGATCATGAAGCGCCAGACCTCGTAGCTGTCCTTCTCCATGCTCACGCCGTCCTGATCGGCGTTTTCGCCGTAGGCAAGCTGTATGAAGCCGACGACGCGCTCGTCGTTATAGATGACGAACGGGTAGACATGCCCGCCGTTTATCATGGTCACGTAAGCCTCCGCGACGCTGAATATGTTGCTCGCAACGAAGGGGTACTGGACCTTCTTCACTTTGAGCTCAAATACGTCGTAAAAGTTTTCGTATGTCAGTTTTTCAAGATGGATCATGGGTTTCTCCTTAACCGATCAGTCGATCTTTTTGCAGGTATTCCCGCCATAGGTGACGCTGCCCTCGCCGAAGGTGAGCTTTATCATTCCGGCTTTGCGGCCGAACTCGTTCCCGCCCAAGGGGTAGAGCCTGCATTCGAACTCTTCATCGTCTTCTTCGTCGATGATCTTGGCGAAAAGCTCGCCGTCCTTCAAACTGACCTCGTCGATCATGAAGTCGTCGTCCTCGGGATGCTCGTACTTTCCGCAGAAGCGCTCCCACTTGGATTTATCGGGATCCTTCACCGTGACGTCTTCAATGGTCACTATGGGCTCGGGCTCCTTGTCCCTTGCGATGGCTTCCATGCCGTTATCGCAGCTCTTGAAAGCTCTGGCGTCTTCTATATCGCAGTTGGTGAGGACCACGAGCAGCCTGTCCTTATCAATGAAACGCTCGAACCACGTGCCTACGCCGGGCATGCCGCCGGAATGCCTTACGATCAGGCCGAAGCCCTCTTCGTTTACTATGCTCCAGCCGAAGCCGTAGCCGTCGCCGTCGTCATCCTTATAATCCTTGCCGCCGTTCAATACCGCGGGCGTGTACATCTGCTTCTGCTCCTCGAGAGTGATGACGCTGCCCTCCCTTAAAACGCGGTCCCATTTGAACATATCGAATATGTTCGTGAAGACGTAGTCGTCGCCGTTTAAGCCTTCAAAGGCGGTGACTTCGGGCTCTCCATCGGGATCCACGTCGGCGATGAACTTATCGTTTTTGATGACCGTCGCCTGCGCGTAATTCTCAAAGGGAACTCCGTCGCGGCGGATATGACAGCAGCGGGTGTTCGTCATGCCCGCGGGCTCGAAAATGTTCTGCTTAAGGAAATCCTCGAACTCCGTTCCCGTTACACGCTCGACTATCTCCGCCAGGAGATTATAACCGGTGTTGGAGTATTGGAACGTTTCTCCCGGCGCGCCGTAGGGCTCCGCCTCGGTTTCGAGAAGGAAGCGTACTATCTCGGGATTATCGGGCACGCGGTTTTCCTTCTTCCAGATGTCGATGAACCAATCGGCGTCATCGAAATAATCGGGTATGCCGCTCGTGTGGGTCAGGAGGTGGCGCACGGTCGCGCCCTTATACTTTTCAAGCTCGGGGAAGAACTTCGTTATATCGTCATCAAGGCTTATAAGCCCGCGCCTTACGGTCAGCATGACCGCGGCAGCGGTGAACTGCTTGGTGACGGACGCGAGCTGGAATATCGTGTCCTCGGTTATCGGTTCCTTTGTCTCGAAATTGCGGAAGCCGACCGCGCCCTTTGAAATTATCTCGCCGTTCTCGGCGTAAAGCCAAGCGCCGTTGAAGCCGCCCTTTTCATTGCCCTCGCGGGCGATCTTTTCCATTACTATTTGCTTTTGCATGATATTTTTCCTTTCTGTGATCAAATGATCCTGTCCTTAATATTTTTAATTTTCATTACCCTTTGCCGCATGACGCCCCGCTGCTGTACGGATATAAAAAGACCGCGGACGCATGGCCGCGGTCAAATAAACGGATATGTACCCTAAAGGTATCAGCACCAAAAAGCCGAGGTCGCCATGCTGTATTCGGTTACGATTTCGATTTTGATGATGCGCATGGGTGTTTTACCTCGCTTTCTTTAGATTTTACGCGGCTTTATTATAAAGCACGGCGTAATAAAACACAAGTGCCGCCCGGAATATATTTTGGGCGGCTGTGCTTTGTGAACGCTTCAAAGCGCCATAACGTATATCTGGCATGGGTTGCGCTCGTCCCACAGCGTCGGGAACACCTCGAACTGAGAAAACCCCATCGCGACATAGAAGCGGTTCGTTGCGTCGTATTCGGGACAGCGCCCCGTCTTTACGGTCTTGACCTGCAGGAAGGAGTACCCCGCCTGTTTTGCGGCGGAGCGCGCCGCTTCGAAAAGCCTCCTGCCGACGCCCTTCCCGTGATACTCGGGCAGGACGCCAAGAACAAACAGCTCCGCTGTGGCGCTGCCCGTCTCCTTGAGGCATATAAAGCCGATGGGCTCTTCGCCGTCCAGCGCGGCGAACATCGGATGCTCCGCGCTCTCGCTTATGTATCCCTCGCGCGCCTCGGGGATGCCGAACCAGTCGGTAAGCGCCTCCAGCACCTTGCGTGAGACGCGAAGCTTCTCCTCGGCTCCGCGGACCTCTTCTACCGTTATACCCGAGGGTATGGCGCCCGGCGCGAAGCTGTACATCAGATTGAGACAGTCGGGCACGCTTTCGTCGATATAGCCCGTGTCGCGGAAGCCCGCCTTTTCGTAGACGTGCAGAGCGGCCGCGTCGTCCCTGTTCACGCAGACCTCTGCGCAGCCGTATTTGCGCTCCCTTTCGAGCATGGCGAGTATGAGCTTCAAAGCCTTCTGTCCATAGCCCTTGCCCTGATACCTTTCGTCGATCATGAACTGCTGCAGTTCGTAGCAGGCGGGTTCCTCGTCGATATCCCTCACCATGGCAAGGCCCACGGGCGTCTCGTCCTCGACTATGCCAAAGACCTTCGCGCGGGAGGCGCGGAAAACATAGCCCCGCGCGATGATGCCGATGCTGTCGGCAAGGAATCGCTTCTGGCTATCGCAAACGGACAGCCCGGCAAAGGCTGTCCAGTTGTGTTCATTCAGTTCGATAAGGCCGATCATCCGGGCAGGTCACTCCCACTCGACAGCCACTAAACAATTTTGTTTACCGAATATTGTTCGTGCTATCTGTGTTGCCTTTGATTATTTGATAGATCCGTATTATCCTGCCTATCAACCGCCTCATTATCGTTTTGTTATCACCGTTGATAACCATGAGGTTTGTATAGGCATACACGATATCCTTATTTATTCAGCTTTTCATATAGCTTACGATAGAGAACAAATGGTTCTTTCCAATCTTCATAGTATTTTAGAATAACGCTCATTGACGGCAGCCCGAGTTTACTCAATTCCTTTGCAGCCGGTATTTCCTTCCCTGACTTTATCCATTCTGCAACTGCGTCATCCACTTCTTGCTTTGTATATTTTGCTTTTTTGCTTTGCTTTACAACAATATTATACTTCTGGCAAAAAGCATGAAAAGAGCCAAATCGCTTATGTATCGTAGACGGCGAATAAGGAAATGATTCAAAGAATTGTTTCATTGAATCAACTACACGCTCATCACCTCCAAAATATTGATTAACAGCATTTTCAATTTCTGCCTCTGATATGAAATCGTTTTTTTGCGTTATTTGTGACCCGACCGCTTGCTGATAGGCGGCAAGTGACCCGAAGTAATTATACACAACTTTTGATGTGGGAAGATTGTTTTCTGCTCGCAAACTGCTTTCAGTAATCTTTCCGTGTTTTACTACGTAATCTTTTCCTGCTTGTAATACGCTCTGGTAATCCCAGTTTGATCGAACAGCCAAACCAAGCAGATTCCTCTTAATATCTGTAAAGCTTTTATATTCAGGGAAATAGTATAAAATGCACGGAAGCGAAGGGAGCTTGTTTTTCTTAGTCAAATCCTTCTGCAATATGTCTCCATATTGCTCAACATACGTTTTCAGAGCTGTTTTAATTGTTTCTCTATCCCAATTTGCTGATAAATCTTCGATCCCAAACGCTTTTTTTAGTGTTCCTAGATCCCCATAGTACTTTTTTACATAGTGGATTGAAGGCAAATGATTATACTCCCGACCAAAGTCAACTTTATTGATTTCTCCTTTTCGAGAAATAAATCTCAGTATTATTTGATCGAATATCTCTTTAGACATGCTGTCTTTTGGTCTTCCAGCACTCCCCGATAATGATTCAACGCTCGGTTCCCGCACAGGTGCAAAACTAGTTTCTCCTGCAAAGAATTTCTTAGCTTTCTCCTCCAACAAAAAGTCTTCCAACTCTTTATCGTTTTTTTTCAGATTGCAACTGATGCAAAGTATCTGGCAGTTATCCGCCGTGGATTTTCCTCCCTTTGCAAAAGGAAAAATATGATCAAAATGGCACTCATTGATTGATGAGAGCTTTATGCCGCAAATAGAACAACGAATATCACCATTGTTATTCCTAAGGTTTTCCGTAATTGCATTTAGTTTCACAGAATCTGAAAAATCTCTATTTGCCATAAATGCCTCCATTATGAATTTGCACACACGCACGCAACAATGCAATGTAGCGCATTAACAATCTAATGTATTAATATCATAGCATTTTCCAAACATAGTGTCAACAATAGCAGAAGCAATCGTAGATAACTTTAAATAGTTGAAAGAGCCTCAAAGCAGGCAAATGAGTTGATATCAAAAAGCAGCAGGTTCACTGTGGAATACCTGCTGCTTCGAGACAATAGATAATCTAGCACTTTTAGGGTAAATAATCCATTACTCCCACTCGATAGCCACTAAACAATTTTGTTTACCGAATATTGTTCGTGCTATCTGTGTTGCCTTTGATTATTTGATAGATCCGTATTATCCTGCCTATCAACCGTCCCATTATCGTTTTGTTATCACCGTTGATAATGGACGGCAACTACTGTGGATAAATACAGTATTAGTATAGCAAAATGCACACAGGCTTTCAAGTATTAATATGGATGTGGCTTTTAGAAACGGCATTGGCACAATTCATATAAATTATTATTTGCTATGTGAGAGTACCATTTTATGTATCGCAATTACGGGTACCTTGCTGTATAATTGGCTTAAGCCGCAGATGAATTCGATTTCGCATTTAAGTTCCTTACGTAATGCGCACTGAGGCATATGACCATAGGTTCGAATGGAGCAAAAATGTGTTTGTTGATTAGACAGAGCATATCCGGGAGGCCCGCGGGCATACAAAAGCAACGCGTGTTTTCTGCGTTTTGTTTAGCAAATCGGTTAGTGGAATCCTCCAAAGGAAAGCTATCAAAAGCTGACACCTGTTTTTGCGAAACAGGCCGAGCATACCCAACTCAAGCTTTTCAACTAAATCTTACTTTTAACTCGACAAATGAGTTAAAATATGATATAATGAGTTAACCGATTGAATTGAGGTGAGAATTATGAGGACAATTCCGCAAAAAGAAAGCCTTGAAGTTGAATTCAAGAGCGATATTAAGGACTATTCGGACCGTGAC
>JAFZYC010000002.1 GCA_017616435.1 Clostridia bacterium
AAGGTCAAAACGGTATGGAACTTATTATTTTGAATGTCATGCAGTAGCCAGATCTTGCTTGGAACACTGTGTTTGTCCAGAATAGATTTCATCAAAACGACAGCATCATTACATGTGCCGACTTTTGCCCTCATTGTGTCTTCCGGACTTTGAACGCGGTATTCGGTCAGCAAACGATCAAAGAACCCATTATCAAAACCTTTCGTCATATCGGGCTTATATGTTTTCCCGTTCAAGTAAAATCCATATTCGTAACCGTTGTCCAATAGCTCCTTTTTCAGCAGCTCACATGCTTCCGGTATCAACATCTCAATTCCTCCACAAGTATCGATTTGTTGTTCTGATTATACCATGGCGAAGCGCGTAAGACAACGGGAAGCCCTCTCTTGCCCGGCGGACAAAAGAGGCGGATCTGCATTGCTGTATGCGAGATCCTCCAAAGTGCGTGCAACCGGGGTTTACCTAAGCCGCGTTTGTTAAGGAAAACCGGACACAAATCGGTGTGCAACGTGTGTGCAACCCGCGTGCAACCCATCGTTATTTCAGGCGATTTCAAGCTTATCCAAGTTGTTGCATGGACCTTCAAAAAAGCTATATGTATAAAGGCTTTTTAGGCATTTTGAGTAAAGAAAAAACCGGGTTAAAAAACCCGGATTTTTGGTGCGGTCGATGGGACTTGAACCCATACGGTCTCCCATACGCCCCTCAAACGTACGCGTCTGCCTGTTCCGCCACGACCGCGAAAATCGATTGCGAAGGCTATTATATAGCGGGGGAGCGGAAATGTCAACCCCCAATATTATAATCGGAACGGTATATTTTCGTGTTTTACCGCAGAAAACCGGCCCGCTTTTACATCATCTGCAAAAACGAAGCCGCGTTGGGATCGAGCGAAAGCTCGTCGGGGTCGCGCGCCATCAGCTCATAATGCCCCTGGCAGGCGATCATTGCGGCGTTGTCGGTGCAGTACTTCATATCCGGGCGGCAAAAGCGGACTCCGTATTTATCGCATTCGCGCTGCAGCCTTTCGCGCAGACAGGTATTGGCGGAAACGCCCCCCGCGAGCGCGAGGGTGGAAAGCCCCGCCTCGCGCGCGGCTCGTACGGATTTGATCGTAAGCGCGTCGGTCACGGCCCTCTGGAAGGAGGCGGCGAGGTCGGCTCTGTTTATCTCCTCGCCCTTCTGCTCGGCGTTATGGAGGATGTTCACGACGGCGGTCTTTATCCCGGAGAACGAGAAATCGAAGCCCTCGCCCTCGTTGAACGCGGTGTGCAGGCGGAACGCCTCGGGATCGCCGCCTCGCGCGAGCTTTTCAAGCTCCGGACCGCCGGGGTAGGGCAGGCCCATAGCTCTTGCGACCTTATCGAAGGCCTCTCCCGCGGCGTCGTCGCGCGTGCGGCCTATCAGCGTGAAATCCGTGTAGCCGTCCACGCGCACGATATGGCTGTGCCCGCCGGAGGCGACTATGCACATGAACGGCGGCTCGAGCTCGGGATATGTGATATAGTTCGCGGCGATATGACCGGTGATGTGGTCCACGCCTACGAGCGGCTTCTGAGCTGCGAACGCGAGCCCCTTGGCGTAGCTCACGCCGACGAGCAGCGCGCCGATGAGCCCCGGACGGTACGTTACGGCGATCGCGTCGATTTCTTCGAGCGTTACGCCCGCCTTATCGAGCGCGTCGCGAACGACCGAGCCTATCCTTTCGGTATGGCTGCGGGAGGCGATCTCCGGCACCACTCCGCCGTAAAGGCGGTGGACGGGTATCTGCGTGTGCACAGAGGCGGATAAGACCTCCCTTCCTGCGCGCACGACGGAAGCCGCCGTCTCGTCGCAGCTCGACTCGATGCCGAGCATGAGGGGCGCTTCCTTTTTGCGGTATTCGGCCGCCTTTATAAGGGCTGTTTCACGGTGATTAGGCATTTTTCTTCTTAGTAAATCTCAGATAGAGGACGCACGCGATACCGACCGCGCCGGCGAGTATCGCGATGATGTTGCCGAGCATGCCGACGAAATCGGCGAACAGCTCCGCCGGGCAGATGCGGATCATGCGGCTCTCCGCGGGATCGAACGTGGAGCTTTCAAGATCGAGGAACACGACGTGGAACGTCGTCCAGAAGCCGTCGAAATCGACGAGCACCCATACGGCGAGCGCGATGATGATAACGACCGCCGCGGCAAGCGCGATGAGATACGCCTTCGCGAATGTCCTGAGCGCGGCTCTGTCGCGGGATGCGATCAGGAACACTATCGCGGCGAGCGCGAGCACGAGGCTGACCGCGCCCATCCACAGGACGGTCCTTGTGAGCTTCCTTACGTCGCGCATGTGAGAAAGCTCGCTCTCGTTGAAGAATGGGACCTCCTCGCCGTTTTCGACGATGGTCACGTCAAGGTCGTCCGCGCGGCCCGTGGAGTAATACATCATGCGGGAGAGCACGCGGGAAGCGTCCTCGGCCGATATGCCGTATTCCTCGTAAACGGAGTTCTTGAGCTCGCAAAGGTATTCCTTGTAGAGCCAGCCCGTGTAGTTGAAAATGAAGTTCAGCGCTATCGTCAGCAGGCCGAAGAGCAAAAGCACGGCGGCTATGATCGCGGCGGCCTTTTTGAGCTTCTTCATACCGAACCTCCCGTGAGCCGCTTATGCGCGGCGAAAGCGCGCGCAAGGTATTCCTCGGGCGGCATATCGCCGTAGGGATCGTTCGGGGAGAGCTGTTTTCCGAACTTGTCCGTCAGCGCGTGCTCTATCTCGAGCGACCATGCGCCGGTATAGGCGGAATCGATGATCTCCCGCCGCACGAGCTCCCAATCCTCGTTCCCGTCAAAGGGGATGAGGTGGTCGTCCGAAGTCCCGAAATTGTCGTGCAGATGGACGGCCTTGATAAACGGCGCGAAGTCGCGGCAGACGCGCCTTTCGGGGCAGACGTAGTGATTATGCCCCGCGTCGAAGCACACGCCGATACGCGCAGATCCCGCTGCCGCCATGAAGTCATAGAGGCGGTCGACGACCTTCAGGTTCTCGAACGCAAGGTCGACCCCGACCCTCTCAGCCGTGTCGACAAGGCGCATGAAGCGCGAATAACCGAGCTCGTTCGGCCCGGGCGGAGTCAGCGTCCTCGTCAGATGCACGACGAGCGTATCGACGCCGTAGGTCGCGGCGGAGGCGATAAGGCCGATGAGCTCGTTCGTGTAGCTCTCGCCCTCGATCCCGTCCTCCCAGAGCGAGTTCACGTGCGCAAACTGCAGATGCGCGTTCTCGACCTCAAGGCCGTGCTTTGCCGCGGTCTCGACCTTGTGGGGGATGGGCGGCTCGAACTCGGATCTTACGGCCCACCAAAGGAGCACGGCTTTGAACCCCGCCTCCTTTATTAGGCGGAGCCGGTCATCGAGCTCCAGCGGGTAGCCGAACCAGCCGGCCATTGCGGGGGTTGGGTTGAACATGGCGCTTTCTCCGAAAAAAGTCAGTCGTTGTCGGGCTTTAGCCCGCAAAGGTATTCGTCTAGTATCGCGGCGGCGCAGGCGACGTACTGCGAGCAGGGCTTGGGCGTCTCCTCCGTGACGAGATAATGGCGGTTTTCAGCGTAACGCGGGGCGATCTCGTCCTTCAATACGCCGCAGGTCAGCGTGCCGAACTCCTCCTTGAAGCGCTCGACAAGTCCGCGCCCGGTCTCGTAGACGCGCTTCTTGTCCTCCGCGTCGGCGATATCGTCATAGCCGTTTATGAGGCCGAAAGCGACGACCATGCCCGTCACGGCGCCGCAGGCGTTCTCGTGAGTGCCGGAGATGCCTCCGCCCAGGTCGGACGCTATGCGGCGCAGGTGCCTTTCGTCGATATCAATGAGATCCGCGAACGCGCAGAGCACCGCCTGAGCGCAGTTATAGCCGGAAAGATGCAGCGCGACCGCGCGCGCCGCCCTCTCGGTCCTTTTGAGCTCAGCCATTTTTGACCTCTTCTCCGCAGAGGCTCTGCGCGAGCTTGTCGAGCCAGTTCCCCTCGAACAACTCTATGAGGCCGACGTCGCAGGCGGCGGCGAGCTTCGGGTCGATGGGGAGCTTCGCGACGTTCAGTATGCCGTAGGTGTTGGCGATATCGTCAACGTGGCTATCGCCGTAGATCTTGTGCTTCTCGTGGCAGTTGGGGCACTCAAAATAGCTCATGTTCTCGACGATGCCGAGTATGGGGATGTTCATCATGCCGGCCATCTTGACCGCCTTTTCGACGATCATGGAAACGAGCTCCTGCGGGCTGGTGACGACGATTATGCCGTCAACGGGCAGGGACTGGAACACGGTGAGGGGGACGTCGCCCGTTCCCGGAGGCATGTCGACGAACATGAAGTCCACGTCCTTCCAGACGACCTCCGTCCAGAACTGCTTGACCGTGCCCGCGATGACGGGACCGCGCCAAACGACGGGATCCGCGGGGTTTTCAAGCAGGAGGTTTATGCTCATGACGTCTATGCCCGTCTTGGTCTTTACGGGATAGATGCCGAAGCCGTCGCCCTCCGCGGTCTCGCCGTCGATGCCGAAGAGACGGGGGATGGAGGGGCCGGTGATGTCCGCGTCGAGCACCGCAGCCTTGAAGCCGGCGCGCTGCATTATGGTCGCCAGGAGGGAGGTAACGAGGGACTTGCCCACGCCGCCCTTGCCGGAGATGACGGCGATGACCTTCTTTACGCTCGAAAGCTCATGCGGCTTTTCGATAAGGCTCTTGGGATCGCGGGAAGAACAGTTTGCACTGCATGTGCTGCAGTCGTGAGTGCAGTTTTCGCTCATAGAAAAACTCCTTTGCGGAAGATTTGCTTACAGCTTTATTATAACCCGAATGGGATTTCTGTCAAGGAAAGCGGCGGTATATTCGCCCCCCGCGGGCAAGCGGCGCCGCAAAAATATATTTAGGGTCCAAAAGCACTTGTTTATTTCCCTCTCGTGTGTTATAAATTAGATGTAAGAATATGCGTGCGGAGGGATCATATGCGCGATTTTCATGAACTGACGTGGAGCGAGGGCGCCGAGGCCATATTGGCGCTGCTGCCGAGGCTCACCGTGCTCAGGGGAATGCTGGAATCAAAGCCCATGCGGGAGCTCACAAGGTGCTGCGAGGCGTTGATCGACGGCGATATCCGTGCCGCGGCGGACGCCTGCTTCTCTATGACGAGCGCGCTGCTCCGCGGCAATTACCGCAGGGTCAGCGGCGATCTTTTCAAGGATCTCATACTTCACAAGCTCCTGCTCGAGCCGCACCCCTTCGCGCGGATGGCCGCGTCAGGCCGCCTTGACGAGGCGCTTTACAACGGCCTCAAGGAGGATATGGACGTACTCTACAGCCTGCGCGGGCTGGACGGCGAAACGCTCTACCGCTTCATTCAGGAAAGGTACAAGGAGCTTCGCCAGAAGAGCCGCCCGAACAGGGATTCGGCAACGAGGCTCGCGGAAGCCGCATGGGGCGGCAGCGCGGTGAGACCCGCCCCGGAGGAGAATATCCTGCCCATGCCCGCGCTTCCCGCGTTCCTGCCCGCGGACGCGCCGTCCTGGCGTTACGGCGAGGAGGAGCTTCGCGACAGCTATGCCGCGGACGAGGCGCTTGAGGAGATGTACCACCGCCTCCTCGAAAGCGAGAAGGATTGGTCATACATGGCGGAGGACGTGTGGAACTTCTTCGCCGCATACGGCACGGGCGTGTTCCTTAAGGACAGGATGTTCATGTGGCGCCGCGGCGCGCTCTTCCCCATGGAGGATACACGGCTCGCTTCCGCGTTCCCGCTCATGGAGAGGGAGTACCGCGCCTGCCTCGATCACGCGATAGAGTTCATGCGCGGCAACAGCGCGGAGCCCATACTCATATCCGGCGCGGACGGCATGGGCAAGACGACCGTGCTCTTCTCCCTTGCGGACGAGCTGCCGGAGATGCGCTTTGTGTACGTTCCCGCCTGCAGGAGCGTTTCGGAGCTCGCGACGCTTTTCGATGTGCTTAAGAATCAGCCCTTGAAGTTCATGGTCGCGCTGGACGACGCGGACGTTTCGGGCTTCGCCCTGAGGACGATCCCGGTCAACGTTCTGCTTGCCGCCGCTTCCGATAAGCAGAGCGCGGCGTTCTTCACAAAGCGCGTGATACTGCCGACTCCTCGGCTCGACGGGTTCGCGGATATGGTGCAGACGCTGCTGGAGGCGGACGGAGCCGCCCTCCCGCGGGAGACCGTGCGCGCCGCCTGCGTCGATCATCAGGTCGATTCCAAGGGCGAGCTGACAGTCGCGGCCGCGGTAGCCGTGGCGAACAGCCTCAAAATGCAGTGATGCGTTGATATGCTGATCAAAAGCCGAGAATATCGGCTTTTGTTTTGGAACGGATTTTTTGTTGCAGACAGTGCGGCATTGTCGTCTATACAGGTGAAGGAGGTCAAGCTATGAACGATCCGGACGTCATAAAGCTTTACTTCGAACGCTCCGAACAGGCCGTTTCGGAGACCAAACAAAAATACGGGAATTACATGAGGTCGATCGCGAAAAGGATCCTTCGCGACGAACGCGACGTGGAGGAGGTCGTCTCCGACGCCGTGCTTGCCGCATGGAACAGCATACCTCCCGAAAGCCCGCGCGATCTTGCCGCGTATCTGGGCAGGCTGTGCCGTAACGCCGCCGTCGACCGCGCGAGGGCGAACTCCCGAAAGAAGCGCGGGGGCGGCGAATACGAGGCCGTGCTCGACGAGATCGCGGAGCTCGTGCCGAGCGCCGAAGCCGGGCCGGAGGAGGCCGCGGAAAGGCTCGCCGTCACCGGGGCGATAAACGGGTTCCTCGCCTCCCTTCCGAAGAAAAAGAGGACCATGTTCGTTCAGCGGTACTGGTACCTTATGAGCGAGGGAGAGATAGCGCGCGAACACCTCATGACAAGATCCGCCGTCAGCATGCAGCTGTCAAGGCTGCGGGCGGCGCTCAAAGAGCACCTTAAAAAGGAGGACGTAGACTTATGAATAACGACGGAGTGATAAAAAGCATAGGGGATATCGACCCCGAATTCATAAAGGAGGCAAGGCCCGATTCCCGCCGCAGGCTGTGGGCAAGGGTAGTTCCCGCGGCGGCATTGGCCCTGATACTGCTCATCGGCATTTTTACATTGCCCAAGATACTGTGGCCGCGCGAAGGCGAATATACGGCCGGCCTTCAGCCGACTGCCGAACCGGTCGGCGCGGAGTACGGCGGGCAAGACTCGACCCCCGAGCTGGGCAGCGTGCCCGGTTCGACGTACGGGGGGGACGTCGACTACTGCTTGAGGCGCGTCACGCTTGAAGAGATGATCGCCGCGTCCGACCTGGTAGTGCACGCCGAATGCACCGCCGTCGGCGAGGCGCGCAAATACACCTTCCGCGTGATGGATTCCTATCCCGTTTCGCTCCCGGAGAGCATAGTGCTCATGATCCCGAGCTATCACGGCACCTCGCTGGAGGGATTGGAGTATTCCCCGAAGGAGGGCGACAGGAGCATTCTCTTCTTCGTAAACACGCCCGACGGGGAAGGCGGCACGCGCTATACCTATAACGGCGTGATCCGCGTGCTCGACGACGGAACGCTCAAAAACGACAGCATATCGGATCTTGCCGATTACACCTATGACGGGCTGGTAAAGGCTCTGCCGGAGCTCGCCGAAAAACTGATAAAGACCCCGGAAAACTGAGACCGGGCAAAAAACCGAAAGGAACAACGCTATGAAAGCAAAGAGATATCTTGCCGCGCTGCTCGCGGCGCTCATGCTGCTGCCCGCTGTATTGACGGGCTGCACCGCCGCCAACGACCCCGAACCGGAGACCAAAACGACCGACGCTCCCGCGAACACGCAGACTGCGAAAACCCCGCACGACATGCTCGTCGCGGCGCCCGCTCCCGCGGTATTCGTGAGCTTCCCGGAGGATCCCAATCAGGACGATGAATGGTGGGACGCCTGCGTCGCAAGGAGAAAAGCCGGCGTCGATCCGTCGTCCGTCGCCGACTTCACAAAGACCATGACCGCCATACTCGCACAAAGCTGCGGGAACGAGAACCTCGCGTGGTCGCCCGTGAACGTCTATATCGCGCTCGCTATGCTGGCGGAGGTCACCGATGGCGAAACGCGCTCCCAGATCGTAACTGCGCTCGGCGCTTCCGGCATGGATGAGCTCCGCGCGAACGTGACCGCGCTCCTTACCGCCGACAACTACGATGACGGTCATACAACGAGCCTCATGGCGGATTCGATCTGGCTGAACGACGATTACGGCTTCAAGACAGAGACCCTCGAAAGGCTGGCGGAGATCTACCGCGCCTCCTCCTATTGGGGCGATCCCGCGGATGAGGAGTTCAACAACGCCCTCCGCGGCTGGCTCAAGGAGAACACCCGCGGTCTGCTGGACGATCAGGCGGACGGGATAAAGCTCACGCCGGAGACCGTGCTCGCCATCTGCACCGCGATCTATTTCAAGGGCTCGTGGGGCGCGGAGTTCAGCAAGGACGCCACCCGTGAGGACGTGTTCCATTCCCCCAAGGGCGATATCACCTGCGACTTCATGCATAAGTCCTCGTCGAGCGACGCCTATTACGTCGGCGACGGCTTCACCGCCGTTTATGAGACCCTTAACGGCTCCTATAACGGCGTGTGGTTCCTCCTGCCGGACGAGGGAAGCAGCATCGAGGAGATGCTTGCATCCAATGGCTTCGCGGAAATACTCTCGGGAAAGGCCAGTGGCGACAGCGGCACTGTCATCGATATCTCGATGCCGAAGTTCGATATCAGCTCCGACCTCGAGCTCATACCCGCGCTCCTGGAGATGGGCGTTGAGGACTGCTTCGATCCCGTCGCCTCCGATTTCACCCCGCTGACCGACGATACCGACGAGCTGTACGTATCAAGGATCAAGCACTGCGCGAGGGTCAAGACGGACGAGGAGGGCATAGAGGCCGCGGCGTTCACCGTGATCTGGGTGTACGCGGGATCCATGCCGCCCGACACAAGGATCGAGTTCACGCTCGACCGCCCCTTTGCTTTCGTGCTGACGGGCGTCACCGGCGCGCCGCTGTTCATCGGCGTCGTGAACGATCCGGGGAAATAACAGAATATGAAAAACGGCTGCGGGAAACCGCAGCCGTTTTGTTTTGCTTCCTGTTATTTCGCGATCGCCTTGTGGAATATCTTCTTGCCCTTTTTGATCTTCACGCCTTCCGTGAAGCGCGCCTTCTCGATGACAAGGCCTATATCCGTAACCTTTTCGCCGTCAAAGCTCACGCCGCCCTGCTGGATCAAACGCCTTGCCTCGCCCTTAGACACGGCGAGACCGCACGCGACGAGAAGATCGATCGCGTTCATGCCGCCTTCGGGGATTTCGAGCTCGGTCGTCGGCATGTTGGAATCGTCTCCGCCGCCCGCAAACAGCGCGTGGCTGGCCTCCTTCGCCTTGTCGGCTTCCTCCTTGCCGTGCACGAGCGCGGTGAGCTCGTATGCTAAGAGCTCCTTCTTCTCGTTGATGCGGGAAGGATCCCACTTTTCGATCTCCTCGATCTCCTCTATGGGGATGAATGTCAGCATGCGGATGCACTTCATCACATCCGCGTCGCCCACGTTGCGCCAGTACTGGAAGAACTCGAAGGGGCTGGTCTTATCGGGGTCGAGCCACACGGCGTTGCCGGCGGTCTTGCCCATCTTCTTACCCTGAGAATCGGTGAGGAGGGTTATCGTCATCGCGTGCGCGTCCGCGCCGAGCTTGCGGCGTATCAGCTCCGTGCCGCCCAGCATGTTCGACCACTGATCGTCGCCGCCGAACTGCAGGTTGACGCCCTTGTTCTTGAAGAGCCAGTAGAAGTCGTAGGACTGCATTATCATATAGTTGAACTCGAGGAAGGAGAGGCCCTTCTCCATGCGCTGCTTGTAGCACTCGGCTCTGAGCATGTTGTTGACGGAGAAGCACGCGCCGACCTCGCGGAGCAGCTCAACGTAGTTCAAAGAGAGCAGCCAGTCGGCGTTGTTGACCATCTCGGCCTTGCCCTCTCCGAACTCGATGAAGCGCTCCATCTGGCGCTTGAAGCACTCCGCGTTGTGATCGATATCCTCCCTTGTGAGCATCTTGCGCATGTCGCTTCGGCCGGAGGGGTCGCCGATCATAGTCGTGCCGCCGCCGATCAATGCTATGGGCTTGTTGCCCGCCATCTGCAGGCGCTTCATGAGCGTCAGCGCCATGAAATGCCCCGCGGTCAGGCTGTCCGCCGTGCAGTCGAAGCCGATGTAGAACTTCGCCTCGCCCGCGTTGACGAGCTTCTCGATCTCTTCCTCGTTTGTGACCTGTGCGATAAGGCCGCGCGCCTTCAGTTCGTCGTAGATCTTCATAAAAAACTTCCTTTCAACAACCGTCGGTTGTCAGTTGATATTCGAAATAAAAACCGTCCCCTTCTCCCTGCATGGGAAAAGGGGACGATGTTATCGCGGTACCACCCCAATTCGGAGCAAAAAGCTCCCTCATTGGCGGGCTGTAACGGGCCGACCCGGCCGCGCCTACTTGAGGATGACCCCTTTCGGACGGCTGCTCCGGGATGTATTCGCCTTCCGCCCGCGCGCGCCCTTACACCTTCCGGACGCTCTCTTTGCCGCAAAACGGGGGTTACTTCTTCCCTTCAACGCAAATATTGGACGCAGTATAACACAGGCAAATGGAAATTGCAAGTGTTTTTTATTCCGCCTCCGCTAATTCTCCTCTTCCTTTCACGAACCCGTGCACCCAGTCGGAGAAGAGGTAATAGCAGAGGAATATCACGCTCGAAATGCCCCATGTGATGGGATACGCCCAGTAGATGTACTGTATCTCGTGGATATAGTGCATCATGACCTCTATGTACGTAACGCGGAGCACGCACCAGATCGCGAGCATTACCGCCATGGGCACGACGGCCTTTCCCGCGCCTCGGCAGACGGCGGCGACCGCGTGGGAGAAGGCGAGCAGGCAGTAGAAGAACGCCTCCGTCCGCGCCTGCTTTACGCCAAGCGCGATGACGCCGGGATCCTTCGAGAACGCGCTTATGAACACCGGCGAGAATATCCAGATGATAAGGCCCACCGCCTCCGCGAGCAGCACGGCGGAGATGATGCCGAACCTCGAACCGCGCTTCGCCCTTTCGTATTCGCCCGCGCCGAGATTCTGACCTATGAACGTCGTCAGCGCCATTGTGAAGGAGTTGATGGGCAGGAACGCGAAGCCCTCTATCTTGGAATAGGAGCCGTATGCGGCCGTCGCGAGCTTCAGGAAGGAGTTGATGTTCTTCTGCACGATGACGTTCGCGAAGCCGATGACGGAGTTCTGTATCCCAGCGGGCAGACCGTAGCGCAGCACCTCCCGCAGTATGGGCCCGTCGAAGCGGAGCTTCTTTATATCGATGCAGTAGACGGTATCCTTCTTGAGGAACTGGACGAGGCAGAGCAGCACGCTGACCGTCTGCGCGATCGTCGTCGCCAACGCCGCCGACCACACGCCCCAATGGAAAGCGCCGACGAACAGCAGGTCGAGCCCGATGTTCAGAAGAGAGGAGAATATGAGGTAGTAGAGCGGGCGGCGGCTGTCGCCCACGGCGTTCATTATGGATTTGAACGCGTTATAGAGGACAATCGACAGCGCGCCGGAGAAGTACACGCGGAAATAGCTCACCGCCTCGTCCATTATCTCCGGGTCGGTATCCATCCACCGGAGGAAGGTCGGGGTGAATATAACGCCAACCGCCGTAAGCACGACGCCGCTCACGATAGCGAGCGCAAGCTCCGTATGCACGGCGCGGGATACGCTGTCAAGATCCTTCGCGCCGAAGTATTTGGATATGGTGATGCCGGCGCCCATCATAGCGCCGATAAAGAAGCTCGTTACAAGGAAGATGAGATTGCCGGAGGAACTCACCGCGGCGAGCGAATCCGTGCCGAGAAAATGCCCTACGATGAGCGAATCGCATGTGTTGTAGAGCTGCTGGAAGAGCTGGCTCAAAAAAACCGGCACCGCAAAGCCCAATATGAGCTTCCACGGGGTGCCGTGAGTCATATCCTTTACAGTATTGTTCAATGGTCTTTCCGCCGCCATAGTTCCGATCCGTTCCCGCTCTTGACTGTTTGATCCCATTATAACATCAACCGCGGAAAAAATCAGCATGCCCGCCGAATATATAACCGAGGAAGAGAAAACATAAACAGCGTTCGGTACAAGAGCGAACTCACATTAGATGGCCTCCCCTTGGTGGGGAGGCTCCGCTGTAGGCGGTGGTGGGGGGATAACCATATCATTCTGCAGGGAAACACATTTGATAAGAAGAACATTATTTGAAATCAAACGGCAACAACAACGCCCCCCATCAGTCGCTGTCGGCGACAGCTTCCCCACCAAGGGGAAGCCTTTTGGATCGCAGTTCGCTCGTGTTGGCGAATGTAGGATCAATCATGCCGCCGCTTCCATTTAATGCTATTTAAACGAATGAATAAGGGGTTTAGATCTTATGCGAACCGAACATAAAAGACAAACCATGACGCATAATCAACAGACAACGTCAGGGTTTCAAATAAAAGTATTCATTTGGTTTAGACTATTTCTTTGTCGCCTGCTTTGAAAAGGGAGTTCGATCATTACCGTTAACGAGTGCTTCTACTGAGAAGTATTCGCAGCTCTTTGATTGTGCGTTCTATGTTTTCTAGCGAAGAGACAATTTCGGAGTCGCTTGAATAATTGTGAGAAGCGCGCCCTAAGAGATAATCAGTTGTAACATTAAAGTAGTCCGCAAGACGGATTATTGCGGTGCTGTCAGGATTTGTTTTGCCTGTTTCATAATTTGAGAGAGTTTTTTGATCTATTCCGGTCGCATTAGAAACGTCTATCTGCCTTAGATCAAGATCTTCGCGAAGCTCGCGTATCCTATTCAATGAATCACCCCCTCATAAATTATATCCAAAATAGTATAAACACTATTGATATACTAAAAATAGTGTGATAAGATAATTCTATACTAAAATATTAGTATTGGTTTATTGCATGATACGCAAAGGAAAGCAATTCATGCTCACACTGATTATTGAAAGGGGATGTATTATGAACCACGAAGAACAGGTAGCTGCAGTAAAAAAAGCGCTGGATCTTGAAACCACAATCGATATTAGGACACATGAAGTTGCGATTATTCAGAACCAGAAGTTTCGAGCGGCGCCGACCCCGCCAATTAGGAGGACGGTAGAAAGGAAGATGCCTGAAATAGAGGATGGTGTAAAGTTTAACTTTATTGTTGGACTTCTGCTCATCATTTTCTTGCTTCCTTTGGGTGTAATTTATTATTTTTACTATAAAAAAAAGAAAAAGGACACTAGGGCAGCGATTGAAAACTCTGCAGAGTACAAACAAAAATGTGCAGAAGCCAATAAAAAATATGATAGGATTCAGGCAGAGTATGACGCCGAATACGCAAAAAATGTTGATGAGTTCAACAATAATATTTTGCCAGCGTATAATGCTGAGCGTGACAAATGGGAAAAAGAAAGGCAAGCTGATTTGAACAACACTAAGGCTTTGCTTGAAAAAGCGACGAATGAACTCAAAGAACATTATAATACTACCAGAATAATACCGTCGCAGTACCGAAAAATACCTGCATTGCAGTATGTTTATGATATGATCTCCACATCAGAGTACGACATTCGTTCAGCTATTGAAAACTATGATAAGAAAGTTCAAAGAGATCTGGAAGAGGAGAGAATAAGAGAACAGCAAATAACCAATCAGCTTACTGCGGATCAAAATGCATTGCTAAATGATCAAAATGATCTTTTGAATGAGCAGAATGAAATCTCGGAAAGGGCGCGTCGTGATGCGAATATAGCTTCAATAGTTGGAGCAGTCCAGAGACATAAGACTAATAGTATTCTTAAGGATTTTTCAAAAAAATAATTTGAGGATACTGCTTTCGGAGGATGGTCTAACATAAAGGACCATCCTCTTGTTTTTATGAAAAAACACTTTGAAAAACGGAAAATAATGGTATAATAAAGTAAAACATGCCAAAGGAGGCAATCAGTATGGCTCAAAAGAAAGTCGGAACGCTCATAAAGGAAGCAAGGACAAAGGCGGGGCTCACTCAGGAGCAGCTCGCGAAGAAGGTCACCGGCTGCACGGCGGCGGACATTTCCAAGGCCGAGAGGGGCGAAAAGGAGCTCACGCAGGATCAGCTCAAGCAGATCGCGAAGGCGACCGGCGTCACGCAGAAGTCCCTGCTCGAAGCGCCCAAGGGCCCGACGACTTCGGCCGCTTCGTCGTCCTCCTCTTCCTCTGCCGGCGCCGTGAAGCTCACTGCGGCGGAGAAGGAGATAATCACGCTCTACCGCAAGGCGGACGACAAGACAAAGAAGGCCGTAAAGGAGCTCCTTGAGGAAGGCGCGGAGGAGACCGGAAGCGCGCTCTCGTCCCTGCTCGGCGGCGGCAATTCCGGCGGCGGGCTTTTGAGCTCGCTCTTCGGAGGCGGAAACAACAATCAGGCCTCGACGGGCAATATCGGCTCCTCTCTGCTCTCGACGCTCCTCGGCGCGGGAAACAGCAATAACAACAACTCATCGTCCGGAAACGCCGGCGCGAATCTTCTCGGCTCTATTATCGGCGGCGTTCTCGGCGGCAAGCGCGAGATGCCCGAGGGCGGAGAAGAGGATAAATAAAAAACCATGCCGGGGGAAAGCACAAAGGATAAAAGGACGGGCTTCTGGAAGTTCCTGCAGTTCACCGCGGGAAAGGTGTTCGCGCGCCGCTTCCGCTACTCGTGCGAGCAGATAGAGGCGGAGGGACCCGTCCTCATCGTCTCGAACCACGTCACGAACCACGATCCGTTCTTCCTCGGCCTTGCGCACAAGCGGGCTCCGCTCAGCTTCGTCGCGAGCGAGCACATATTCAGGCTCGGCTTCATCTCAAAGGTGATCGACAAGCTGCTTTCGCCCATCCCGCGCAGCAAGGGGGCTTCCGGCGCGACAACCGTCAAAAACTGCCTTCGCAGGCTGCGCGCGGGGGAATCCGTCGCGCTCTTCGCGGAGGGCGACTGCACGTGGGACGGCAGATCGAAGCCGGTGTTCCCCGCGACGGGAAAGCTCGCGAAGGCCGCGGGCGTGCCGCTCGTCACGTTCCGCATAGAGGGCGGTTACCTTTCGAGCCCGCGCTGGTCGAAAAAGGCCAGAAAGGGCCGTATGCACGGCGCGCCGGTGCATGTTTACGGCGTCGACGAGCTCAAGGCCATGACCGCGGAGGAGGTCACCCGTGCGATCGACCGCGACATATTTGAGGACGCGTGGGCGCGGCAGGATTCGGAACACGTTCCCTACGCCTCGAAAGCCAGGGCAGTCGGCCTCGAGCGGGCGCTCTTTATATGCCCCGAATGCGGCGGTACGTGCTGCATGAAAACGCACAGGCACAGCTTGAAATGCGCCCTCTGCGGCACGGAGAGGGAGCTCGACGAATACGGCTTCTTCAGGGACGGCAGGTTCCGTACCGTCGCGGAATGGGACGAATGGCAGAAGACGGCCATAACCGGCATAAGGGGAAGAGGGCTCTTCCGCGGCGAAGGCTCGCTCACAAGGATAGGCGGAGCGAAAAAGAAGGTCGATTATTCGCTTGAGCTTCCCGGCGGCAGGGGAGAGATAAGGCTCGGCGAGATGCGGCTCCCGTTCTCCGAGATATCCGATATGGCTATGGTAAAGACGAACCGGCTGCTGTTCACGACCGGGGAGGGCTACTACGAGCTGATGGACAATAAGGGCGAATTAAGGCCCTTCCTCATCGCGTGGGAGGCTTTCCGGGGGACGGAGACCGGGAAATAATACGGAGTTTTATGAAAGGCCGGCTTTGCGGGGCAAAGCCACAGGGATCGAAAAATGTTTTTACCCGTAATTCTGGAGGCAGAGGCAAAGACCATATTCTATGCCACGAGCGGCGTCTGGAACGCCGTGATACAGCTCGGCATAATCGCCGCGCTGATGCTCTTCGCGAACATGCTCAGGAGGCAGATACCCTTCGTAAGGAGGAGCCTCATGCCCGTATCGGTCATCGCGGGCTTCATAATGCTCGCGATAAAGATCGTGCTGGATAAGGGCTTCGGCATAAAGGATCTGTTCAATATCGAACTGCTCGATACGATCGTGTATCACTGCATAGCGCTGGGCTTTATCGCGATGTCCCTCCGCGTGACGAACGCAAGGGAGACGGAGGGGGAGACCGCGGTCGGAGCGAGATCCGGCGCGCTCATAGTCGGCACGTACCTCGTGCAGGGCCTCACGGGCCTCGCAGTGACGATCGGCCTCGCGCTCACCCTCAAGCCCGATCTCTTCAAGGCGGCGGGTCTGCTGCTCCCCATGGGCTACGGCCAGGGTCCCGGTCAGGCGAACAACATCGGCATGACGTACGAAACGCTGGGCTTCGCGGGCGGCAGGAGCTTCGGCCTTGCGATAGCCGCGGCCGGCTACATCGTCGCGTGCACGGTCGGCGTCGCGGTGCTCAACTTCTGGAGGAGGAAGCATAAGCTCGACACTTCGAAGAACATCACCGGCAAGGTCGACGAGCTCTCAGTCGAGTACTTCCAGGAGAAGAACGAGATCCCCGTTTCCGATTCGATAGACAAGCTCTCCGTCCAGATCGGCTTTGTACTGCTCGTGTACCTCGTGACGTATCTCGTCACGAAGGGCCTGACCTCCGCGCTCGACAAATGGGCGCCGGGACTTGCGAGCCTGCTCAACTCCATGCTCTGGGGCTTCAACTTCATAATCGGCGCGGCGATAGCCATGCTCACAAAGACCCTGCTTGTTGCCGCGGAAAAGCGCGGCGTCATGAAGCGCAGGTATCAGAACAACTACCTCCTCAACAGGCTCTCCGGCTTCTTCTTCGACCTCATGATCATCGCCGGCATCGCCTGCATCGACCCGGAGGATCTTACCGGCCTCTGGATCCCGTTCGCGCTCATGGCCGTACTCGGCGGCGTCACCACCTGGCTGTATTTGAGGTGGATCAGCCGCAGGCTCTACAAGGGGTATTATTATGAGGGGCTTATCTCCATGTACGGCATGATGACCGGTACCATTGGCTCCGGCATACTGCTCTTAAGGGAGATAGATCCGGAGTTCAATACTCCCGCCGCGAACAACCTCGTGCTGGGCTCCAGCTACGGCATACTCTTCGGCGCGCCGGTGCTGATACTCGTCACCACCGCGGCCAAGTCCGATACGCTCTGCTATATCGTGGCAGGCATTGCCGCCGCGTATCTCGCCCTGCTGACGGCGTTCATACTGCTCGTCAAGCCGAAGAAGGGCAAAAAGAAGCCCGCCGAGACTCCGGAAGCGACGGAAACGGCGGAATAACGGTCTCAACAGTTAAAATACTGCGCAGACAGCTCAAAATATATTGAATTAATGCTTGACACGGGGCATAGACTTTGATATAATAAACAATGCTGTTGAACGCAGTAACATCGCGGGGTGGAGCAGCAGGTAGCTCGTCGGGCTCATAATCCGAAGGTCGTTGGTTCGAATCCTTCCCCCGCAACCATTGGCGGCATAGCTCAGCTGGCTAGAGCATTCGGTTCATACCCGGAGTGTCATCTGTTCGAATCAGATTGCCGCTACCAAACGAAATACCCCCGGCTATTGCCGGGGGTATTTCATTTGGCAAACAAGTAAGAGATTCGAACAGCCAATTTCGCTTCAGCGAAATTGTAAGAGTTCCGTCACGCAAGATGGGCAACAGCGGAGATAATCGGAACTCGCTGTTCAGAATCAGACTGCCGTATTCTTTTGTTCCCCGGTAAGAGATTCGAACAGCCAATTTCGCTTCAGCGGAATTGTAAGAGTTCCGTCACGCAAGATGGGCAACAGCGGAGATAATCGGAACTCGCTGTTCAGAATCAGACTGCCGCTTCCGACAAGGCATCCCCGCGAAAAGGGGATGTTTGTCGGAATCCGAAAGAGGGCATTCGAACAGTCGGATCTGCGCAGCAGATCCACATGTTTCGCTCACGGAGCTGCTTCCTATTACAAGCCGGGCGAAACAGGTGTTCTTGAATCAGATTGCCGCTTCCGTTCAGCAATCAAAGCAGTGAATCAGATCGCCTCCTTTCTATCTCAAACCGTAAAAAAGAACGATCCAGATTTTCGCCTTCCCCCTAAAAGATTCTCGTGTTTTTCCCTTTTCCCCGTTGCAAAACAGCTCGAAATGAGCTAAAATATACGTATGGGCCGGAACGCAGGCCCGACAAAAATACAGCCGGAGGAGCTACTATGAAAAAAAGCATCATAAGTATCATCATCGCCCTTATCATGCTGTTCAGCGTGATCGGCGCATCCGCCGCTCCCCTTGCGGAGCGTGACGGCGAGCAGCCGGAAACTGTTATCATATTCACCAACGACGTCCACTGCGGCATCGAGAACGGCTGGGGCTATGCGGGCCTCGCTGCTGTCAAGAAGGAATATGAGGCTGCGGGCGTCAACACCCTTCTCATCGACGCGGGCGACCACGTCCAGGGCGGCCCGATCGGCACTCTCAGCCGCGGCCAGTACATCATCGACATCATGAACTTTGTCGGCTACGATCTCGCGATCCCCGGCAACCATGAGTTCGACTATTCCATGGAGCAGTTCTTCGAGCTTGTCGATTCCGCGGACTATCCCTATGTATCCGCGAACTTCATGAACTACTCCAACGGCGCGGCCACTTCTCCCGTGTTCGACGCGTACAAGATGTTCGACGTCGGCGGCACGAAGATCGCCTTTGTCGGCGTCTGCACTCCCGAGACCATAACCAAGTCCACTCCGACCTATTTCCAGAACGAGCAGGGCGAATACATCTACGGCTTCTGCCAGGATGAGACCGGCGCAGGCGTCATCAACGCCACGCAGGACGCCGTTGACGCTGCCAATGCCGCAGGCGCCGACTACGTCATCATCGTCGGCCATCTCGGCGTGGACGAGCAGTCCTCCCCCTGGATGTCCACCGAGGTCATAAGCGCTATAACCGGCGCGGACGCGTTCATCGACGGCCACAGCCATGACGTCATCAACGAGGTCGTCGCTGACGCGGAGGGCAACGAGGTCCTCCACGGCCAGACCGGCACCAAGCTCAACAACATCGGCATAATCAGCATCTACGCCGACGGCACCATGGAGATGGAGATCCTCCCCGCTCCCGAAGAGGTGGAGAAGGATCCCGAGACCCAGGCCTTCATCGACGATATCAACGCTCAGTTCGACGAGCTGCTCCATGAGGTAGTCGCCTACACCGAGTACGACCTTACCGTAAACGATCCCGAGACCGGCGCCCGCGCTGTCCGCAGCAAGGAGACCAACCTCGGCGACATGTGCGCAGACGCTTACCGTGAGCTGTTCGGCGCCGACATCGCCTTCGTCAACGGCGGCGGCGTCCGTGCGAACATCAACGCAGGCGAGATCACATTCGAAAACATCCTCAACGTCCACCCCTTCGGCAACGAGGCCTGCCTCGTTGAGGTCACCGGTCAGCAGATCCTCGACGCTCTCGAGATGGGCGCCCGCTTCTGCCCGGAAGAGAACGGCGGCTTCCTCCAGGTAGCCGGCCTCACCTATGAGATCCACACCGATCTCGAGCCCAACGTCATCGTCGGCGAGGACAAGATGTGGCAGGGACCGGCGGGCATCCCCTACCGCGTACAGAACGTCATGGTCATGAACCGTGAGACCCGCGGCTATGAGCCCCTCGATCTCGAAAAGACCTACACCCTCGCTTCCCATAACTACATGCTCCTCAACCAGGGCGACGGCTTTGCGATGTTTGGCAAGAACAACGTCAACGTCCTGCAGGAGAACGTAATGATCGATAACGCCGTCCTCATCAACTACATCCAGTCGATGGGCGGCAAGGAGGTCACCCTCCCGGACGGCACCACCGCCTATTACGATCACGTCGTTGAGGGTTATGAGGATCCCACCGGCGCGGGCAGGATCATCATCGTCTCCGGCGAGGAGCCCGTTGAGACCCCCGAACCCGGCGAGACTCCCGAACCCGGCGAGCCCGTACAGCCCAATCCTCCCACCACCGGCGCCGCCGCAATGCTCGGTCTTGGCATCGCTGCCATCGTATCCGGCGCGGGCGTAGTGCTGTTCAGG
>JAFZYC010000013.1 GCA_017616435.1 Clostridia bacterium
CGGAGGCGCCCGAAAGCACCGAAACAGCTGCTCCCGCGCCGATCGCGGGCACTCAGGATAAGCCCGGCGGAAAGCGCGGGCTCATAAAGGCCGCGGCATATATATGGGCGGCCGGAGCCGCGGCGATGCTCGCCTATGCCGGGATAAGCTGGTACGCGCTAAAAAGGAAGCTCGATACCGCTGTTCGCCTTGACGGGAACGTGTACGAGAGCGAGAACGTCGCCTCGCCCTTCCTGCTGGGGCTGATCCGCCCGAAGATCTACCTGCCGTTCGGCCTCGACGAAACCAGCCGCGGCTATGTTACCGCGCATGAGAAGGCGCATATAAAGGGCCTCGACCATCTGTGGAAGCCGCTCGGTTTCCTGATACTTTCCATACATTGGCCCAACCCGCTCGCGTGGGTGGGATACGCGGTGTTCTGCCGCGATATCGAGCTCAACTGCGACGAGCGCGTGGCCGTCAAGCTTGACAGCGATGCCCGCGCGGGTTACACGCAGACGCTCCTCGATCTTTCGGTATCGAGGCGGCGCATCACGGCCTGCCCGCTCGCGTTCGGCGAATCGAACACCAAGGAAAGGGTGAAGAACATGCTTAATTACAAAAAGCCCGCGTTCTGGGTGATCGCAGCGGCTCTGCTCGCAGGGTGCCTGCTCGCGGTGTGCCTGCTTACCAATCCCAAGAGGGCAAAGGAGCACAGATTCATTACAATGACGGAGACCATGGAGCTTGCCGATGAGAACGGCTGGGTAGTGATACAGGACGACTATTCCTATTCCATCGCGAAGGGCGAAAAGGAATGGTGGGATTTCGTGAACAAGGCCAACGCGGGGGAACCCGCCGAGGTCGTTATCGCGGCAAAGGCCGAAGGGCCGACGACGGGCAAATACAAAAACCTTGAGGATACGCTCGGCGATCTTCACACGGTATTCAAAAGGGTCGTCTTTAACGGGAAGAAGTTCACTCTGAGCGAGAGCAGCGTCTATCCCCTCGATTTCGAGAAGAGGTTCAGCTGCGGCAGCTTTGACCGCATCGCGTATCCCGGCGGGGACTGCTGGATGTACTATCTGGCAGGAGGGGAGCTGAAAAAGCTCTCGGAAAAGAACCGGGACGAAGGCTTCTCCTCCGCGCTGTATGACGGCTATGCTTACCCGCTGCTCAAGCTCAAGCTGCAGCTTGTGAATCATTACGGCGAGGGCTGGTTCGATCTCGACGGCGACGGGCAGGACGAACGCCTCTGCCTCGGGAATACGGCCACGGGCGTGGGCTACAAGGCGCTCACGGCCTATAAGGAGGAGGTCGGCGGGGAATACTCCTGCTGGCTGCTCTGCGACGGGACGCCCTCGCTCGCCTCGAAGGGCGGCAAGCCCATGCTCAGGGTCGACGATGAGCTCATACCGATCTATTTCCAGGAGGGGCGCATTACATTGGAAAAGAGCGACAAGATAGAGTTTTTTGTGATAAGGCCGTTTGAAAAAACCGTACTGAGCTCCGAAGACGCCTTCTCCATGGCGGAGGCCAACGGCTGGGTCGCTGTGAACAGCCTCGGGCGGTTCGTCTGCGGGAAGGAGACGTGGAAGCTGTTCCGCGACAAGGTCGGCGCCAAAGAACCCGCCGAGGTCACGATAGTCCGTCCCGATGTATCAACTCTATTGCTCGATCCCTATCAATGCGGGATGGAGGTCGACACCGTGCACGTGATAAGGCTTGTGTTCGATGGGAACGGCTTCACGGTTTGTAAGAGCGTCGGCAACACAGATAGCTTTGGCGAAGAACGGGAGTTTACGTATCTTGAGAGTGAGATCGGTGATACCGACGACGGCAGGACTTACATCAATTACATACTAACTCGAAAGCCGCTCAAGGAGCTTCAAAGCATAGACCATGTCAGTGAAACGCTGATTTACGAGAATGAGTGCTTCTCCCTGTTCTGCGTGAACGCTGCGGATATGTACAAGCTTTCCGAGCTTCCCCGTGAGGACATCATCGCCTTCCTTCGCGCGAACGAGATATACGTCGATCCGCTGTATTATGACGAAAAGTTCGTTATTAACGAGGCGATAAAGGCGGTGGAGGGGATCCCCGAAGCCCTGTGGGAAATAAACGCGATGCCATACTATGCGGCATACGATCTCAGCTACGCGGCGAATCTCTATGACGGCAGCATCGAAAGGCCCGAAAAGCCGCTCCTTTCCCACATGGGAGAGCAGGGCTGCCTTGAAAAGCTGCGCGAGATAGGGGTCAATATACCCGATGAGCTGGATTTCGATCTCAGGGACTGGGTAAGGCAGTTCGAGCAGGATATCAATATCCCGTCGCCCTTCGAGGGAGAGTACAGCTGGAGGAGCACGCTTTTCGAAAGTATCAGATGCATGCTCTTTGAGTATTATGATATGAGCTGGCTCCTGCTTACGGATCACAGAACGGATCTTGAGGGATACTATGAGGCGGCATGGGGCCTGATGAGGGGCGAATGCTCCGACTGGTTCCGGCATCACTGGTCGTCCGAGGTCACGCTCGCGTTTACGGAAGGCCGGTTCCGCGCATGGGACGGAGACCGTGAGTATGTCGAGAAATTCGGCGGCGAGTCCCGCTTCGAGTACTATGGGCTGCTTGCCGAATACCCCGCTGAGGTCTGGGATATCGCATCGGAGAAGCTGAGCAATTATCAGTATGAGTACATGCACTGGGGCTGGGAGCCCGGCGAGCCCTATTTCGGGCCGTATCCCGACGGGATCATTTCGGGCGGCGACAGCGTGCTCTGCGAAGCGGAGCCGTGGCATGACCGTCAGGCCAACGTGATAATGCACAGGTTCGCGGACGGCGAATGGCGAGAGTTCGGAAACAGCAACATCGATTACGGTTTCTCTCCGACGGGCATGTGCATACTGAATGATAAGGTCGGCTTCGTCTGCTATGAAAACCGCTGGGAGTATGAGGACTGCGACGGAGAGCATAAGCCGAACTGGGTCAACGTATGGGCGACATACGACGGCGGGAACACTTGGAAGAACCTCGATCTCACCCTGCCCGACGAGTTCCTGGATACCGCGGCCAAGCCCCGTGCGTTCTCGCCCGTGTTCCAAGGCGAGATCGGCGTGATACCCGTCACGCAATACGCTCACGACGATGTGCTGCGCGTCGCGTGGTTCGTCACGGAGGACGGCGGCGTCACATGGAGCTACGGCGGCTGCATCCACTCCGATTCGGAGCGCCAGGAGCTTATCTTCGATAAGCTGATCCCGCCCATCTCTGCCGAGTTCGATCTGCCGTGTCCGCTGATACTCCGCGCGGAAAAGGGCGGCGAGACCTTCGTCCACATATTCGTCTATCCCGAGGAGGGCGGCTATATCTACGATACGGAGGGGCGGCTTGTCGGCTGCTATAAGGCGAGCCCGGGCGAGATCAGCGACGATCCCAAAGTCGCGTTCTGCTTCATCGCGGGCGGGCACTGGCGCGTGCTGATAGACGAGATGTATGAGCCGGTCGAAAACGACTATGGCTGCGTGGCCGCGATAACGCTCGCGGTAGGCGTGAACGACGTGCCCGGAGAGTCGTTCGCGGAGCACGAGACCCGCATCTGCGACGCGGTGATCGCCCGCAACCCCGAGACCGGCGCCGTGTTCGAGCTGGTTTTCGATAAGGATATGCTGACCCGCGAACAGCTCGAAGCGATAGCAAGATCGATACATGTCGAATAACTGACAGCTGATAACTGACAACCGAAAGTTAAGGAGAGGCCGCGGCGAATATGCCATGCGGCCTTTTGATTCGGTAAAAGGCAAGAGGTTTGAGGCCAAAAGGCTTCCCCCTTGCGGGGAAGCTGTCAGACAAGCAAAGCGCGTCTGACTGATGGGGGTTTCCCGAATGCAATAGGAAGAAGGACCCCCATTCGTCTTTTTCGGGCTGCGCCCGCAAAAGCCGCCTTCCCCGCAAGGGGGAAGGCTGCAGGTGAGTAAACGATCAACGATCAAGATCAGGCCGAGGCAAAACGCCCGCGGCCTTTTTCTCTTCTTGCAAAAAACGACGGGATGGTTTATAATGACAGTAACTACGATTGGAGGTTTTCATTAAATGGATACCAAGTTCGAAAACAACGCCGGCGTTCGCGTACCGGAGATAATGTTCCCCGCCGAGGGCGTGGATCTTACCAAGTGGGCCTGTGTTGCCTGTGACCAGTACACCTCCCAGCCCGATTACTGGGAAGGCTGCGAAAAGGTCGTCGGCGACGCTCCCTCGACTCTGCGCATAATGCTGCCGGAGATATATCTCGATAAGCCCGGCGAGGCGGAGCGCATAGCCGCGATAAGGAAGACCATGGACGAATACATGGCGAACGGCACCTTGAGGAACCTCGGCGAGGGCTTCATGCTCACGAGGCGCACCGTCGACGGCAAGACGAGGAACGGCCTCGTCGTGGCGCTCGACCTCGAATGCTACGATTACAACAAGGGCTCCACCACGCTCATAAGGGCGACGGAGGGCACCATCGTCGAGCGCATACCCCCGAGGCTCCGCATAAGGGACGGCGCTCCTCTGGAGCTGCCGCACATACTCGTGCTCATCGACGACGAGAAGCGCACCGTTATCGAGCCCATCTACGAGGCTGTCAAGAACACCCCCAAGTTCTACGATTTCGAGCTCATGCAGAAGGGCGGCCACATAGAGGGCTGGTTCGTGAACGACGAGGAGACGATCAAGAACGCGATAGCCAATATCGAAGCGCTGATCGATCCCATGAAGTACGGCCGCGAGATGGCGCCCCTGCTCTTCGCCATGGGCGACGGCAACCACTCCTTCGCGACGGCAAAGGCCAACTGGGAAAAGCTCAAGGCGACCCTGCCGGAGGAGGAGCGCGCCTCCCATCCCGCAAGGTGGGCGCTCGTCGAGCTGGAGAACGTGCATGACGAGGGCATCGTGTTCGAGCCCATACACCGCGTCGTGTTCAATATCTCCGTAAAGAAGTTCCTGAACGACCTCAAGACAAAGCTCACGCAGCAGAACCCCGGCGGCATCGTCGATATCGAGCTCTTCGAGTCCGAGCGCAGGTTCAACCGCAACTACGAGCGCGCGATCGCCGACGGCGGCCACGTGATCCCCGTCATCATACAGGGCAAGCGCGGCTTCATCGCCGTAAAGCGCCCCGCGGCGCAGCTCGAGGTAGGCACTCTGCAGGCGGCTCTGGACGTCATACTCAAGGAGACGAAGGGCGCCACCATCGATTACATCCACGGCGCGGACGTCGTGAACGATCTTGGCTCCAAGGTCCACAACATCGGCTTCCTGCTCCCCGCGATGGACAAATCCGCGTTCTTCAAGACGGTCGTCTTCGACGGCGCTCTGCCCCGCAAGACCTTCTCCATGGGCGAAGCGCACGAGAAGCGCTACTATCTCGAATGCAGGAACATAATGAAATAACGGCCTCTCACCTCTCCGCCCTTTCGGGCGGGGAGGTTTTTAGGTAATAAAAAAACTGAGCCTAAGGCTCGAAAGGAGCACACATGAGAAGATCCAAACGCAGGCTGATCGCGACCGCGGCGGTGTGTATGATATTCATCGCGGTGTTTGCGGTCCTGGCTTTTGCAGAGGGTACGGACGGGGCCGCGGAGGACGCTCCCCGATTCTACAAAACGATCTGGTCGCTGCTGCCTCCCGTGATCGCGATCGCTCTCGCGCTTATCACCAAGGAGGTATACACCTCGCTGTTCATCGGCATAATCGCAGGCGGTCTGCTCTACTCGAACTTCAGGTTTGAGGGCACGCTGACCCACGCCTTCAACGACGGCATAGTCGCCTCCGTCGCGGATCCCTACAACGTCGGCATACTGGTATTCCTGGTGATACTCGGCATTATAGTTATGCTGATGAACAAGGCGGGCGGCTCCGCGGCATTCGGCAGATGGGCCGCAACACGCATCAAGACGAGGGCCGGCGCTCAGCTCGCGACGATCGCCCTCGGCGTGCTCATTTTCATCGACGACTATTTCAACTGCCTCACCGTCGGCTCCGTAATGCGCCCGGTATCCGACAAGAGCAAGATATCGAGGGCGAAGCTGGCATACCTCATCGACGCCACCGCCGCCCCCGTGTGCATAATCGCTCCCGTCAGCTCCTGGGCGGCCGCCGTTTCCTCCTATGTTGAGGAGGGCAACGGTCTGCAGCTGTTCATAAAGGCGATACCCTTCAACTTCTACGCGCTGCTCACCATCGTCATGATGGTGTTCCTTGCCATTACCGGCATCGATTTCGGCCCCATGGCCAAGCACGAGCGCAACGCGAAGGAGAAGGGCGATATCTTCTCCGGCATGAAGAAGCTTGCCGAGACCGCCGATGAGGGCTCCAACCCCAAGGGCAAGGTCATCGACCTTATTCTCCCCATCGTTGTGCTCATCGTCTGCTGCATAATCGGCATGATCTACTCCGGCGGCTTCTTCGAGGGCTCGAACTTCATCGAGGCCTTCTCCAACGCGGACGCCTCCGTAGGTCTCATGCTCGGCTCCGCCGTGACGCTCGTCATCACGTTCTTCTACTACCTCATCCGCAGGGTCCTGACCTTCAAGCAGATCGCCGAGTGCATCCCCGAGGGCTTCAAGTCCATGGTCCCCGCGATACTCATCCTCACCTTCGCCTGGAGCCTCAAGGCCATGACCGATTCCCTCGGCGCGAAGGAGTATGTTGAGATGATCGTCAAGGGCTCCGCAGGCACGTTCCAGTCCTTCCTGCCCGCGATAATATTCCTCATCGCCTGCCTGCTCTCGTTCGCGACCGGCACCAGCTGGGGCACCTTCGGCATACTCATCCCCATCACGCTCTCCGTATTCCCGCTCACCCATCCGCTCGGCGTCGTCTGCGTCAGCGCGTGCATGGCGGGCGCCGTCTGCGGCGACCACTGCTCGCCCATCTCCGATACGACCATCATGGCGAGCGCCGGCGCGCAGTGCGACCACGTGACCCACGTATCGACGCAGCTGCCCTACGCGCTCACCGCCGCGGCAGTCAGCTTCGTCACATACGTCATCGCGGGCTTCCTGCCCAAGGCTGCGATCACACTTCCCATCGGTATAGTGCTCATGGTCCTCACCATGCTCGTCGTGTACTTCACCAGGCGAAAGGAAAAGGCCGCGGCGTAAAGCTCAAAAGCATAATAAAACAGAGCGCCCAAGGCGCTCTGTTTTTTGCCTTTTTTCCCCTTACCCGCCCTCGCCTCGCGCGGTCAGCGTCAAGTAATGCTGTGTAAAAGACCCTTCCGGGATGTTACGATGCATTTATGCACTGTCGGGGCGTAACGATTTCGTAATGCGCCGCCCTTGCGCCCAATGCAGTGAGTCCGTTTAGCCTCAGTCTCATGGAGGTTCGACGCTCGCCCCGCGCGGGCTACCAACATTTTTACATCAGTTCAACCGTCCAGTTCGCCTGCTGGAGCGCGTTGTCGGTGAGCCTCAGGTCGCGGCTCATATCGTCCACCTGCTTCTGCAGCTTGCGGACGTTCACGGTGCTCAGTATCTTTATCTCGTTCCTCGTCGCGCGCCCCGCGAGGTTGGAGGCCTCCGAAAGGAAGCTGCGGTAGACGGAGAGCTTGAGATTGAGCGCGTCGCGCTTTGCGATGAGCTCGGTCAGCGTTTTGTCCTCGACCTTCGTCTGCGCGTTCGTGAGGTTTATGCGCGCCATAAGCTCCTCGAGCCGCGCGGTGCAGCCGTCAAGCTCCTGTATGAGCTCGTTCGGATCCTCGGCGGGCTTTTCGCCCTCCTGCACGGTCGCGTTCCGGGAGAGACGGTAGCGGAGCTGGTCGATGCGCCTTGAGATATCGGCGCGCTCCTGCAGTGCTTCGGCTAATTTCATTATGAGTGCCTCCTTTTTTTGACAAGGTAATAGATCAGATAGAATATCGCGATATACGCGAGGAACATCGCTACCACAATAATGGGGTAGAGCACGGGACTGCCGCCGACAAGGTCATAGACTATGTCGTAGGGCGTGCCGTCCCCGCGCATCAGGAACATGTAGTTATAGGGTATGAGCCTGTCGGCGACGTACGCCGCGGCGCAGAAGAAGCAGATTATGGCGAACGTTATCGGGATGTTCCCGCGCTTCATGCTCGCCATGCCGGCTATCGCGATGTAGAGCGCGCAGAAGCCTGATATCGAGTGCGTGAGGCCCGAAACGACGTTGTCGAACGAGAGCACGGGGTACGCGCCGTAGTTCTGGCCCGCGCCGTATGTGCCGAGCACAGCGCCCAAAAGCCCGAATATGAATACGAAATCGAGCGCCGCCTCCCTTACGCGGCCCTTGGAGAACGCCGCGAGGGGTATCGTTATGAGCTGTATGCTGCAGAGGAAGAGCGGCAGGTTGGTGAGCCAGCCCATCGGATCCTTGCCCCTCACGCAGAGGAGCACGATCTTGAACAGCTCTAGAGCGTCGATGAGTATCGCGGCGATAATGAGCACGCGCGTCTTCTCGCGGTCGGAGCGGTGACGGTTCCTTCGCCCGAGCACGACGGCAAGGATCACCATGACCGCCATGAGCGAAGTGACGAAAGCAATGTGCTGCCAGGAAAAATAGCCCTCCGGGGTGCGGGAATAGCCGCCGAAGCCAAAGAACTCCTTTAACATATAAGACCTGTCGACCTCCTTGCGATCGTATGTTTTACGGATCGATTATACTTCACCGCAAAAAATATGTCAACAAACGGAGATTATATGGTATAATGGAAAAAATCCCGCTGCGGCGCGGCCGCGGAAAGGAAGGCCCGAAAGGAATGGATGAAATAAAGGTATTGAACAGGCTCGCAAAGGCCGTAGGCGTTACGGGCTTCGAGCAGGCCGGCGTTACAGAGACCGTCACGGAGCTCTTCCGCGAGAGCACGGAGGGCTTCGACGGCGCGAAGGTCTGGAACGACCATAACGGCAACGCGTTCGCCGAGGTGGGGCAGGGCGGCCCCAAGCTGCTCATAATGGCGCATCTCGACGAGATAGGCATGGCCGTTATGAAGATAGAGGATAACGGCATGCTTCGCATGGCCTCCGTCGCGGGGGTCGATCCCCGCGTGCTGCCAGGCAGCGAGGTGCGCGTTGCGGGGAAGAAGGAGCTGCGCGGCATCGTCGGCGCGATCCCGCCGCATCTCACCGCGTCAAAGAAGAAGGCGTACAAATGGGATGAGCTCACCGTCGATCTCGGCCTGCCCGCGGAAAGGGTGCGCGAGCTCGTCTCCGTCGGCGACAGGATCACGTTCTGCCCGGACGACGTGCTGGAGCTCAAGAACGGGTTCGTCTCCTCCAAATCGCTCGACGACAGGGCGCTCGTTTTCGCCGAGCTCTACTGTCTGGAGCTTTTGAAAAAGCGCAGGTTCGACTGCCGCGTGGTCATGTGCGCCTCCGTCAATGAGGAAAAGACCGGTCTCGGCGCAAGGACGGCCTCTTACAGCGTCGATCCCGACATGGCGATAGTGATGGACGTCACATTCGGCAAGGCGGCGAACACGCCCGACGGTTACGATATGGATAAGGTCATGCTGGCGTTCGGCCCCAATATCCATCCCGGCATGTTCAAAATGCTCAAGTCCGCGGCGGAGGAAGCAAAGATCAAGTGGGAGCACGAGCCCTGCATGGGCGCGACGGGCACGGACGCGACCGACGTTCAGATATCGCGCCTCGGCGTGCCCTGCGGCCTCATTTCGCCGCCTCTTCGCTACATGCACACCAACGCGGAAACGATCGACCTCGAAACGCTCAAAAACTGCGGCCGTATCTGCGCGGAGTTCATAACCGCGCTCGGCCCGGATTGGAGGGATAAGCTGTGTCTCGACTGAACGAACTGAAGCTCAATGATACATGCCTCGCGGAGCTCTCGAACCTCCCCGGCGTAAGCGGGGACGAGGGCGCCGTCCGCAGGTACATAAAGGAAAAGCTGGCTCCCGTCTGCGATGAGATCATCGTCGATACCATGGGCAACCTATTCGCGCACAAAAAGAAGGAGGGGCGGCCGATCGTTGCGCTCACCGCGCACATGGACGAGGTCGGCATGCTGATAACCAAGATCCGCGACGACGGCGAGCTCGAATACGATCACGCGGGGCTCGACTGCAGAGTAATGCCCGGCCGCAGGGTCAGGGTGGGGAAGGACGGCGTGCCCGGCGTTATCGGCACGAAGCCCATCCACCTCCAGTCGGATGAGGATTATGAGTCCAGCGTTCCGCATAAGGATCTCACCATCGACATAGGCGCCAAGGATAAGGACGACGCGGCGAAATACGTCTCCGTCGGCGATTACGCCTGCTTCACGACCAAGTTCTCCGAGTTCGGCGAGGGACTGATGTGCGGCAAGGCGCTCGACGACCGCGTAGGCTGCACCGCGCTGATGGAGCTCATAAAGGAGGACTTCGACTGCGACCTGTGGGCATGCTTCACCGTGCAGGAGGAGGCGGGCTTGAGGGGCGCGAACCTCGTCGCCGACCGCGTGAAGCCCGATATCGTGCTGAACTTCGAGGGCACCACCGCGAACGACATGCCGGACGCAAAGGGGCACGAGACGGTGACGACCGTCGGCCGCGGCCCCGCGATAACGTTCATGGACGGAGGCACCGTCGTGCGGCCGGCCATGTTCGACGCCCTGAGGGAGGCGGCAAAAGCGGAGGGGATACCCTTCCAGCTCCGCCGGGGCACCAACGGCCGCACGGATATCGGCCGCATCCACCCGGATATGGGCGGCTGCCTCGCAGGGGGGATATCGGTGCCCTGCCGCTACATACATTCCGCGATGAGCGTCGCCTCGCAGGAGGATCTTATTGATGCGATAAGGCTCGGCGGCGCGTTCCTTAAGACCGATCTTACAAAGCTTATCAAAAGGGGTAATGAAATATGAATAACGAATTCAAGGATCTTGTAAAGGAGCTGACCCTCGTTTGGGGCCCGACCGGGCGCGAGGGGAGGGCGGCCGAAAGGATAGCGGAGCTCGTCCGCCCGTACGTCGACGAGATAAGGACCGACGCGCTCGGCAACCTCATCTGCGTCAAAAAGGGCACGAGCGGCAAGCGCGTGATGCTCTCCGCGCACATGGATCAGATAGGCCTCATCGTCGTCGATATCGACGAGAAGGGCTTCCTTCGCTTCGCCCCCGTCGGCGGCATAGACCCGGAGGTCACCGTTTGCCGGGAGGTCGTTTTCGAAAACGGCACGCGCGGCGTGACCTATCACGAGGAGAAAACATTGAAGGGCGCCCCCGCGAAGCTCTCGCAGATGTTTATCGACATCGGCTGCTCCACGCGCGAGGAGGCGGAAAAGCACGTCTCCGTCGGCGATATCTGCGTTTACGCCCCGCATTTTATCGATATGGGCAGCCGTGTTGCCTGCGGCGCGCTCGACGACCGCATCTGCTGCGCGATACTCGTTGAGGTCTTGAAGAAGATCGCCTCTCCCCACGACATATACGCCGTGTTCACCTCGCAGGAGGAGGTCGGCCTCCGAGGCGCGACCGCCGCCGGGTACTCGATCGATCCGGATTTCGCGATCAATCTCGACGTCACCGCCTCCGCCGACACGCCGGAGTGCGACGCGATGCCCATGGCGATGGGCGAAGGCCCAACGGTCAAATACATGGACAGGTCGGCCGTCATGACCAAGCCCGTCATCGACTTCATGCACGCCGTCGCCGAAAAGCACGGCATCAAGACCCAGAACGAGGTGCTCCTCTACGGCGGCACGGACGCGGGCGCTATACAGCCCATGCGCGGCGGCAGGCCCGCCTGCTGCGTTTCCGTCGCCACCCGCTACATCCATTCTCCCGTCGAGACGGCGGATATTGGCGACTGCCTCGGAGCGGTCGATTTCGTCCGCGCCATGGCGGAGGAGACCGAGCTTCCCGCCTTCGAAAGGTAAACAAGCAAAATAAAAAGATCCGCAGTTTGGGCGCATTCACATAAAGATACACAGCCTCAAAAGGTATCTTTTTGCGCCGTGCTTCGCCTTCAATGCTCGAAAGACTTTCCAAGTATTCCTGCGCTTTTCGCCTTGCCCGGCACAAAAAATCTCCCAGCCTTCCCCCGGGTGGGGAAGGTGTCACGCGCCGACGCAGTCGCTGCGTGACGAATGAGGGGTATATAATTACTATGGGATTCGGTTACGAATCCCATCC
>JAFZYC010000014.1 GCA_017616435.1 Clostridia bacterium
GCCGCCTCCCTTGCGGGAGGCGGCCTTTTTTATTACCCGTTACCTGCTTTCAATAAACCTGCTTGAAGTCCTCCGCTCCGTGCTTGCAGAGAGGGCAGATAAAGTCCGCGGGGAGCTCCTCTCCCTCGTATTCGTAGCCGCAGATCTCGCAGACCCATTTATGGCCCTTGGGGGCGGCGGCGGGCTCTATGCGCTCGAAATCCTCCGGGCCGTGCTTGCAGATCGGGCACTCGAAGTCCTCGGGCAGCGTATCGCCCTCATAGACGTAGCCGCAGGTCTTGCAGACGAAGCCGGCCTTCTGGGCGGGAGCGGCGGCCTTTTTGGGCTTTATGTGCGCGAAGTAGTACGCGTAGGTGACGGAGGGCTCGCCGGAAAGCACCGCGGCCTCCGTGACCTCGGCTGTGAAGAGCGTATGCGTGCCGTTGTCGGCGGCGGCGGTCACCCGGGCGGAGAAGAACGCGTTGGTATGCGCGGTGATGTAGGGCAGGCCGTTAGCGCTTATCTCGAAATCCTCAAAGCTTAAGAACTTGTGCACGTTGCGGCCGGACTGGAAGCCGAAATGCTCGAATGTCGCCATCGTGACGGACTCCGTCAGCACGGAAACGTTGAATACGCCGGTCTTCATGATCATGTCGTGCGTGAGGTTCGCCTTGTTGACGGCGATGGTTATGCGCTTGGGATTATCCGTAAGCATCTGCGCCGTGTTTATTATGCAGCCGTTGAGGTCGTCGCCGTCGCGGGCGGTCAGCACGAACAGGCCGTAGGAGAGGCGGTTGAAGGCGGCGGGATCGATGGCCGAAACGCCCTCCGCCGCGGCGGGGGAGGAGTAGGCGGCGGGCTTTGCGAAATCCTCCGCGAGCTTATCCGCGAGCGCCTCTATATCCGCCAGCTTTTCGGGCTTGACGGAGGACTTTATCGATACCGTCTCATCGAGTATCGTCATGTTCCTGCAGTTCTCGATGATGCCGCGCATGAGCTTGCCGCTCGTCGCCGCCCAGGTGCCGTTCTCCATGAAGGCGACCTTGCGGTTCTGTATGTTGTGCGCCGCGAGATCGTGAAGCAGATCTTCCATCTTGACGAATATCCCCGCGTTGTAGGTCGTGGAGACGAACACGAGATGCGAGCAGCGGAACGCGGCGGCGATGACGTAGTCCGCGGTAGTCATGGAAACGTCGTACATGTATACCGGCGCGCCCTTCTCGCGAAGGCGGCAGGCCAGTATCTCCGCGGCGTTCGCGGTGTTGCCGTATACGGAGGCGTAGGCGATCATGACGGCCTTCTCCTCCGGCTCGTATGTGGACCACTTGATGTACTTGTCAAGGATATCGCCTATGCCGTTCCTCCACACGAAGCCGTGCAGGGGGCAGATCATGTTGATCTTGAGGCCGGAGGCCTTCTTCAAAAGCGCCTGTACCTGCGGGCCGTACTTGCCGACTATGTTGCAGTAGTAGCGCCGCGCCTCGTCCATGTAGTCGTGCGCGAAATCGACCTCGTCCGCGAAGAGCGCTCCGTTTATCGCGCCGAACGTGCCGAACGCGTCGGCGGAGAAGAGTATGCCGTCCGCAAGGTCGTACGTCACCATGACCTCGGGCCAGTGCACCATCGGCGCCATGACGAACGTGAGCTTGTGGCGGCCGGTCTCGATGACGTCGCCCTCCTTGACTATGAGGCATTTGGGATCGACGTCGAAGTACTGTTTTATCATAGTGAGGAGCTTCGCGTTGGCGACGACCGTCGCCTCCGGATGCCGCATCATGAGCTCGCCGAGCGTCGCGGAGTGGTCGGGCTCCATGTGCTGAACGACCACGTAATCGAGAGGCCTTCCCGCGAGCTCGTGCTCTATGTTCTCAAAGAACACCTTCGATACCGCGCTGTCGACCGTGTCCATGAGCACGGTCTTTTCGTCGTTTATGAGGTAGGAGTTGTAGGATACGCCCGTCGGGCATTTGTAGACGCCCTCGAACACGGAAAGACGGCGGTCGTTCCCGCCGACCCATGTGATATCGTTTGTGACTTTTCTCGTGCAGTACATGATGTGCCTCCTTGCAAAGATTTCGATTACAGTATAGCAGAAGGAACGCGGGAAAACAATCTCGAATTGGGCCCGACACTTGTATCTGCCGGCTTTTTGTGGTATCTTTATAATGATGAAATATGTGCCGGAGAAGCGGATATGAAGCTCGTCATCGAAAACAGAACGAAGCCCAAGGGCGCTGTCGCGCTGCCTCCCTCGAAATCGGAGGCGATACGCGTCAGCCTGCTTCTTGCGCTCGCGGGGGATGACCCGGCGCGGGCCGTCTCCGGCTTTGAAGCGCCCTTCTGCCGCGATATCGAATGCGCGATAGGGGCGGCGCGCGAGCTTGGGAAGCGCCCTTTCGTCGGCGAGAGCGCAGCGCTTTTGCGCATGCTGCTCCCCGTATCGCTCGCGCTGTTCGGCCGCGCGGAGGTCACGGGCGCAGACCGGCTCTTTGCCCGCGGCATAGGCGAGCTTGAGGAATGCCTTGGCACAAAGGCGAAGCGCCAAGGGTCGGGGCTCGTTATGGAAAAGCGGCTCTCCCAAAGCGTGTATGAGATCGACTGCTCGCGCTCGAGCCAGTTCCTTTCGGGGCTTTTGATCGCGCTCCCGCTTCTTGACCGCGACTGCGAAATAGTGATAAAAAACGGGCTCGTCTCAAAGCCCTATTCGGATATGACGCTGCATACAGCAAGGCTATTCGGCGCGCGGATCGAGGAGACGGAGACGGGCTATGTCACCCGCCCCTCGCGCTATACCGCGCCGGATCGGATACCGGTCATGGGCGACCGCTCCTGCGCCGCGGTGTTCGAGGCGATGGACCTTTTCGGCGGAGAGGTGACGACGCTGGGCGAGCGCGACGATCTGCAGCCGGATCAGCGGTTTTTGCTGATATCGTCCCTGCCTGAGATCGACGTCGCCGACTGCCCGGACCTTCTGCCGCTTTTAGCCGTCGCCGCCTGCGGGAAGGCGGGGGACACCGTGATAAGCGGCACTGCGCGGCTCTCGTCGAAGGAATCCGACCGCCCGAGGAGCGTAGAAAGACTGATACGCGACCTCGGCGGCGAGGCTGTGGCTTCGGGCGATACGCTGACTGTACACGGATCCGGCTGGCTCAGGGGCGGGGCGTGCTCCGCCTGCGGCGATCACCGCATAGCGTTCGCGGCGGCGGTCGCGTCGCTCATATCGACCGGCCCCGTGATACTCGAGGGGGCCGAATGCACGGCAAAATCCGCCCCGCGGTTCTGGGACGATCTAAAGAAGCTCGGCGTGATCTGTAAGCGGGGTGAAGGCATGGATACGATCGGAAAAAACATAAGGCTCACGCTGACGGGCGCCTCCCACGCGCCGAGCGTCGGATGCGTGCTGGAGGGGATACCGAAGGGCGTCGCACTCGATATGGACGCGATGCGCTTCGATATCAAAAGGCGCAGCGCCGCAAGCTTCGGCTACGCCACGAATAGGCATGAAGCGGACGAGCCGGAGATACTGAGCGGCGTCGAAAACGGCGTCACGACCGGCGCGGCGATAACCGCCGTGTTCCGTAACCGCGCGTACGACAGGTCGGGATACGCGCATATCGCGCGGCCGTCCCACGCGGACTACTGCGCGTTCGTCAAGTCTTGCGGCGGCGAGGACATATCGGGCGGGGGAAGGTACTCCGGCAGGATGACGCTGCCTCTCGTATTCGCCGGCAGCGTCGCAAGACAGCTGCTTGAAAAACGCGGGATAGATGTATTCGCCCACGTCAAGGCGATAGGCGATATAAAGGACGCGGACTTCGATCCCGTTATGGATAAAAAGCCCGAAATGGATCCGTTTTTCCCGCTGATGGATCCTTCAAAACGCAAGTGGATGGAAGAGCTGATAAATACCGTCCGCGCCGCAGGAGACACCCTCTCCTGCGAGGCGGAGTGCGCGGCGCTCGGGCTCCCCGTGGGCTTGGGCTCGCCGCTTTTTGACGGGCTCGAGGGCGTTATGGCGAAGTACCTCTTCATGATACCCGGCCTTCGCGGGGTGGAGTTCGGCACGAGGCGCACCCTCGGAAGCCGGATGAACGACCAGTTCGCCGAAGGCGGCAGGACCTTGACCAATAATTCCGGCGGAGTGAACGGCGGCATGGCCAACGGCATGCCCCTCGTGTTCCGCTGCTGGTTCAGGCCCGTGCCCTCGATATCGCTCCCGCAGACGGGCTATGACCTTATTGAAAACAAGCCCGTCCCGCTCACGATCGACGGGCGGCACGACACCTCGATACTGCCCCGCGGGCTCGTCGCGGTGGAGGCCGCGGCCTGTTTGGCGCTGCTGGAACTTTTGACGGACGACTGAAAGGCTTATTATGAAAACGCTTGAAGAACTGAGAACGGAGCTCGATAAGACCGACGCGGAGCTCATGCGCCTCTTTGCCGCGCGCATGGAGCTTTCGGCCCAAATAGGCGAGATAAAGCGCGCATCGGGGCTCGCCCTTGAGGATCTTTCGCGCGAGGAAGAGGTCGTGAAAACGCGGCGGGAGCTCGTGCCCGAGGATATGCGCGATGGCGCGGAAAGGCTCATGCGGCTCCTCATAGAGGAATCGAAGCGCACGCAGAGGCGGGGCTTCAACCTCTACCTTATCGGCATGCCCGATTCCGGCAAGACGCGCATGGCGAGGCGGCTTAAGGAAAAGCTCATGCTGCCCGTCGCGGATACGGATAAGATGATAATGGAGCGCATGGGCATGGATATCGAAACGATATTCTCGAAGTTCGGAGAGGAGGGCTTCCGTGCGATGGAGACCGCCGCGCTCGCCGCTTCCGCAAAGGCCGGCGGCATGATAGTCGCCACCGGCGGCGGCGCTCCCATGCGGGAGGAGAATCTACGCCTCATGAAAAACTCCGGCGTGATCGTGTTTTTGGATAGGGCGCTGGGGAAACTCCACGGCCAGAACACCGTGAACCGCCCTCTGCTCGCGGCCGAAACGCCGGAGGAGACCGACGAGAAGATCGACCGCCTCTATAACGAAAGGCACGACAAGTACCTCGCCTGCGCCGATCTTGTGATCGACCCGGACGAGGACGGCGCTGCGGAGAAGATCGCGGAGTTCTTCCTTGAGGAATGAA
>JAFZYC010000015.1 GCA_017616435.1 Clostridia bacterium
ACCTTGTTGCCCTTTTCGTCGGTGACGGAAAGCGAGCTCAGCTTCTGGTTGCCGTTGTTCGTCAGGTAGAGGGTGAACTGCACTCCCTCGGGAGTGGGATTGCCCTTCACGATCTCCTTGGTCAGCTGGGATTGGATAAGGCCTATCGTGAGCATCGAGACGGTGTTGGAAAGCTGCGTGGAGCCGCCCTGCGCATAGAAAGTCACGACGGGGGAGGAAACGATGGTGTTCTTGCCCATTGTGAGTATGTACTCGAACTCCTTGGAAGCGCCGGGCTCAAGCGAGGAGATCTTATACATGGGGCTTGTGGAGCCGTAAACATAACGGTCGACAAGCGCGATATTCACGAGCGTGACAGCGCCGGTGTTCGTGAAGGTGTACTTGAACGTGACCTCGGTTCCCTCCGCGGCGTTAACGGGAGAAGCAGTGCGCGAAACGGAGAGGTAGGGTGAAACGTTCCTGCGGTTGATCCTGCAGGAGACAGTCTCGGAGCGTGTCGTTCCGCCGTCGTTCCAGGTGACGGTGAAGGGGATGTCGATACCGATCATGCCTTCGGATACGCTCATGCTCGCGGTGAAGCTCTTCTGAGAACCGGCGGGTACGGTAGCGCCGCTTGTGTTGAAGCTTACGCCATACGAATTGGATATGCTGATGTTTGTGTAATCGCCGCTGTAAGCGGATCTCTGCCCGGGAGCGGGCGTCGGCGTGGGATTGGGAACGTCAGTGGGTTCCGGCGTTGCGCCCGGAGTCTCGGTGGGAGTCTCGGTATTCTCGGGAGGCGGGGTAGGCGTTTCTGTGGCAGCGGGCGTCTGCGTTGGATTAGTGCTCGCAGAGTTGGTGTTCTTAAGCGTTATTGATACCGTAACGGTGCCCGCCTGTGCAAGCTCCTTGGGAGAAACGGATATCGAGACATGGGAAGAGCTTGACGCGCCAGCTATTTCCGGCAGCGCGGCACAGAGCATTATAGCCGTTATAAGCAGCGCCAAAGCCTTTATAAAATATCTATTCAAAGCATACACTCCTTTTATCCCTATCATACATCCTTTATTATACCCCATTATGAGCCCCTAGAGCAAGCATATTCTTTAAAATCGGATAAAATATTTTTGCCGACCGGATCGTTTGAGTTCATCCCTTTCGTGAATGGCCCCAAAGCGCCCCTCTGCTTGCAATATCATAAAGAAATGGTATAATAACAGAAAGAATCCACAGGATCGGAGGAGGAGCTTAATTATGGGCAGAAGAACGCGTTCCGTATTATGTCTGCTTGCGGCGCTTGCGATAACGCTTTGCGGTTGCTCGCTTAAAAAACCGGGCGTGACTTCCGCGGGAGATCCTGCCGACGCCGTGATCTCAATAGGCGGCGAATCCGTTTCACTCGCCATGTATAAAGCACTCTTCGATAACTACCTGCCCTATATGCAGTATCTCGGGCAGGATCCGCTCCAGGACAGGGCTTCTCTGGAAAGCTATCAGGATTGGATCGTCGATTTCCTTACCGACGACATAGTGACGCTGTATCAGGCAAGGCAATCCGGCTTTACTCTTACCGACATGCAGGAGAAGGAGCTTTCGGCATCCATAGAAACGGACCTGAAGGAGGTCTACGATAAGCTTATAAAATACGCTGAGCAGAGCTTTGCGGAGGACCCGAGCGTTCCTGTCGAGACCTATTTCGAAGGACTTGTGAACACCGAATCGGAGTACTACACCGGCGTAGCCATGAGCTGGGAGGATTACAAAGCTTACTTTGCGGAGCAGGCTAGGAAGGATCTTATCTCCTCCGCTTTTCGTGAATATGTCTGCACCGAGTTCGAACCCACTCGCGACGATATCGCAGAGTGGTACGATTCCGCGTATGAGAGCGATAAGGCGAACTACCTTGATTCCCCCGAAAAGTATAAGACGGATGAGGAAAATTACGAGCTCTACTTCGGCAAAAAGGACGGATTCTACCCCATAACCTTCGTTCCTTCGGGCTATTCGAGGGTGATGTGCATAACGGTGTTCCCCGACGGAACGCTCTCGGATGAGTACATGGCCAAGCTCGCCCGCATGGAGGAACTCAAGAAGGAATACTCCGATCTCGCATTTGAGGATGCGGTCAACGGCTCCGACGCCAATTCCGCGAGGCTCAAGGCGATACTTCGCGAATATGCGGATCTCAAATCCGCCGCTGACGAGGAATACACGGATCATGTTGCCGGTGCCATCAGAAAGATAAACGAGGCCTATGGAGAGCTTATCTCGGGCAAGGCTTTCGCCGACGTAATGCTGGATTACACCGAGGATGAACATATTATCGGCGGCGTAAACGGAGAGGGCTGTGCGGCGTTCATCGAAAAAGGCGAGCTCATAAGCCTTGCCTATGACTGCGAGAACGACTGGAGCGAGACCGTGAAGAGCGAATTCGCAAAGCTCCTCCCGGGCGAATACTCCAAACCGTTCGAGGACGACGGATGCTATCGAATAATCTATTACTTCAGCGACGAACCCGCAGGCGATGTTCCGATAGACAGCATCTATGAGGATATAAAGGCCGTCTGCCTTTCAGGCGTACAGGATTCCCAATGGGAAGCTCTGCTCGAAGAATGGAAGAACGACCCGGAACTTAAGATCGATACGGACGCCATTAGGCAGGTCGGTCTGGACAAACTTACAAAGGATTGAATATGAGGCTTGATAAGTATTTAAAGGTTTCCCGAATAATCAAAAGGCGCACCGTAGCGAACGAGGCCTGTTCAGCCGGCCGCGTAACGATCAACGATAAGGTAGCGAAGCCTTCCACGGAAGTCAAGGAGGGGGACATCATCTCCATCCGTCTCGGCGCGAAGCTCTTTACTGCCGAGATCGTTTCCGTGCGCGAATATGCCACAAAGGAGAACGCGGACGATATGTACCGCGTGATTTCGAACGAATGAATGAAAGCGCCGGGCCCTCCGGCGCTGACTTTATGAGGTCCTGCCGATGAAAAAAACCGTTTGCGCCATACTCCTCGCCGCCGGCTCTTCTTCAAGAATGGGCTGCGACGCGGATGGTAAGCCCGTCAACAAGCTGCTTGCCGAAATATGCGGTTCAAACCCCATTGAACGCTGTGTAAAGGCGTTCTCAGGCCATGTCGACGAGATGGTGATAACTGTATCGGTTAATACACGCGAGGCCGCAGAGCGAGCCTCAGCGCTTACTGACGTGCCCGTGACAATAACGTACGGCGGCGCTATGCGTCAGGACTCCGTATTGAACGGCATAAGGGCTACGAGCTGCGATATAGTCGCGATACACGATTGCGCGAGATGCCTCGTATCTGACGCCGTGATAGAAGAAGCGATCGCATCCGCATTTGAATACGGTAGCGGCGTCGCGGCTATCAAGGCGAGGGATACGCTGAGGAGAGCCGACACAGGAGAAACGGTCGACAGGAGCGGTCTTCTTGTCATGCAGACCCCGCAGTGCTTCGACAGAATAAAGCTGCTCGACGCCTATGAGCTGCTCGATTCGGAAGCGACTGACGACGCAGCCGTATGGCAGAAGGCTTACGGAGCGCCGCGCTTCACGGGCGGCAGCATCGCGAACCAAAAGCTGACTGAGCCTGGCGATATAGAGTTTTTCACAAGCATTGCTGCGAAGGAGAATTGCTTTATGAGGATAGGGATGGGAGAGGACACGCACAGGCTGACCGAAGGCAGAAAGCTCATCATTGGCGGCGTCGATATCCCGTACAGGATGGGGCTTTTGGGCCATTCCGACGCGGACGTCCTCGTTCATGCGATAATTGACGCTATGCTCGGAGCAGCCGCGCTTGGCGATATCGGGCGGCATTTCCCGGACAGCGATCCGAAGTACAAAGGCATATCGAGCATGATCCTGCTTGAGAGGGCTGCGGAGCTTGTTGAATGCAGCGGATACCGTGTCGTGAATATCGACGCTACGATAACCGCGCAGGAGCCTAAGCTCGCGCCGTATATCGATGAAATGCGCAAAAGAATAGCCGACGCGATACCACGCATCGGCATTAAAGAAGTCAGCGTCAAGGCGACCACGCCGGAGCACACAGGCCCCGAAGGGAACTTAGAGTGTATCACCGCCCGTGCCGTCGCCTGTATCAGCGCTCTCTGACGGCGCTTCCTCGATAGGCTCCGTGTTCTCGAACGGCTCCTCCGCGTTTGCGGGGCAGCCGTTTTCACATCCGGGACATTCGTCGCAGAAGGGCTTTCCGGCCTTGTTCATGAGCTCGCGGAAGGGGAATGTCTTCATCTCGAAAGTGCCGTCCGAAAGCTGGACCTTCACAGTCGTCGTTTCGCTTATAACGTTGTTGTCGACAACTATGCCGTTTCCGTCGGGAGTGATAACCTCTTTGCCGACGCGCGGCATTATTTTATGCATGCTTTCGTAGCCGGACTGCTCGAACTTCAAACAGCACATCAGCCTTCCGCAGATGCCGGAGATCTTGGTCTGGTTAAGGGAAAGGTTCTGCTCCTTCGCCATTTTGATCGAAACGGGTATGAAATCGGAGAGGAAGGAGGAACAGCAGATGGGCCTTCCGCATACTCCGAGGCCGCCAAGCATCTTGGCCTCATCCCTGACGCCGATCTGACGAAGCTCGATGCGGGTCTTGAATATGCTCGCAAGATCCTTGACGAGCTCTCTGAAATCGACTCGTCCGTCAGCGGTGAAATAGAACATGATCTTAGAACCGTTGAACGCGTATTCAACTTCGACGAGCTTCATAACGAGCCCGTGTTCCTCGATCTTGGTCTGACAGATCTCGAATGCGTCCTTCTCTTTTTCCCTGTATATGCGCCTCTGTTCATGATCCTCGGGCGTTGCGACACGGATGACGGGCTTTAGCTGGGTGACCAGCTGTTCGTCGGGAATGAAATGAGGGGGCTCGGCAACATCGCCGAAAACGATCCCGCGCGCGGTGTCGACAATTACGCCGTCGCCGGTCTTGATCTCAAATTCGAGGGGGTCGAAATAATAGATCTTGCCGCCTTCCTTGAAGCGGACGCCTACTACCTTGCTCATATATGAACTCCTAACATTCGTTTACTTCGTTTTTGCGGCTGTTTTATGGGCAAGCCCGATCTCTCCGAGCTCGGAAAACAGCCTGTCGAAAGCCGCGCCTCCAGAAGCGTTTGTCGATAAGCGCAGCGCGTTATCCTTCAACTTATCTATAATACAACCAATCTCGCCGATTGTAAAGGTCGACGACATTTTTTTGAGCTCGTTTCGAAGATCCGGGCAATACTCCTCGCTCATCCCGCAGGAGAGCCGCATCAGATCGTGACAGAGCAGCAGGAGCATCTCGTTTGCTTCCATCCAGTCCGTGCGCTCCCGCTTCAGTTTAGTCCATTTATAGTCGGGAGCAGCCCTCAGAGCGGATATGAATGCCGCGACTGCTCCTTCTCTCAGCTCGCGGAAGCCCTCGTCTTCGTAAAGCCTAATAGCTCTTGCGGTTATACCTCCGCTCATCGAAGCGTATTTTGCGGCTTCTTCATAAGAGGCGCCTTTTTCGACAAGCAGAGCCACGATCTCAGACTGCTCGGTCACTCCGCAGCGGATTATCATACATCTTGAACGGATTGTCGGCAGTATTCCGTATTCGTTGCCGGTAAGAAGGAAATACGTGTTTTCGGGCGGCTCCTCGAGCACCTTGAGCATCGCATTCTGGACCATGGGGGAGAGAAGATTGGCAAGTCTGAACACGACGACCCTACCGCGTTTTCCGTATGTCTCGCGGTAGATCTCCGGCCTGATGATATCCCGAAAATCGGAAATGGAGACAGCGCCGCCGTATTCCATATAGTCCGGATCGTTCGCGAGCCTGTCGGTATCTCTGCGGGCATAGAGTATCAGCGCGGCGGCGTTTCTCGCGGCTGCGTCGGTCATATCGGGATCGGTCCCGGTCAACAGATACGCGTGCAGCGCGCGGCCGGAAAGGATCGCGGTATCGAGCTTATTTATCAGTTCGTTCATATCGTTCCCTTAACTGCGGGTATCAAGCCGTTTTCGAGGCCGAACAGCTCAGCGCCGCTGTCCGCTTCTTCTTTCAGGAAAGCGAGCGCGCCTTTTGTGATCGTCTCGCCGGGGAAAAGCACGGCCACACCCGGAGGATAACAGCCAACAGAGCCGGCTGAGATACGGCCCTCGGCCTCCGAAATAGCAAGAAGCTCCCGAACCCCGGACACCGCATCGCGCACGCTCATAACTCTGCGCCCACGCAGATCTCCAAGCATCGTCTTTCGTAGCTTGCTACCTTCATCTACATTTGCTTTGACTGGGATCGATTCCAGCGTCGCAATCAGTCTGTCGTACCATTCGTCTGGATCGGACGGTGTGGTGATCAGCGTAACGCAATCGGCGTCGCTCATCTCGGGGTAGATCCCGTTTTTTTCCAAAATTGAACCGAGTTCCCGCCCGGTCATACCGCGAACTGCCAAGTTGAGCCTTGTCGGATCCTGAAGGCTTATATCTTCGCTGCCGATGATGACTGTGTTTTCTAGTTTGAGCAGTCTTTGCCTGAAAGCCGTGATCCTGTCGATATGCCTGTCCCAATCGCCGGGTTCGAGCACGGAGCTTTCGATACCGATCATAAGCGGATAGGAAGGGCTTGTTGACTGGAACATGTTGATTACGGACTGCATCCTGCCGCGGCTGAAAGGGAAGCTTTCGCCGGTAAGCAGAAGCGCGGACTGCGTGTAGGCTTCAAGAGTTTTATGGCAGCTTATGACCCATGCGTCGGCAGACGAAGGGACGGGAGGGAGCCTGTCCGAGAACGCGAAATGCGCTCCGTGCGCGCAGTCGACGAACAGCAGCGCGCCATGGCTGTGCGCAGCTCTCGCTATCTCGTCTATCGGCGAGACTGCGCCGCGGTATGTCGGAGAAGTGATGAACACCGCGTCGCAGGGATCGCTTGATAAAGCTTTGTCGACGGCTTCGGCCGTGATAATGCCGTTTTCATCGGGAAATATCGATACTGTTTCGTGCCCCGCAAACGCGATGCCGTTGATAACGGACTTATGGCAGTTTCGCCCAAGCAGTATGCGCTTTCCGCATCCAATAACGAAGAGCGTGGCAAGTATGCCGGCGGTCGACCCGTTTACGGAAAAGAAAGCGTCTTTTGCGCCTAGAGCTTCTGCACAGAGCATTTCGGAGCGGAGTATCGCATCATGAGGCGCGTGAAGATTGTCGGTCCCGGTGATCTCAGTCACATCGGTCGGTAATAGAAAGCCCTTATGCCCGGGCATGTGAAAGCGCGCAGTCGATCCGCCTGCGTAATCTCTCACCGCGTCTTGCAAAGGGCGCTCCTTCATTTATGCCTCGATTATTCCGCGGACGTAGCCCAAAAACTCGTCCGACGCCGCAATGTAGGCTCTTATCGTTTTACCGTCTCTATTGAACAGAATGGATGATGCCTTTTCTTTTTTGCAGGGGCAGAGAACGAGCTCCTCGTCAGATGCCGCCTGTTCTTCGGGCGCGAGCACAGAGATCAATTCATCCTTTGAAAGGGTAAGGAGTATGGTCCCCTTTGCGCTTACGATGCGCTCGACCACAACAGTACCGACGGGATAGGGATAATCCTCATGCGTGATATAGTCGTCAAAGCGTGCGTCGTATTCGGGCTCGGGAGCTTTGTGGAAAACCGTATAGCGGAACCCGACGAGGCGGAGCCTGTAAACGAGGTATAAAAGCCCGCCGAAAACCGCCGCGAGCACATAGAGCGGCACACTGCTGTTAAACTTAGCCCTTAAAACGGTTGCCACCGTTCCGGCTAAAAAGAAGAACGCAATGAGAATAACAAAAAGCAGGGTGTCCGACTTTGCGGATCCCTTGAGCTTGTCTGTGCTTTCCTGATACATGTTTCGACCTCCGGATTTGCTGGATTTATTCTATCATTTTTTGTTTCGCAAGTAAAGGCTTCACGGCTGCCAGCGGTATTTATTAAGATCGACTATACCTTCGACCGTTTCAACGCCCTCGTCCTTTAAAAGCTGGATCTGCATGTTCTCGCCTCCGAACGCGAAAGCGGGGGAGACGCGTCCGTCTTTCGTTACGACCCTGTGACAAGGTATCACGCCGGGTTCGGGATTGACGTGCAGCGCGTAGCCCACGACCCTTGACCAGCGCGGATTCCCCGCGAGCGCGGCGATCTGCCCGTATGTGGCGACCTTGCCGCGCGGGATCCGCCTGACCTGTTCATAGATGAGTTCGAATGTGCTTTCCATGTATTGCTCCAAAAATGTTATCGGGCCGTACCGTTCAAATAGATTGTACGATATCGGCCCGATAAGGTCAATTGTTTTTTACGGAATGCTGTCAGTCGTCGATGCCGTAGTTCGCGGAATGATCCTCATAAATAAGATTCTTTTCCGTCTCGGGATCGAAGAAATGCATTACCTTGCCGGCGAAGGTGATGTAGAGCTGGGCGCCGTTGACGAGATTCTCGCGCTGCTCTGTTTCGAGGTCGATGGTGGGGACCCTGACGATGAGCCTCGTGCCGTCCTCGGTGTAAACGTGGAGATGGAGCTCGCTGCCCATCATCTCATTGACCTCCAGCCTTACGGGGATAGCGTCGGGGCCGGGGCCTTTGGCGAGGACTATATGCTCGGGACGAACGCCCAATATGATCTCTCCGCCGGGGATTCGCTTCTCATCGAGAAGATTGCCCTTCTCGCCGTCGACCTTTATCCTCGCGCCGAAGGGAGTTACATAGTAGCCGTCGCCCGCCTTGACGAGTTCTGTGCGGAGCACGTTCATCTTAGGTGCGCCGATGAACTCGGCGACGAAGAGATTAGCTGGCTTCTCGAACACCTCGGTCGGGGTGCCGACCTGCATGATGTAGCCGTCCTTCATGATGACTATGCGGTCACCCAATGTCATGGCCTCCGTCTGGTCGTGCGTTACGTATATGAACGTCGTGTCCAGCTTCTGACGGAGAAGGATTATCTCCGCGCGCATCTGGTTCCTGAGCTTCGCGTCCAGGTTGGATAGAGGCTCATCCATAAGGAACACCTTGGAATTACGCACCATTGCTCGGCCGATCGCGACACGCTGGCGCTGACCGCCGGAAAGCGCGCGCGGCTTACGCATGAGGTAATCGGTTATGCCCAGTATCTCCGCGGCGTTCGTGACCTTGTTGTAGATCACGTCCTCGGGGATCTTCTGCAGGCGGAGGGAGAAAGCGATGTTGTCATAGACCGACATGTGGGGATACAGCGCGTAGTTCTGGAATACCATAGCGATATTCCTGTCCTTGGGCTGCAGATCGTTAACGACCTCGCCGTCGATCTCGACCGTGCCTTCGCTGATCTCTTCAAGACCCGCGATCATACGGAGAGTGGTGGATTTGCCGCAGCCGGAGGGGCCGACGAATACAACGAACTCCTTGTCGTGGATATCGAGGTTGAAATCGTGCACGGCAACGACGTTCTTATCATAGATCTTTTTAACATTTGTCAATTTGACGCTTGCCATATTTGTTCACTCCTTTTTATTATTCCTCGGTTTAGCCCTTGACTGCGCCGCCGGTAACGCCCTCTACATAGTAGCGCTGCAGGCACAGGAACAGTATTGTGACGGGTATCGCAACGACGACGCCGCCTGCGCAGAACTTGGTGTAGCACTGGTTGATCTGGTCATTGCTCAGCCAGTTGAACAGACCGACCGCTACGTTCATGCCCTGCGGTGCGCTTCGTGAAATGTACTGCGCGAAGATGTAGTCGCCCCACGGAGCCATGAACGCCGTCAGTATGGTGTAAATGACTATGGGCTTTGCCAGAGGAAGTATGATCTTGATCAATACCTGAGCTCGGGTCGCGCCGTCGATACGGGCTGCCTCGTCGAGGGATTTGGGGATCGTGTCGAAGAAGCCCTTCGATACGTAATAGCCCATACCTGCGGAGGCGATGTAGACGAGGATCAGACCGGGAACTGCATGCTCGCTCGTAAGACCGAGATCCTTCAGTACGTTATACAGAATGATCATTGAGAGCATGCCGGGGAACATTCCGAGTATCAGCATGAACTTCATCAAAGCCTTGCGCATCTTGAAGCGGAAGCGGGAGAGGGTGTAGCTCATGCAGAGCTGGATGATCGTCTGCATTATCGAGGTCACAACGGCGATAATGAGAGTATTGAGATACCAACGGAGGAAGCCGTTCGTCAGTATGGTGCTGACGACCTTGCCCGTCGCGCTGTCCTTGGATACGAACAGATTGACGTAGTTGTCAAAGCCCCAGTGCTTCGGGATAACGTAGCCGACCTGGCAAAGGGGATCTACGCGGAAGGACTGCAGTACGATGAATACGAAGGGCATCAGCCAGATGATGCTTATCACGACTAGTATCAGGTGGATGATGGTGTTGGAAAGCGCGTTTGTTGCGCGCATGCCCATGTGGTGCTTCATCGTGTCGCCCTGATTCCTGCTCGTAATTGCCTTGATCAGAGTCGCAAGCCCGAAGAAGAACAGGAACAGTGCGGCGATGCAGAGGATTATGCCCGCAAGGATCTTCCAGACGGGCGCGCCGCCGGAGAATGACTCGTAGCCCAGGAAGGCGCCGACACCGCCAAGTACGCAGCCGGCGATCATTTCGAGAACGCCGGAACGTGCGCTGCCGGGAGTACCGTTCTCGTCGCGGGTCCTAAGTATCCTGAACGCTGCGAGAAGGAGCAGAACGACGCCGATGAACAGTCCGAGGATGCCGAGCGCGCCGTAAATGAACTTTTCGGTGAAGTACTCGCTCGATACCTTCCAGATCGGGTTTGCCATGAAGCGGTTACAGAGAGCGTAGCCTCCGAACAGGGCAAAGAGCGCGCCGAACACTATCAAAATAACGGGAGCAGCTGAAAACTTCTTTTTCATTGGAAATCCTCCTCGTTCTTGATCGACGGCAGCAGGCTGTAAACTACAAGGCTGATAAGAGCGATGATCACGAATACCATTACGCCTATAACAGACGCCTGATAGTATTTATTGCCGACTCCCATAGCTATCTTGAACAGCCACGTGATCAACAGGTCTGTATGACCGACCGCAACGCCTGTTGCCGATGCGGCGGTATTTACCGGGTTGCCGCCCGTTAATAGGTAAATAACATTGAAGTTATTCATGTTCCCGGTAAAGCTTGTGAGAAGATACGGACCGGTGATGAACAGCATGTATGGAAGAGTGATCTTCGAATACTGCTGCCAGCCGCTGGCGCCGTCGATCTTTGCCGATTCATATAGATCGGCGGGGATGTTCATCAAAATACCGGTCGCGATGAGCATGAGGTAGGGGATACCGATCCAGATATTGATTATGATGACCGTTACCCTTGCAAGCAGACCGTTATGCGCTGTGTCGCCCCAGAAGTCGATTGCCTTTTTGATCCAGCCGAGATCCGTAAGGATACCGTTGACTATGCCGTTCTTTGCGAACATCTTGCCGACATACAGCAGCGAGATGAACTGCGGGATGGCGATCGTCAAAACGAGTATCGTACGCCACATCTTCTTGAGGCGGATGCCCTTTTTGTTGATCGCCATAGCGACGAGCATGCCGAGGAAGTAGTTCGTGAACGTTGCGAAGAACGCCCAGATAAGCGTCCAGGCGAGTATCTCGCCGAACGTCGCGGCATAGGACTGCGCTCCGTTCGCGCTCTTCCACGAAAGTATCTCGTTGAAGTTTTTCAGACCGACCCAGTCGAACAGGTTGTTCACGCCGTCGTTCACGCCGCTGTAGTTGGTGAAAGCGACGAGCACCATGAACACTATCGGCATTACCGTAAAGACTATTATACCGAACATCGGAAGCGCAAGCAGGGTCTTGTGGAACTGATCGTCGACCATGGACCTGAGATCGTCCTTGCCGCTCTTCAGCTTTTTGCCGGACTTCAGTATCTGCTCGGCGATCTTGTTCTGCTTGACATTTACTCTCCATGTGTAGATAGCTGCGATGATGAAGAATATGGTGAGAACGCCGTAGAGCAGGATCTTGAAGGAGTTGTCGTTATAGGTCGTTACGTACTGATCGTAGATGGGATCGTAGACCTTTTCGGCGCCGACTGTGCCCAAAGAGGGCAGCTTGGAGAGCCATTTGAATCCCCAGAGCACCATATAGCCCACGAACACGATCTCGAACAGAAGGAAGAGGATGCCCCTCAGTATCTGCCCGCGTGCCAGGCAGCCAAAGCCCATCACTAAATAGGAGATCTTCGTCTTCCAGTCACCGTTGACGAACGTTGTAACGATGTCCTTGGCTTCGTTACCGATCGAGCGGAAGAATCCCGCGATGCCTCCGCCGACCTTTTTGAAGAAATCGCCGACGGTAGCATGCTTTTCCTTTGTGATGCGGATGCCGCTCTCTTCGACCATCCGGTTGAACTGACAGGTATCCTTAAGTTCGCGGATGCCGAGTACAAGGAAGAGCAGACCGGCCAATACAAGCAGGACGAATCCGATCGTTGGCAGAGCCGAAATGCTTTCAGCCGTGCCGCCGAAGAGCTTTCCGAGCCCGGTCTTACTGAATACCAGACCCGCAGCCGCCAAGCCGATAATGCCGATAATGATCTTGAATATCGCTGGCGTCAGCTTCTTTTTATGCATTGCTATCCCTCCTAAGATTTATCGAAGGTGTTGAGATTTGCCGAAAAAACCCAATAAAATTAATATATTTTCGATCCGGCTATAAAAATACGGTTGAGGCCTTTTGACAGGCCCCAACCGTTAGCTTGGCGCTTAGTTCTTGACAATGGAGATCGTCATTGCGTTAAGATCGACGGTAACGGTGTAGTTGCCGGCTTCCGCAAAGATGATGTTGTTGTCGGGGTTATCCGCAGGATCGACTTCCTTGAGGTACTCGGTGCCCTCGGTTACCTGAGCATAGCCGAGATCGTTGTCCCAAGTGCCGAGGGTGACGATACGGCCGCCCATGTAATCGGACTCGGGAACGTCAAGGGTGATGGTGAGCTTGCCGTCAGCCTCTTCCATCTTATAATCGGTGGAGGAGTTGTCCCAGCCGCCCCATGCGCCTACGAAGATGTAATCCTTGGAGCCGAACAGATCGAACAGAGCCTTGCACTTGTTCTCATAGTTCTGGAGAACAGCCCTGAGGCCGTCGTCACCGGAAGCCTGCTTGACTTCCTCGGCAATGGTCTGAGCTACGCCCCACCATGCATCGGGGATCTGACCCTGAGGCTTGGAGTAGGGAGCCTGAGCGAGCAGCGCGGCAAGACCGGGGTTCTGCTGAACCGCCTCGGAAGCCTGAGCGTTGCTGTTGGAGGGACCCCAGCTGAGCTCGTTGAAGCGCTCCATCTGGCAGGCTTCGCCGGTCAGATACTGAGCGAGCTTGTGGATAGCGGCACCCTTCTTGGCGTCGGTCTGGGGCTTGACACCCATGAGCTTGCAGCCGTTGAAGGAACCGAGATGATACTGCTGACCGTCTACCTCGAAGGAGGGAAGATCCGCAACGCCGAGGTTATCGCCGAGGAGGCCCTTGGCGGCTTCGAAATCCCAAGTACCGGATACAACGATCGCGGCGTTGGATTCGAAGTTGGCGACGTTACCGGCGTTTACATGGAAGTCGGACTTGACGAGCTTCTCAAGACCCTTGACGGCGATGAGGCCCTTGTCGGAGTTCCAGTCATCGTTGATGTCAACGAACATACCGTCGGCATCGGTGGTCCACTCGGAAACGCAGCCAGCGCCGAAGAAGAAGCTGGCTACATACCAACCGTTGGCGCAGTCAAAAGCGAAATACTTCTGAGCGGCTTCACAGTCCTCGATGAGCTTCTCGAGAGAATCGACATCGGCATCGGGGATAACGGACTTGTCATAATACATGAAGTAGCCGTTATCGGAGGTCATGGGGTAGGCGTAGAGGTCCTCACCAGCGGTGGCGGCGGCTACGACGCCGGCGTCATTGGCGGCCCTTACGGTCTCGGCGGCATTAACGCCGAGCTTGTCAAGAGCACCGGCCTGAACCAGACGGGCGAACTGATCCTGCGCGAAGCAGTAGATGTCGCCGCCGGCCTGAACGTCGGTGATCATGTTGGTACCGGCGTCAGCCTCGGAAACGGGCTGGATCTTCGCATTGATAACGATGCCGTCGGTATTGTTGGCATTAAAGTCGTTGATCTGCTTCTGGAACAGATCCTGCGCATTCTCGGCGCACCATACGGTGATCTCATAGGTGCCGGCGAGAGCGTTGGACGGGTTGTCTTCGTTGCCGGGATTCGGATTGTCAGGATTATCGGGCTTCTTGCATGCCGCAAGAGCGAGAACCATGATGAAAACCAGCACGAGTGCCAAAATCTTCTTCATTTGTGTGTCCTCCTAATAGTATTATTGTTTGTTTTTCGATCCTCTTTATGATTTGGACCGAGAACGGTATTGCCTCGAAAGGCCATACTTTATGCATTAATAAATATACATCCAATCAGCAAGATTGTCAATAAGTTTTTACGGCCAATTTATCAAAATGATCATGTAACATAATGTATTATATCGGATATGCAGCGTATCCGAAACGAAATAAAGAGTCCTTTTGCGAAGGACTCTTATCCGTTATTCCTTTTTAGCCGACGGAGTTCAGCATGGCGTCGTCGATCTTTCCCCATGCGCCGTTTCCCGCGCCTTCGCATTTGACAGAAATGCCGACCGTCACAGTCTGACCTTTTTCGACGAAAAATCCTCCTACCGTAACGGTATCCCATTCGCCGTAGTAGGTGATCTTCATCGGCTGTCTTCCGACCTCGACTCCGTCAACAAGCGCATAAGCGTATATTTCTGTCTCGCCGCCGTCGCCGCCCATTATTGAAATAGTGAACTTATATTCGCCTGCTTCAAGGCCTTCTACATCCTGCTCGAGTGAGAAATCTACGGAGTTCTTTGCCGCGCTCCAGAAATGCATGTGATATTCGCCGGTCTTTGAATCCGTGGGTTTGCTTTCCACATATATCTGATCCGCGTTTCCTCGTTCGGCGACCCTCCATGCGCCTAGCTCTCCATCCTCGAAACTGTAATTTTCAAGGAAGTTGTACTCGATCATGTTAAGATAGCATTTCGCGGGAAGACCGCCCGCTTCGCCTGTGATCTCGTATGTGTTCACACCGCCGGAGTACATCTTTTCCAGATCGGCGTCAGTCACATTCCATACTACGGGAACTGGCTGACGGCTGTCGTCCGTCATGATCGCGTTCACCGAATCGGGAAGGACGATGGTCCCGTTGAGGTCGATATAGAGCGTAAGGTCCTCGATCGCGTCGGCCTTGACCTCGACTTCGTTTCCGTACCGCGCGAGGTTGAACACGCGCAGGGATTCCAAAGGTCTGCCATCTGGGCCGAACATTGCCTGATTGTCAACGGCGCAGCCGCCGTAGTATTTGCCCGCGTCCACAGGATCGTAGACCGAAGCGTAACTCGTCGCCCATCCGGAGCCGTATTTTTCCCAGAGCTCGTGGTTCTCATCCCATGAGTTCTGTCCTACGCTGATCCAAGTGCCCTCCCAGTATACGACGCCGATACCGTTCTTCATCCCGTTTACAACGGTGTCGATCACGTCGCGGACGAGGTTGGCCTGCCCCTGGACAGTGAAGGGGTAGGGCTTTACGATATTGCCGCCGTCGCCGATAGTGTTGCCGAAGAAATCGGTATCCTCTGCCGTATATGCATAGGAGGTCTCCATTACCATCACTTTCTTGCCGTAGGTATCGGAAATGCTGTCAAGCACATTGGCAAGATTCTCCAAAGTGCCGTGCCAGTACGGGTAGTATGAGGAGGCGAACACGTCGTAATCCACCTCATAATCGGCGAGCTTCTTCGCATAGTTCATGTAATTGTCCGCGTTCTCGGGATTCGCGAAATGCAGCGCAACGAGAGCGTCGGGGTAGACCTCGCGTACGGCGACAGAGCCTGCGCTCATTATGTAGCGCATATTGAACCATGTGGTCTCTCCGGCGAGCGAGCCGTTAGTCTCGTTTCCGATCTGTACCATGCAGACGTCGATGTGATTCTTTTTGAGCTTCAGCAGGCAATCCCGCACGTATTCATAAGCGGCCATAGTTTTGACGTCTATCGGCATGTCCTTCCATGCGCGCGGGGCCATCTGCTTGCCGGGATCCGCCCAGAAATCGGAGAGGTGGAAATCGACGAGCAATCGCATCCCTGCGGCGTTGGCACGCTTTCCGATCGCTATGGCCGTATCGATATCGTTGTTTCCGCCGCCGAAACCGTGGCCTTGGGGATCAAAAGGATCGTTCCATACTCTGACGCGGATGGTATTGACGCCGCTCTGCGCGAGCGTGACGAATACGTCCTGCTCGTTTCCTTCGAAGTCATAGTACTTTACGCCGCTATTTTCCTCGGCGATCACTGCGGAGGCGTCCATGCCGAGTATGAAATCATCGGCCATGTTTTCAACTTTTTTTACAAAAAGAGAGCTGCCCTCGATCTTATCGAAGGCGACCTTGCTCTCAGGCTTTTTCGAGCATCCGAAGGCCGTGAGCAGCATCATAAGCAGCGCAAGTGAGACGCATAAGTATTTCATATTTGACCTCTCAATCCAGTGTAAGCAGTCTTTCGGCGATCACGAAAGCGGCGTCGTCGGCCGATCCATTCCAATCGCCGATATGAAGGGAATCCTTGTTGAAGCATAGATAGTAGTTTTCGTTCTCGCTTTCCGAAACGATGTAGGTGTAAGTGAAGAAGTCTTTTGCGGCGCCTCTTCCCGAATCGAGATCGAAAACGCGTATCCCGTAAAGCGCGCCGTCAATGACCAAATCGCCCTCTTTCGGTTCGAGGCCGATAGGGCTGAGCATATCTATATGCTCCTTTACGGAGCTTTCCGAAAGGATAAGGATATCCGCTTCCTTTGGTTCGTCCGAATTGAAAGCGGCGTATGTGAAGTGACGCACCTTGACCATCTTGATACCCTCGGGCAGCTCTTCTTCGAGCTTTGCCGCGAGCGTTATCTCCGAGACTGCGGGGGCGTCCGTATAGATCGTGACCTTTTTCTGCTTCGAGGTATCGGTTATCCGCGTGAAAACGAAGCCCCATAAAACCGCGGATATGAGCAGCCACAAAACGTATCTGTGAAGCTGTGATAAAACTCTCTTAATTACTCTCATTGTCCGCCTCATAAGCCGCTACGAAACCGTGCACGCTGTATACGCAGTCGGTCTCGACTCCGGAAAACTGTTTTTTCTTTCCCTCAAAAAGCTGCAGCGAGCTTTCCCGTCCCGCATCTTCGGCTTTGACCTTGTACATCGCGAGACCGTTGATGATGCGAATCCGTTCGTCGGTCAGTGTGAACCTGCCGCGGACTTCCTCACGCGTGCCGTTCAGTATCGCGATAGTATGCTTTTTTGCGTTTTTGAGATCCTGGATGGGGAAGCGCACGATGGATATGATCACCCAGCCGCCCAAAACGGAGCAGATGATGCAGTAGAGCAGCATAGTCTGCGCGTTAAGCGTGTTCGTGCGCAGGCAGAAGAAGATGCAGCCGGCAAGCGTAAGTATCGCCGCGGCTATGGCAGCCGCGATCCAACCCTTCCGCTTGCGGTCGATGATCGCGATATCATCCTTCGAATAAAGTTCTATAACTCTCTTTTCCATATCATGATTATATCATATTTGTTCTTCTTAGCAAGAGATAATAGCCTCCCGCTCCTTGACAATAAAGCGGCTCGCGTGTATTATATATTAAATGAATCTATTCTTGGGGGATCTTGACATGAAAAACACAAAAGCGATCCTTGCTCTGCTCATGGTATTGCTGTTCGCGCTGTGCTGCTTCGGCTGCAAAAAGGCGGAAACTTCGGCTGAATACATTATCAAGGATGAAAAGCTCCTGGAAGGCAAAAGCACGGAGGGGCACAACCGCGTGTTCTATGAGATATTCGTCGGTTCTTTCTCCGATTCGGACGGCGACGGGACGGGCGATCTCAGGGGCATTATCAACCGCATGGATTATTTGAACGACGGCGATCCCGCTTCCGGGAAATCGCTCGGCGTGGAGGGCCTTTGGCTCACTCCGATATTCGAATCCCCGACCTATCATAAGTACGATGTGACCGATTATTATAAGGTCGATCCCAAGTTCGGGACAGAGGAGGACCTTTCGGAGCTCATCTCCATTTGCCATGAGCGCGGCGTGTATGTGATAATCGATCTTCCCATAAACCATACCGGGCGCAAGAACGCTTGGTTCGTCAGCTTCCGCGATGCGCATCAGAAGGGCGACACGGAGAACGAGTATTATGATTTCTACTCCTGGTATGATTCCGATACCGGCACAGCTCCCGCGGGGAGGAAGTTCAGCCAGATCATTGGTACGAATCACTGGTACGAGTGCAACTTCTCCGACGATATGCCGGAGCTCGATTTCGATAACGATATGGTAAGGCAGGCCGTCGTAGACGTCGCCAAGCATTATATCGATCTCGGCATTGACGGGTTCCGCTTCGACGCGGCGAAATACGTCTATTACGGCGATCACAAGAAGAGCCTTGAGTTCTGGCAGTGGTATCTTGGCGAGCTCCGTGCTGTGAAACCCGATCTGTACTCCGTCGCGGAGGTATGGGACGGTGACGGCATAACAGATATCTATTTCCCGGCCGTGAACTGCTTCGATTTTGCCATTTCGCAGTCGGCCGGACTTATCGCGGAGACCGCCAAGAAGGGCGACGTCAATAAGTTCACAAAGTATGTTCAGGATTATCAGCAGCGCGTCGGCGCCATGAGGGAGGGTGCGGTAATAACTCCCTTCATATCCAACCATGATATGGACCGCGCCGCGGGCTTCCTGACGGAGGCGAGCGGCACTATGCAGATGGCTGCGAACCTCTACATACTCGGCCCGGGAACGCCCTTCATCTACTATGGCGAGGAGATCGGCATGCGCGGCTCAAGGGGCGGAGCGAACACCGACGCCAACCGCCGCCTTGCGATGCTCTGGGGCGATGAGGATCAGGTTTCAAACCCCACAGGCTCGACGTACAGCGCTTCCAATCAGATAGAGACGACAGTCGCTGATCAGATCGCTTCCGAAACTAGCCTGTACACTTATTACAAAAAGCTCATAATGGCACGTAAGGCCAATCCGGAGATCGCGCTAGGCGAATACAAAGCACTGAATATTTCCGGTACAAAGGTCGGCGGCTTCTCGGCTGCTTATAACGGAAGCACCGTCATTGTGATCCACAATACGACGGGCTCCTCCCAGACGATAGATCTTTCAAAGATCACCGATATAGCGGTCAGCGAGCTGCGTGCGGTTATCGGAATGGAGGGCGCCGAGCTCAACGGCAGCGAACTCACCATCGGCGCACAGACGAGCGTGATCATTAAATAAGAAAACAGGATAAAAGCCCATGCATTGTGCATGGGCTTTTTCATTATTGCCTGTGTATGTACATCCTTGCCGGCTCTTCTTCACCGTCGCCCTGCGCCATGCAGTAGAACTCCCAGCCGTAGCGCTCATAGAACGAAGTGTGATCGGTAAGCAGATACAGCGTAGTGATACCTTTCTTTGCCATGTCCTCACAGACGTAATTGAGCAGCGCTCCAGCGATTCCTCTGCAGCGCATATCTTCCTCGGTATAGACGGCGCATACGTTCGGCGCAAGATCCTTCCTGTCGTGAAAGTCGTTCTCGATCACGCCGAGCCCGCCTATGATCCGGTCGCCGTCCATCGCGACGTACCATTGGGGGACGGGGGAGGAGCCCGAAAGGCATTCGTCCATGCTTTTAACGTATGCTTCGAGCGGTACGCCCCATTTGGAATGGAACCACTGAGCGGCGGCATCCTTCAACTCCGGACGATCCTTGATGCTGACGATCTTAAAGGAGTGGGATTTGTTCTCCTTCTCCTTTTTCACCATGTTCAGCAGGCCGAACGGGATATGGCAGTAGCCGGTGGGATTCTTCTCAAGATATTTCTGATGATACTCCTCCGCGCTGCAGAAGTTTTCAAGCGGCGCGACCTCGACGGCAAGCGGAACGTCGTACTTTTTCGCTTCCTCTTCAAAAGACGCCTTTATCTCAGGGAGGAGAGAGGGGTCGTCATAATAGATCCCCGTGCGGTACTGTATCCCTTCGTCGCCTCCCTGCTTGTTCAGGGATATGGGATCGATCACCATGAAATAGTATTCGAGCAGTCGGCCCAAGCTTATCACGCTCTCGTCATAGTCGATCCTGACAGTCTCGGAATGACCGCTGCTTGCGCATACGGCCTTATAATCCGTACTGTCGGTCGGCCCGTTGGCATATCCGGTCGTAGTCGAGATTACTCCGTCGAACTGATCGAAGAAGCGCTGAACGCCCCAAAAACAGCCTCCTGCAAGATAGATGGTTTTCATGGTTTCGTTTTCCTTTCCGTTGTTTTCGATATCCGGGATACAGCCGATATGGCGCAGATAGAACATGAGCGCAGTCCCCGTGAACGCGTGTGCGTATTCGCCGCTCCCGAATGCTTTTAAAACTTCATCGATGGGAACGGGAAAGCAGTCGATCACCTCGTCCTCGTCGGGATGCTGCTGACCCGTCGGCTCAAGCTCCTCCGCAAGATAAAAACTGATGCGGCTCTTAAAGAGCGCCGGATTGGGACTGCATTCGCCGAGCAGCGTCATCTTCCCGGCGCGAAATCCCGTTTCTTCAAGCAGCTCCCTCTCGGCGGAAAGCCTTGGATCCTCTCCGCAGCTTATTACCCCGCCGGGAAACTCGACCGTAAGGCATCCCGCGCCGTGACGCCACTGTCTGACCATAATAAAGCTGTTGCCGTAAACGGGGACGGTCACGACGCAGTCGGGCGCGTCGAGCGCGATATAATCGCCTCTGATGCCGTTTGCCGATTCCTCGGTCTGCTGCAGCACGTCAAGCACGCGCGTGCTTATGAGCCTGCGCATCTCATTGGTTTTCCATTTAAGCTCGCTGTCTTTCATGATCACTCAATTCATCCTGATATAAGCAATACAGCCCATCTCGTCCGAGGGGGTGAACCCGGCGGATCGATAAAATGCCTTTAGGGATCCGACGTTATCTGCAAAAAGCTCAATTTGATAAACGTCCCTGTACTTTTCGATCATGGCGTTCAAAAGCTTTGAACCCACGCCCATACGCTGATACTCGGGGAGCACTATAATGTCCTGAATGAACACGATCGTAAGCCCGTCGCCGACAGCCCGAATAATGCCTATGAGCTTATCTCCCTCATACGCCGCGAGCGTGCAGAGCGAGTTTTCATACGCTTTCTCAAGCGTCTCCGAACGCTTAAGGTAGTTGATCCAGCCGACGCTCCTGTACAGCTCCTCTATTGCTTCCCGATCGAAATCGATGTATTCTTTGATCTCCATATTTCCCTCGTTTTGCTTCGGTTTATAATACTGTATCGAGCAGCTCTTTCAGGCTGCTTATCTCTAGATCCTGCCCGTATTCGCATTTCTCGTCAGTACGGTTAATGAGTATTGCGATCGCACCTGCATTGCGCGCGCATTCCATGTCCTTATCCTCGTCGCCTACGAACGCGAGCTCGTCGATGGATACGTCCATCTTTTCGGCAAGTAGCTGCAGTCCCTTGGGGCTCGGCTTGCGGTATCCCGTATCGATAGAGGTGTAGGGAAGATCTATGTGCTTCAGCAGCGGTCCGAGATCCTCATATACATATTTGTTGTCCATGCCGTAGGGCACATCCGAAAGCGTCCCGGTCTTGATGCCGCGCGAAGCCAGCTCGATCAGCACTTCCTCTGCCTCGGGGAACACATGCGCGGCCTCGCGGAAATATCCGAAGAAAGCGTCCTTAACGTCGTCTATGTACTCCATCGGAACGTTAGTGCCTCCAAGTATCTCTTTGAATACCGTATCGGAAGAGATCTCGCGCTCCCTCGGGTTAGCACTGGTATTGTACTTGATCAGCGTTTTCGCAAAATGATCATACTCCTCCTCGGTGATATGAAGGCCGCTCTTCTTTTCGATATGCTCGAACGCCGTGCGGTAAAGGCCTTCCCAGGTCAGCGGCGCGGAGTAATCCACGAGCGTCTGCCCTATATCGAATACTATCCCTTTGATCTTTTTCATAGTTTCATTCCCGATTTTATCTATTACTGCATTAATGGTCTGCATATAGTCCCGATCGATCAGCGTGATATGATCTTCGCCGAAGCCTGATATATATGCTCTGTTTTCTTCTTTGATAGCCTCCGCGTCAAGCTGCCCGCAAGAGAGCCTTGATTCGATATCGCAGGCGTGATCCCGGATACTGCCGAGATGCTCGTCTATGTATCTGTCCGTCATAGCAAGGCAGACGAAACGGATATTCGAAAGATAGCTTTCGTCAAAACTCTTTCTCCAATCGAAAGGCACATAGCATCCTTCGACGATAAGGTTTTGACTGTTCTCTATCGCTGTCTTGATTATCTCTCTCACTATAGGCCAAAGGTAATCGGTAAGCTCCGAGTCGTCACAGGGAGTGAGGGAGGTGCATCCGCTTCGGATGAGCCCCATCTTGATATGGTCTATCGAGAGATACGGATAATTCAGCTTTTCGAGCAATCGCTGCGCGAGCAATGTTTTGCCGGTATGCGACGCGCCGGTAATGAGTATCACCATGACGAAAGACCTTTCTTATTCAGATCTGTCAGATCATTTTATAGAGCTCGTAGCAGTCGTGCCCCTTCGGAACGTCTTTGAGTTCGCCTCTTATAAGATAGCCGTTCTTTTGGAAGAAACCGACGTTCCAGTCGCCCGCGTTCGTGAAAACCATCGAAGCGCCGTTTTCTTTTGCGAATTTCTCCGCTTCTTTCAAAAGATGCGTGCCCAGGCCTTTGCGTCTCAGCGGCTCTTCCACGAACAGCGCGTCGATCGAACCGCTTTCGCCTTTTTCGGCGCCGGCGATCACGCCTGCCGCAAACTTGCCGGCATTATTCACAAGCTTCTTATTAAAACCAATTGTCTCGCATTCATGAACGTAGGCTTCGCTGTATGCATCAAGACCCTTGTCGATCACTTCCGCGTCGTCGTCATTTCCGAGCGAGATCTTGAAGCGTGTGCCGGTGTTGTTGGTCGGCTGATATTCCGAAGTGTCCCTGCCAAGATATTTGACCAACGAATAACTGATGTAGCCGTTTGGGGTTTTTATAGTAGTAAAAACCGTGTAACCGTGTTTTTCATAGAACGGTCTTGCCATATAACTTGCGGTCCCGAGCGTCACGACACGGCAGTCCTTCTCGTTTGCGATGCGCTCGACTTCGCGCAGGATCATTGAGCCGATCCCCTGATGACGATAACGTTCATCCACCCAAAGCTCGTTCAGAAACATTCTCGACCAATGGTATGAATAAGCCGTCGCAAAACATCCGCCGATCGTTACGCCGTTTTCGTCCTCGACTTTGAGGACGAATTCTTCCTCGTCCGCGTCCACTTCACGCGGCACGATCTCATTTATCTTTTCGCCGATGTATTCGGCTTCTTCTTTTGTCAGATCCTCGATCCTGTATTCCATTATAAGACTCCGCTTTATAGTTGCATCCCTGCTCGGGAAATCAATACAACTGATTCTACATGCCTTGGGACAACAGCGTGAATAGAAATGCAATTAACTATGCTGTTGTCACAACCCGCGTCGTAAAGCATATGCCGTCGACCAATATGTAATCTTTGGATTGTTCTATTCATTTTTTCTGCTTGTATTTTAAATATGTAGAACAGAGTTCATTTGAAAAAGACTTTAAAAACGTTTGATCGAAACTGTTTTCAAAACACAACTCATTGTTTTTCATATCATCGCATATGTAGCCCTTGACTATAATGTGTCCCGCTTTGTCTGCTTGAAAAGAAATATATCGTTGATATCCATAAGGTTCTTTGATCATCGCTTCTCCGCTTAAAGTGTCATAAACCTTTTTAAGTTGGTCTGTAAAATCTGCAAACGCCTTTATGTCAATATCCATATCAGTTTTTGCAGAAAACTCATTATTCTTCACCGAAACAGTCATGTTCGTATTTATCGGATACTCGATATCGCTTTCAAAAACATTCAAGACGAATCGAAGACAAAACCCATTGCTTTCTAAAACGTGTTCTGACATATATCTTCCTCCGGTTTTAACATCCATCCTGTAGTCACGACCCGACTCGAGACATCAATACGACCGTTTCCACGTGCGCCGTGCGGGGAAAAAGGT
>JAFZYC010000016.1 GCA_017616435.1 Clostridia bacterium
ATATCGTCGGCATAGAAAAATGTGCGGAGCTGATCGTCGACCTCGCCCATTCGGAGGATCACAGGACCAAGTTCGACGTGTAAATACGGCTGGTATCAGCCTTCCCTTATCACGCTCCACGCTTCGATGAGCTCGTCAAGGCTCTTCGCGGCGTTGGCGGGGCTCGTGGAGGGGAGCGGCAAAGCGTGTATCCCGGCCAGCGGGAAAACATATTTTTCATAACAGGCGTGCGACGTCCTGCCGTTGCAGAATATCCTTTTTATCGGAGCTTCCGAAAGAAGCTCCGGTATTTTATTTGGAACGGCTTCGCGTATCGAAGCGTCGGAAGAGCCTTCTATCGTACAGGAGGCGATGGAATCCCACAGAGCTATACCGTGGGAGAGGAGGAATGCTCTTTTTCCCTCCGTGTCCGAGGGTACGGGCTCGCCGAAAACGCCCGAAAGCACCTTCCAAAAGCGGTTGCGCGGATGCCCGTAGAAGAACATCGCCCTGCGGGAGGCCTCGGAGGGGAATGAGCCGAGTATCAGTATGCGGGAGTTCCCGTCGCATACGGGCGGGAAGGGATGCGTCTGCGCCTTTCGTTCCATTGAGGCCGCCTTTCTTCGATAAAAGCCGGCGGACTTCAAGTCCGCCGGCTGTGTTCGTTCAGCGTCAGTTCCTGTTGAGCAGGAAATTGTAGATCCAGGAAATATCGACGGACGAGACCTCGCCGTTCCTGTCCATATCCGCGTTGCGGTAGCCCTGATTGGAGATGGTGCCGGAGCCGACGATGTATGCGGAGAGCAGCGTCACGTCCTCGAACGTTACCGTGCCGTCGCAGTTGACGTCGCCGAGGAGCAGATCGCCGTCCGGAGCATTGAATATCCAAACGTCGATCGGTTCGAACGTGGCGAAGGAGCCGCCGGTCGTGCCGTTGCCGAGCTGGCCGTAGAGATCGGTGCCTGCGACATAGAGCTGACCGGTCACGGAAAGGACGGCGGTGGTGTTATTGCCGCAGCTGACCGCGACGTATGTGCCCTCGGTCTGCGTGAAAGTGGAGCAGGCGGAGGAATAGCCGGAGGTCGTGCCGTTGCCGAACTCGCCGCGCCAGTTGTTGCCCGCGAACCACAGGCTGCCGTCGGTCTTGATAACGCCGGTGTGGTACATGCCCGCGCTGACCTGCGCGGCGCCGGTCATTACCTGAACGGGGGACTTCTTGTCGGTGGTGTTGCCGTTGCCCAGCTGGCCGTAGGCGTTGTCGCCCCAAGCCCAGAGCGAACCGTCGTTCTTTATCGCGCATACATGCGCGCCCATGGTGCTCACGGTGTAGACGTTCGTCAGAACCTGAACGGGAGTCTTGCGGTCGGTGGTGCTGTTGTTGCCGACCTGACCGTCGCTGTTGTTGCCCCATACCCAAAGCGTGCCGTCCGTCTTGACGGCGGCGGTGAGGCGGTCGCCCGCGACGGCGTACGCGACGTTCGTCAGTATCTGCTTCGCGGTGTAGCAGGAGTTGGTCGTGTTGTCGCCGATCTGGCCGTTTCCGTTTTCACCGTAGACCCAAAGGGTGTTGTCGTTCTTGACGTATACCAGATGGTCGGAGCCCATGCTCGCGCAGCGGACGTTGGTAGCGAACTGCGTGGGGGTGGTGTAGACGTAGCCGCCGGAGGGCATGCTGCTGTCGCCGCCCGTGCCGAACCAGAACTCACCGCAGAGGTAGAGCACGTCGTCGTTATCGATGGAGAGGGTAGTCCTTCCGCCGACGGATACGGCGCGGATGCCGCTGCCCCAGTTGTAGGGGGTGGTGGTTGTCGAGGACGCGGTGATTCCGTTGCCGATGGGGCCGTTGTAGTTGTAGCCCCAGGCAAGGCCGAGCCCGCCCTCGGCGATGGCCGCGCTGTGAGTCACGCCCATGCTGATACTCGCCCATTCATGGGAGATGTCAAGAGGAGGAGCGACCTCCGAAAGCACCGCGGCAGGTGCCGCCGCAAGCACGAGAATAAGCAGTATGGAGATCAGTTTTTTCATCGATCAGCCTCCGGTCGTTTGCTGGAGCCATTATAACACCGTTTATTCACATTGGCAATAAGTACACAAGGCCCGCAGACGAAAAAAGCCGCCGCGAACACAATATATTACCTTCGCCCAACGGATTTGATTTGATTTCGGCGGGCTTCTGTGCTATAATACGTCAACAGTCGCCGGTGTGATGGAATTGGCAGACGTGACGGACTCAAAATCCGTTGATGGCAACATCGTGTGGGTTCGAGTCCCACCACCGGCACCAACAAAAGGATGGGCAGCATCGCTGCCCATCCTTTTGTTGCTCCGTTGTTATGGGACTCGAAGGGCGAGCGCAAGGGCAACAGTGTTGCGCTTGCGCCGCCCCGGGTTTTTGTGAAGCGCGAGCAGTGCAGTGCGGAGCACAAACAGCGAGACGCATTTCACAAAAACGAGTCCCACCTCGAAAAGGGGAAGGCAACGCCTGCCCCTTTTCGGTTGCTCCGGTGTTATGACCTTCCGACGCAGCAAACTTGCAAGCATTCCCTGCGCGTGTTATAATCCTCAAAAAAACGATCCACACGAGGCCGAAATGATAGATCTGTCAGCAATGAGCAATACTTACCGTATTCGCAGGCTTTGCGAACGGGACGCCGAAAGCATACTGCGCCTTTGCGAAGAGAACACGCAGTATTATGAGTATTGCGGGGCGAAGCCCACAATGGAAGAGGTGTTGAACGACCTGCGCATTACTCCGCCCGGGATAGGGCCGGAGAACAAATACTACGTCGGCTTTTACTTGGGCGAAGAACTCTGCGCGGTGATGGATCTCATCGACGGATATCCTGCGCCGGATATCGCGTTTATCGGTTTCTTCATGATGAAAAAGGAGCGCCAGGGGAGGAACGAGGGCAGCGCCATCATTCGCGAGACCGCGGAGTATCTCAGATCCTCCGGCAAGACGGCGATCCGTCTCGGGATCGACAAGGGAAACCCGCAGTCAACGCATTTCTGGAAGAAGAACGGATTCGTCGTTACGGAAGAGATCGACCGCGGCGACTGGATCATTCTCGCAGCGGAGAAAATGCTGTAAAAAACCGTTTCTTCAATACGGTCGACTATAACGAATCATACAAAAACAGACGCACTCAGTGCGTCTGTTTTTATCGTGCGCTTTATTCTTTTATAACGTCTTCTGCGAGCGCCGCCGCTTCCGAAAACGCGACGTCCCGCTCCATCGCGATGCGGGCGACGTCCTCGTATTCGAGCTTGCTCCTCTCGACGCCGAAGCCGTGCGAACGCTTGACACGGATCCTGCCGAGCTCGGTATCGCGCTCCTCGACAGTGCGCGCCATGATATAGCGTTTCGTCTCCACCTCACGTATGCCGAGCGTGGTCGTGTTGCGGAAAAACGCCCGCAGCACGGATCCCTTTTCCGCTTCGCCGACTATCGCCCGGATCAGCGTGCCGGGGCGGTTCTTCTTCATACCGACGGGAACGGTGTATACCTCGAGCGCGCCCGCTTCGAACAGGCGCTCCATGCAGAACCCTATCTGTTCGGCGGTCATGTCGTCGCCGTGGGCGGAAAGCTCGAACCCCGTCTGCGTACCGCGGCCTGCGGTCTCGCCGAGCATGGCGCGGACGCAGTTCGCGACGGGCAGATCCTTAACGCCCATGCCGTAGCCGATCGAGCTCACGCGCATTTCGGGCATGGGGCCGAAGCGTTTCACGAAATGTTTCAGGAGCGCTGCGCCGGTCGGGGTGCAGAGCTCGCATTTTATCTCGCCCCCGTAAATGGGAATATCCTTCAGCAGGTATGCGGTGGCCGGCGCGGGTACGGGCAGTATGCCGTGCGCGCAGCGTACGGTGCCGCTGCCTACGTGGATGGGGGAGGAGACCACGTCGTCAGGCGCGAGCCTCTCCATCAGCAGACAGAACGCGGTGACGTCCGCGACCGCGTCAAGAGCGCCGACCTCGTGAAAATGGATCCGATCGACGGGGCGGCCGTGAACATAGCTCTCCGCCTCAGCGACAGAACGGTAGACCGCGAGCGCGTCGGCCTTGACCCCGTCCGATACCGCGAGCCCGGCTATTATCGAACCTATCGAGGCAAGATCGCTGTGCTCGTGATGATGCTCATGATGCTCGTCGCTGTGCTCGTGATGATGCTCGTGATGCTCGTCACTGTGCACGTGCTCGTGCTCTTCCTCACCGTCGACGCGGACGGAGATATGCGTCCCGACTATACCCTGCTTTTCGGAGGCTTCCCTCCCGAAGACCACATGGGGTATGCCGATGCCGTTGAGCTCCGCGATGAATGCCTCGGGATCCGGGAGCAGTTCTATGAGCGCGGCGCAGAGCATATCGCCGGCGGCGCCCATGCCGCAGTCGAAATAAAGCGTTTTCATACGTTTGCCTCCCCGTTGTTGAGCACGAGCCCCGCCCTGTCGAGCGCAAGTATTATCGGCGGGATAAGGACTATCTGCAGTATTATGCCGGGGATCGCGTCGGTAAACGCGCCGGCAAGGAACATCTTGAACGTGAACTCATTCCCCGCAAAGCCTAGCAGCAGCCATTTTACCACGCCCCAGACTATCCTTCCCGCGATCATCGCGCAGATGAGCGATACGTATACGTTCCAGGGCTTGCGCGGAAGGAGCTTATAGAGTATCCCGGCGACCGCGCCGTAAGCCGCGAGCTCAAAGGCCATGCAGACGGCGTTCGGGTACATTACCGGCATGTGGAACAGCACGGAGCGCAGTATCGGTGCGACCGCGCCGACAAGGAGCCCCCACGGCCAGCCGCAGATAAAACCGCAGAGCAGTACGGGGATATGCATGGGGCAGAGCCTTTTCCCGATCTCCGGAATCTGACCGGTCAGGAAAGGAAGCACGAGACAAAGCGCGAGACACATTGCGGCGTAGACGAGTTTTCTGAGGTTTCTATACATGCTTATTCTCCGGATCGATCGTTGTTTTTTACGTTTTTTTTCATTATAGGCGATTTGGATCGCTTTGTCAATTTGACGCGGAAAAGGAAGGCCGAGCCTTCCTTCTTTCGAATCGCGGCAGTGTCATGCCTCCCGCCGCATCACTATGAACATCTCCTCGGTATCGTCAACGCGCACCCTCTCGTCCGTAACATTAAAGCCGTGTCTTTCGTAAAAGCGTATCGCGGAGGGGTTCTTCTCGAGAACGAGCAGCCTGTCTGCTCCCGTTTCCTCGACTGCGCGATCCAAAAGCATCCCGCCAATGCCCATCCCGCGGAACGCGGGCTCGACGAACAGCTTCTCTATCGCGTTCCCGCCTGCCCGCACAAAGCCCTTTATGATACCGTCGTCGTACACAAGGCTGCGCGATATCTTATCGGGGAAGATGAGGTAATCTTCTAAAAGCGCGGGGACCGTGAGCTCCCCGAAAAAATACGCGTCCGTACGGAATATCGGATAAAAGTACAGTCGGTAATCGAACACCTCTATCTCCGCAAGGCGCGCGGCGTCCTCCGGTCTTGCCCTTCTTATATGATCCATACATGCTCCTTTTTTCCGATTCTTCTGCCGTTATTATAATCGCTCATCCGCTTTATGTAAAGTGGAACGGTATCCGTCCGCTTCTGACAATATGCCCCATTTTGCTCTTGACTGGCGCACAGACAAAAGGTATAATACAATATGTTGTGGTCTGTCGGGTAATTCCGGCCGATCGTGCCCTTTATGCGGAGACGCCGCGTATGGGCGATTGCCTTGAACATTGCCAGAATACGGAGGTCCGGCTTGGTTTATGAAACTGGGGTTTGACAACGAAAAGTATATTTCCATGCAGTCGCAGAAGATACTGGAGCGCATCGGGCGCTTCGGCGACAAGCTCTATCTGGAGTTCGGAGGGAAGCTGTTCGACGATTATCACGCCTCCCGCGTGGTGCCGGGATTCCTCCCCGATACAAAGATCAACATGCTCGCGGAGCTTAAGGACAGCGCGGAGATAATACTTGCGATACACGCGGGGGATATCGAGCGCAACAAGATCCGCAGCGATACCGATATCGCCTATGACCGCGAGGTGTTGAGGCTCATCGACGCCTTCCGCAAGAGGGAGCTCTACGTATCCGGAGTTGTCATAACCCGCTACCGCGAGAACCAGCCCGCCGTCGACGCCTTTGCCGAAAGGCTCACGCGCCTCGGCGTAAAGGTCTACCGCCATTATCCCATAGAGGGATACCCCAAGAACCCCAAGTTCATTATCAGCGAGGAGGGCTTCGGCCGTAACGACTTTATCGAAACGACCCGTCCCCTCGTTGTCGTCACAGCCCCCGGCCCCGGGAGCGGCAAGCTCGCGGTATGCCTTTCGCAGGTATATCAGGAATACCGCCGCGGCGTGAGGGCGGGCTACGCCAAGTTCGAGACTTTCCCCGTATGGAACCTTCCGCTGACGCACCCCGTCAACCTCGCGTACGAGGCCGCGACCATCGACCTCGACGATATGAACATGATCGATCCCTTCCATTTGGAGGCGTACGGGGTATCGACGGTCAACTACAACAGGGACGTCGAATCCTTCCCCGTGCTCAACACCATGTTCACGCATATCTACGGCGAGTCGCCCTATAAATCCCCGACTGATATGGGCGTCAACATGATCGGTTACTGCATCACGGACGACGACGCGGTCTGCGCCGCCGCCAAGCAGGAGATAATCCGCCGCTACTATCAGGCCGCCTGCGCGTTCAAGCGCGGCAGGGTGGAGAAGGAGCAGGTCTACAAGGCGGAGTTCATAATGAGCCGCGCCGGCGTTTCCGTGGAGGATCGCCCCGTAGTCGCCGCCGCGCTCAAGAGGGCGGAGGAGACCGGCGCACCCGCGATGGCTGTCGAACTCCCCGACGGCAGGACAATCACAGGCAAGACCGGCGAGTTCGTCGGCCCCGCCGCAGGAGCGATACTGAATTCGCTGAAGGCGCTCGCGGGCATCAACAAGAACATCGATCTGCTTTCCCCCGTAGTGTTGGAGCCCATAAGGAGCCTCAAGACCAATCACTTCGGAAGCGAGAACCCCCTTCTCCATTCGGACGAAGTGCTCTACGCGCTCTCCATAAGCGCCGCGACCAACCCCACCGCCGCGCTCGCGATGCAGCAGCTTCCCAAGCTCCGCGGCTGCGAGGCGCATTCCTCCGTGATGCTCTCCTCGGCGGATCGCTCCGTCTACCGCAAGCTCGGCATCAACTGCACTTCGGAACCCAACCGTCAGGGCAACAGGCTGTATTCGTAAGGAGAGACCGTGAACAGGATCGAACGCATCGCGAAAATGGAAAAAGCCCTCGACGCCTCTCGCACGGCGATAAGCGCGATGCAGACCGCGCTTGAAGAGTACGAGGCCGTGCAGGACGATTGGAAAAAGCTCTCCGATTATTACGGAAGCGCACAGTGGATGCGCGATTTCGAGGCGGACGAGGCAGGAAAGCTCCCGAAGGACCTGAAGCGCGGCGTGCTCTCGGAGGACGCGGTCTACGACCTGCTCATCGAAAACCGTGAGCTCGTCTTCAGAATGGCGAGGCTCGTAGCCGGCGCGATCGAAAAAAACACCATCTGACAGGGATCGGGATATGGCTTCGTCACGGGAATACATGGATTATCTTCTGGAACAGCTGGCGGGAGCGGAGGTATCCGCCCGTCCCATGATGGGCGAATACGTGGTCTACTGCCGCGGAAGGGTCATTGGGGGCGTGTATGACGACCGTTTTCTCGTAAAGCCCACCGCGACCGCGCGCGCCATGATGCCGGAAGCGCGTGAGGAGCTCCCCTATGACGGCGCAAAGCCCATGCTCCTCGTCGACCGCATGGAGGACAGGGAGTTTTTAAAGGAACTCGTCTCCCGCGTGAGCGACGAAGTCCCCGTACGAAAAAAGAAATGATAAAACAACAGAGCACTGCGGCCGCAGTGCTCTTTTTATGTGCTTCGTTTACGCCTCCGCGATCTTCCTTGCGACGAACACGCCGCTCGCGGAAGCGTGCGAGAGCGAGTGCGTGACGCCCGAGCAGTCGCCGATCACGTACAGCCCCTTGTGACGCGTCTCGAGGTTTTCGTCGATATCGACCTGCATGTTATAGAACTTGACCTCCACGCCGTAAAGGAGCGTATCGTCGTTCGCCGTGCCCGGAGCTATCTTGTCGAGAGCGTAGATCATCTCGATAACGCCGTCGAGTATGCGCTTGGGCATAACGAGCGAAAGATCGCCCGGCGTCGCCGAAAGGGTGGGGGTGGTGAAGCTCTCCTGTATACGCTTTGCCGTGGAGCGCTTCCCGTCGATAAGATCGCCGAACCTCTGGAGCATAACGCCGCCGCCCAGCATGTTGGAAAGCTTGGCTATGTTCTCGGCATAAGCCGTGGAGTCGTTGAAGGGCTCCGTGAAATGCTTCGATACGAGCAGAGCGAAGTTCGTGTTCGGGGTGTGCAGGGCGGGATCCTCGTAGCTGTGGCCGTTCACGGTGACTATGCCGTTCGTGTTCTCGCTTACGACGACGCCGTGCGGGTTCATGCAGAAGGTGCGTACGAGATCGCCGTATTTGTCCGTGCGGTAGACTATCTTCGATTCGTAAAGCTCGTCGGTCAGGTGGGAGAATATCTCCGCGGGCAGCTCGACCCTGACGCCGATATCGACCCTTGAGCTGTTGGTCTTGATATCGAGCTCGCGGCAGACGCTCTCCATCCACTTGGAGCCGGAGCGGCCGACGGAAATGACACATCTTTCGCAGTCATAGATCTCCGCGGGGGTGTATACGGCAAAGCCGCCGTCCGCGGCCTCGACCTTGTCGACCGGCGTACGGAAGAAGAAATCGACCTTATCCTTCAAAAGCTCGAAAAGATGCTCCAGCACGACGTAGTTCTTGTCCGTGCCAAGATGCCTTACGGAGGCTTCCAAAAGATGGAGCTTGTTCTGCATGCAGAGCTTCTTGATATGCGAGTTTGCGGTGGAATAGAGCTTTGAACCCGCGCCGCCCAGCTCCATGTTTATCGAGTCGACATAGCGCATGAGCTCCGTCGCCATCGCCTTGCCTATGTATTCGTGAAGGTTGCCGCCGAACTCGTTCGTGATATTGTATTTGCCGTCGGAAAAAGCGCCGGCGCCGCCGAACCCGTTCATTATGGCGCAGGTGGGGCAGTGTATGCAGGTCCTTATCCTTTCGCCGTCGATGGGGCATTTGCGCTTTTCGAGCGGATTGCCGGCCTCGAACACGGCGATGCGGAGCTCCGGCGCGAGCTTGCTCAGCTCATACGCCGTGAATATCCCGCCGGGACCCGCGCCGACGATAATAACGTCGTAATGCTTCATTGCTGTTCTCCTCGGATGGGTTTTAACAAGCCATTATACCACGGCACCAAGGGGGAAAACAACAGCGGAAGCGATCTTGGCTAAACGAATTTTCGCATCTTCTGGAGCGCGTGCTTCTCGAGCCGCGATACCTGCGCCTGACTAATGCCTATCTCGCCCGCGACCTCCGTCTGCGTTCGGCCGAGGAAGAACCGCATCTCTATTATCCTGCGTTCGCGCTCGGGCAGACGCTCCATACCGGTCCGTATCGCGACGGAATCCGCCCAGCGCTCCTCGTCCGCGGTCTCGTCGCGCACCTGATCCACTATGAACACCGCGTCGCCGTCGTCGCGGAACACCGGCTCGTTCAGCGAGACCGGATCCGCAATAGCGTCGAGGGCGAATACGACCTCCTCCTCCGGGACGCCGAGCGCGTTTGCGATCTCGCCCAACGTCGGCTCCCGCCCGAGCTCGTATTCGAGCCGCGCCCGCTCCCTTAAAGCATGGTATGCCGTATCCCTTATGGAGCGCGATACCCGCATGCTGCTGTTGTCGCGCAGGTAGCGGCGGACCTCGCCGATTATCATCGGCACGGCGTATGTCGAAAACCTCACACCGTGGGAGGTGTCGAAATTGTCTATGGCTTTTATGAGGCCGATGCAGCCTATCTGGAAAAGATCGTCCGGGGATTCGCCGCGGCCGGAGAACCGCTGTATCACGGAGAGCACGAGGCGCAGGTTGCCGTTTATGAACTCCTCCCGCGCGGCGGGGTCGCCCTCGCCTATGAGCCTCAACAGCTCCTCGCTGCGCTTCTGATCCATTCGCGGGAGCTTGTTCGTATTGATCCCGCAGATATCCACCGTCGTCTTAGCCATTGGCGCCTCCTTTGAGAATACAAGCCTTATGTACTATGATTCTCTCCCCGAAGGCTTTCGGCTATACGCCCGAGCGGCTGTATGCGCGGCGAAAAAAACGGCGAAAAGGAGCTTATTGACCGACGTTCCGGCGGGATGTATAATTCAATAAATGATCGAAGGAGGGCAAAAGAGGTGAAAGGCTCCGTAAGGCTTGCCGAAGCGCGCGACATGGCGGCGATACTCGCGGTATATGAGGACGCGCGCCGCTTCATGGCGGCGAACGGCAACTATTCCCAGTGGGGCCCCCAAAAATACCCGCGCGAGGAGCTCCTTCGGGAGGATATCGCCCTTTCACGATTGTACGTCCTTGAAAGGGGCGGCGTCATCTGCGCCGCGTTCGTCATAGCAGAGGGCGAGGAACCGACCTACCGCGTTATCGAAAGCGGCGCGTGGCCGAGCGAAAGGCCGTACGTCACCGTGCACAGGCTCGGCTCGCTTTCGGGAGAGCACGGCTGCGCAGCGGAAGCGCTGGGGTTCGCGGAGGCGCTCGCCGCGGAGCGCGGGCTCACCGTCAGAGCGGATACTCACGCCGACAATATCCCCATGCGGCGCATACTCGAAAAAAGGGGCTACCGTTACTGCGGCGTGATACATGTGCGCGACGGCTCGCCGCGGCTCGCGTTCGAACTGGATAAATGAAAAAGACCGGCTCATACGAGCCGGTCTTTTAACTTGTGTTTTTTACTTTATCACGTCGCAGTGCATATATGGCCTCAGCGCCTCGGGCACGGTAACGGAGCCGTCAAACAGGATCAAGGTCTTCTTGGTTCCTTATGTAATCCTTTAGAATAATATTGATAAACTGAGAAACGGATCTGTCGTCATCCTCTGCTAATCGGCGTATCTTCTCAATAACATCCTCGTCAATTGTAATGCTGACTTTTGTTTTTAAGGGACGCATCGGTTATCTCCTGATCGTTTTCTTAAGCTTATTATACTATTATTGATCAATTGATATTGACATATCCTATAAAGTAGGATAAAATACTATTATCCTTAATATTGGAGGTTGAGTATGATTTGTCCAAGATGCGGATCGGATAACGTTAATGTGTTTATCGAGCAGACTTCGGCAAAAACAAGAACAAAGAATACCGGGTGCTTATGGAAGATCGGCCGGGCATTCCTTATTATTTTCACCTGCGGCCTTTGGCTACTGATCGGCCGCCGCAAAGAAACGGGAAAGACAAAATTTGAGAATAAGTCCACAGCGGTCTGCCAGAACTGTGGGCATAAGTGGTATGTTTAACAGCTTTCCTAAATAGTATTGCCGATAATAGAAGAAAAAGCGATTCCCCGCAAAGACGGGGGATCGCTTTTATTGTTCTCGTTTTTTACTTTATCACGTCGCAGTGCATATATGGCCTCAGCGCCTCGGGCACGGTAACGGAGCCGTCCTCGTTCTGATAGTTCTCGAGTATGGCGGCGACGGTGCGGCCGATAGCCACACCGGAGCCGTTCAGGGTGTGCACGAGCTCGGGCTTGGAGTTCTTGTCGCGGCGGAAGCGGATCTGCGCACGGCGCGCCTGGAAATCCTCGAAATCGGAGCAGGAGGATATCTCAACGTAGCGGCCGTAGCTGGGCATCCAGACCTCAATATCGTAGGTCTTCGCGGAGGAGAAGCCGAGATCTCCGGTGGAGAGGCATACCACGCGGTAGGGGAGACCCAGACCCTGCAGCACACGCTCTGCGTCGTTCGTGAGCTTCTCAAGCTCCTCATAGCTCGACTCTGGGGTCGTGAACTTCACGAGCTCGACCTTGTTGAACTGATGCTGGCGGATGAGGCCGCGGGTGTCGCGCCCGGCGGATCCCGCTTCGGAGCGGAAGCACGCGGAGTACGCGCAGTACTTGATGGGCAGCTTCGCGCCGTCGAGTATGTCGCCGCGGTGCAGGTTGGTCACGGGGACCTCCGCGGTCGGGATAAGGAAGTAATCCGTGTCCGTAACCTTGAAGGCGTCCTCTTCGAACTTGGGCAGCTGACCCGTGCCGGTCATGGAGGCGCGGTTGACCATGTAGGGAGGCAGTATCTCCGTGTAGCCGTTCTCGGTGTGAACGTCGAGGAAATAGCTGATTATCGCGCGCTCGAGCCTTGCGCCGAGGCCGCGGTAAACGGTGAACCTCGCGCCCGTGATCTTGCCCGCGGAGGCAAAATCGAGAATGCCCAGATCCTCGCCGATGTCCCAGTGCGCCTTGGGAGCGAAGCCGAAATCGCGCGGCGCGCTCCAGCGCCTGATCTCAACGTTCTCCTTGTCGTCCGCGCCCTCGGGTACGGATTCGTGCGGGATGTTGGGAACGGCGAGCAGCAGCTCCTCGAGCTTCGCGTCGATGCCGCTCATGGAGCCGTCAAGCTCCTTTATGCGGTCGGCAAGCTCCTTCATGGAGGCGAGCTTTTCGGTAACGTCGACGCCCTGCTTCTTGAGCATGGGTATCTGAGCGGAGACCGAGTTGCGCTCCGCCTTCATTGCCTCGACCTGCTGGAGCAGCTCGCGGCGCTTCGCGTCGAGCGCCAGAAGCTCCGTTACGTCCGCGCCCTTATTGCGGCGCTTGCGCATGGCTTCGACCAGCGCTTCGGGATCCTTCCTGATTCGTTTGATGTCTAACATATCCTACTCCTTGAGAATGTGATCAAAATATCTTCAAAAGCCTGCGTCAGTTCTCATTCCTGCCGCAGCACTTTTTATACTTCTTGCCGCTGCCGCAGGGGCAGGGGTCGTTGGGACCGACCTTGCCGGAAACGCGCTTGGGCTTCTGCTTGGAATCGCCCATGGGCTCGATCGGCTTTGCGACCTGCTCGCGCTTTATGGGCTCCGCGTTCCGCCTCAGCTGCACGTGGTAGAGCATCATAGCGGTCTTGTCCCTTATGCCGGCGACCATCTCGTCGAACATATCAAAGCCCTCGTTGCGGTACTCGATGACGGGGTCCTTGGAACCCATCGCCCTTAAGCCTATGCCCTGACGCAGCTGATCCATGGCGTCGATGTGATCCATCCAGTGCTCGTCGACCGACCTTAGAAGATAGACCCTCTCGACCTCGCGCATGTCGACTCCGTTCGCGGCGAACTCCGCTTCCTTCGCTGCATAGGCGGCGTCCGCGGCGCTGTGTATCGCAGCCTTAAGCGCTGCGGTGTCGCGCGTGTCGTAAGCGGAACGGGGGATATCCATGTCGAGCAGCTCCTTCACGGAGTGCATGAGACCGCCCATATCCCATGTCTCGGGCTTGACGTGACCGGGGCAGTAAAGATCCACGCGGGAATCGATCGCCTCGTCGATCATGTTCTTGACGGAGCCGTGTATGTCCTCGCCCATGAGCACCTGACGGCGCTGGCCGTAGATGATCTCACGCATGCGGTTCATAACGTCGTCGTACTGAAGGACGTTCTTGCGGATGTCGAAGTTGTGCGCCTCGACGCGCTTCTGTGCGGACTCAATGTTGCGGCTGAATATCTTGAAGTTGAAATTGATATCCTCCCCGCCGGAGAGCTTATCCATCATGCCGTTGACCCTGTCCGCGCCGAAGCGCCTCATGAGGTCGTCCTCCATGGAGACGTAGAAGCAGGTCATGCCGGGGTCGCCCTGGCGGCCTGCGCGGCCGCGCAGCTGGTTGTCGATACGCCTTGATTCGTGGCGCTCCGTGCCGATTATGTAAAGGCCTCCCGCGGCGACGACCTTCTCATGCTCCTCGTCGGTGCCGACCTTGTACTTTTCGTAAAGCTCCCTGTACTTTTTGCGGGCTTCGAGTATCGCCTCGTCGGAGGTGTCGACGTGGCTCGTGGCATTCTCGATCATCTCGTCCTCGTAGCCCTCGCCGCGCATAGCCTTCCTCGCGAGGAAATCGGGGTTGCCGCCAAGCAGTATGTCCGTGCCTCGGCCGGCCATGTTGGTCGCGATGGTCACGCAGCCGTATTTGCCGGCCTGCGCGACTATCTCCGCCTCGCGCGCGTGCTGCTTCGCGTTCAGCACCTCGTGCTTTATGCCGCGCTTTTTCAGCATGTCGGAGAGCATCTCGCTCTTTTCAACGGAGATCGTACCCACGAGCAGGGGCTGGCCGGTCTTGTTGATCTCTATGATCTTTTCGACCACCGCACGGAACTTCGCGGGCTCGTTCATGAATATCTCGTCGTTGAGGTCGATCCTCTTCAAGGGCTTGTTGGTCGGTATCTCGACGACGTCCAGCCCGTAAATGCCCTGGAACTCGTCCTCTTCGGTCTTTGCGGTACCGGTCATACCCGCAAGCTTTTCGAACATGCGGAAATAGTTCTGGTAGGTGATCGTGGCGACGGTGCGGTTCTCGTTCTGGACCTTCACGCCCTCCTTGGCCTCGAGCGCCTGATGCAGCCCGTCGGAGTAGCGGCGGCCGAGCATTATGCGGCCGGTGAACTCATCGACAATGAGCACTTCGCCGTTCTGGACGATATAGTCCTTGTCGACGGTAAAGAGCGCGTTCGCCTTAAGCGCCTGGATAATGTAATGGTTGAGCTCGGAGTTTTCGGTCGCGGAGATATCCTCGATATTGAAGTATTCCTCCGCCTTGCGCATGCCGCGTTCGGTAAGGGCGACGGTGCGGGCCTTTATGTCGCACATATAGTCGCCGCTCTCCTCCTGGATCTCGCCGCGCATGAGCTCCGCCTTGGACTTCTTCTCAACGTCGGCGCCGCGCTCGAGCCTGCGGACGAACCTGTCCGCGCGGACGTACATATCGGTCGATTTGTCGCCGCGGCCGGAGATGATGAGGGGGGTCCTCGCCTCGTCGATCAGTATCGAGTCGACCTCGTCGACTATGGCGTAATTGAGCTTCCTCTGCACCATGCTCTGGCGGTAAACAGACATGTTGTCGCGAAGATAGTCGAAGCCGAACTCCGTGTTCGTGCCGTAGGTGATGTCGCTGTTGTAGGCGTCGCGGCGCTCCGCGGCGTCCAGCTCATGCACGATACAGCCTACGGAAAGCCCGAGGAAGGTGTAGATCTTGCCCATCCACGAAGCGTCGCGGGAGGCAAGGTAGTCGTTGACGGTAACGACGTGCACGCCGTCGCCGGTAAGCGCGTTCAAATAGGCGGGCAGAGTCGCGACAAGGGTCTTGCCCTCGCCGGTCTTCATCTCCGCTATGCGGCCCTGATGCAGCACTATGCCGCCTATGAGCTGCACGTCGAAATGCCTCATGCCGACGGTCCTCACCGCGGCTTCACGCACGGCGGCGAAAGCCTCGGGAAGAAGGTCGTCCAGCGTCTCGCCGTTTTTGAGGCGCGCGCGGAACTCGGGAGTCTTTGCGCGAAGCTGCTCATCGGTCAGCTTCTTCATCTCGGGCTCCAGAGAATTGATCTTTGCCACGATGGGCATTAGTTTTTTAACCTGCTGCTCGCTCGTCCTGCCGAGCAGCTTATCGATAAAACCCATAGAATTACCTTTCAAAGAGAGTATTCTGCGCTTTTACCTTATCAGCACGAGCGAAGCAATGCCGAAGTAAACGAGCAGTGAAACGGCGTCGACGATGGTCGTAATCATGGGGCTTGCCATGAGGGCCGGGTCGAGCTTCGCCTTATCCGCAAGCAGCGGCAGCGTGCAGCCGACGAACTTCGCGCAGATCACGGCGAGCACGAGCGTCATCGAGACGACGCCTGCGATCAGGAATATGTTCTGCCCCGCGTCGAGCTGATACATACCCATGTAGTAAAAGACGATTATCCTTATGAAGTTCACGACAGCCACGCAGAGACCGACGATTATGCTGACGCGGAACTCCTTCCAGATGACGCGCAGTATGTTTCCGAACTTGACTTCGCCCAGAACGAGCGCACGGATGACGGAAACGGAGGCCTGGGACCCAGCGTTACCGCAGGTATCCATCAGCATGGGAATGAAGGAGGTCAGTATCGCGACCGCGGTGAGCATGTTCTCGAACTTCGTGATGATGAGCCCCGTGAATGTCGCCGATATCATGAGCACGAGCAGCCACACGACGCGCTTCCTTGCGAGGGCGAACACGCTCGTAGACATATAGCTGTCCTCGATAGGCGCCATAGCGGCCATCTTATAGATGTCCTCCGTGGTCTCCTCTTCAATGACGTCGACCACGTCGTCGATGGTGATAAGGCCGACGAGCCTCATCTCGCCGTCGACTACCGGCATACTGACGACGTCGTACTTTTTGAACCGCTCCGCGACGTCCGCCTGATCCTCCGTGGTGGTGGCGTATATGACGTCGTCGTCCATTATCTCGCTGATCAGCGTGTCATCGTCGGAACCAAGGACTTCCTTGAGCGATACGACGCCCGAAAGATGCCTCTGGTCGTCCGTAACGAAGGCGTAGGTGATGGATTCAAGCTCCATACAGCTCCTGCGGACATAGTTCAGCGCGGCGGATACCGGCCACTCGCTCTTCAAACGCAGAAGCTCCGTCGTCATCAGGCTGCCCGCGGAGTTATCCGGGTATTTAAGCAGCTGATTGATGGCCTTCCTCGTGTCGGGATCGGCGGTCTGGAGCACGCGCTTGACGATGTTCGCGGGCATCTCCTCGGTAAAATCGACGGCGTCGTCGACGAACATCTCGTTGACGATGGAGGCAAGCTCCCTGTCGCTTATGCCGTTGACTATGCGTTCCTGCTCGGTGGGCTCGAGGTAGGAGAACACCTCTGAGGCCTGCTCCTTCGGAAGGAGCCTGAACACTATGACAAGGCTCTTGTCGTCGTCGATGCCGGCCATCTGCTCCGCGATATCCGCGGGGTTCATGTCCGTCAGTACTTTGCGAAGCTCGCTGAAGGAGCGGGCCTCCACAAGACTTAAGATCTCATGCAACTCCCCATTGTTTTTTCCTCCGTTTCTGCGGTGCACATATACACCCAATATAACATCTTATTATATAAACGGCAGTCGGGTTTGTCAAGCGTTCCGGAAAATGCGGAGGGAGGGCTTTTTGCAATAAAAAAGGAGCCTTTTTAAGGCTCCCCGGAAATATTCGCTTATTTATTTTTTCATCGCCCGCATCGCGTTCAATATCGCTATGACCGCGACGCCCACGTCCGCGAACACCGCGATCCACATATCGGCAATGCCCAGCGCGCCGAGGATCAGCACGGCGAGCTTCACGGCGAGCGCGAACACTATGTTCTCTCGGACGATCCTCATCGTGCGTTTCGAGATGCGGTGCGCAGCCGCGGCCTTCAGCGGATCGTCGTCCGTCAGAACAACGTCGGCTGCCTCGATCGCGGCGTCCGAGCCCAAAGCTCCCATCGCGATACCTATGTCCGCGCGTGTCAGTACCGGCGCGTCGTTTATCCCGTCCCCAACGAACGCGAGGGTGCTCTTGCCGTCCCGGGCTTCAAGCATGCTCTCGACCAAACGGACCTTGTCCTCGGGCATGAGCCCTGAATGGATATCGTCGAGCCCCAGCGCGCGGCCCACGCTTTCGCCTACGGCCGCCGTATCGCCCGTCAGCATAACGGTGCGTATGCCGCTCTTTTTTAGCTCCGCTATCGCGCTTTCGGAGGTGCTTTTCACCGTGTCGGAGATGAGGATATGCCCGCAGTATTTGTTTCCGCGGGCGATATGCACGCAGGTCCCGCAGTGGGCGTCAAGACAGCCGTGCTCGCAGACGGGGGAGACGCCTATGCTCTCCATGAGCTTCGCGTTCCCCGCGTGCACGGTCTCGTCGTCTATGACCGCGGAGATCCCGAGCCCCGCGAGCTCCGTCACGCTTTCAACGCGTGAAGCGTCTATATGACCGCCGTGAGCGCGGACAATGGATTCCGCTATGGGGTGGTTGGAATAGCTCTCCGCGAGCGCGGCGACGTCCAAAAGTTCCGCTTCGCTCATGGCGTTCGCGTGGATGCCCGATACGGAAAAGCTCCCCTCGGTCAGAGTGCCCGTCTTATCGAATACGACAGTGCCGAGCTTCGAGAGCGCCTCCATATAATTGGAGCCCTTTATCAGTATGCCGCGGCGCGACGCCCCGCCCATGCCGCAGAAAAATGTAAGAGGCACGGAGATAACGAGCGCGCATGGGCAGGAGACCACGAGGAATATCAAAGCGCGGTGGATCCATTCCGACCAGCTCGCATGGAAGAAGAGTGGAGGGATGAGCGCCGTGAGCACCGCCGCCGCGACGACCGCGGGCGTGTACCAGCGCGCGAACCGCGTGATGAAGTTCTCGCTCCTGGCTTTGCGCTCGGAGGATCTTTCGACGAGCTCAAGTACCTTCGCGACGGTGCTGTCCTTGTAAACGCCCGTCGTGCGCACACGGATCACGCCGCCAAGATTGACCGTCCCGCTCAATACGTTCTCACCCTCAGCCGTGTCCCTCGGAGCGGATTCGCCCGTGAGCGCGGATGTGTCGAGCGACGTGGAACCCGATTCGATAACGCCGTCGAGCGGTATCCGCTCGCCGACCCTGACAAGTATCTCCTCGCCTATATCGACCTCCTCGGGGGAGACCTCGAACTCCTCGCCGCCGCGGATTACGTTCGCGTGATCGGGACGTATGTCCATGAGCGCGGCTATCGACCTGCGGCTCCTGCCTACGGCGACGCTCTGGAACAGCTCGCCTATCTGGTAAAAGAGCATGACCGCCGCGGCCTCCGGGTACTCTCGCACGGCGAAAGCGCCGACGGTCGCAAGACCCATGAGGAAGTTCTCGTCGAACACCTGACCGTGCGCGATGTTGCGGACGGCCTTTAAGAGCACGTCATAGCCTATTACGAGGTAGGGGACGAGGAACATCAAAAGTTCCGCCCACCACGGCAGCGAGAGAACGTGCCTCAATATGAGCGCGGCCGCAAGCAGCGCGCCGGCTGTGATTATGCGCAGGAGCGTTTTCTTCTGCCTGCGGGTCATAGCACGATCTCGCAGTCCGGCTCGATTTTGCGGCAGAGCTTTACGACCTTCTTCATAACGGCGTCAAACTGAGCGTCATCCGCCTCGACGGTCATCTTCTGCGTGATAAAGCTCACGGAGGCGTCCTTGACGCCCTCCAGCTTCTTTATCCCGGTCTCCATCTTCGCCGCGCAGTTAGCGCAGTCGAGATCTATGAGCTTGAATGTCTTCTTCATATCCGTGTCCTTCCTTTTTCAGTCCTCTTTGCCCTCGGTCAGATGCTCGTAGCCCTGGCCGATTATCGTGCGGACGTGATCGTCCGCCAGGAAATAGATGTTCGTCCTCCCGCTGCGGCGGCAGGCGACGAGCTTCGCGTCCTTAAGTATCTTGAGCTGGTGCGATATCGCGCTCTGCTCCATCTTCAAAAGCTCCGCTATGGCGCAGACGCAGAGCTCGCTCTCGAAAAGGGAATAGAGTATTTTCATCCTCGTAGTGTCGCCGAAGAGCTTGAACAGATCCCCCAGATCGCATAAGAGCTCGTCCGAGGGGAGCTGCCGCGTCACCTCGATTATCGCCTGCGAATGATCGTGCTTATGTGCCATATATGAAGCCCCTTTCATATGAATCTCTATTCATATGATAAACCATTCATATTTGAATGTCAATAGGGAAATGCGCAGTTTTTGAAAAAAACATAAAAAAAGAGCGGTCATGCGACCGCTCTGTTAAGTTATTGTTTATTTCTTGCCCTTGTTCTTGTGGCGGAGGAAGGAGGGGACTTCAAGGCCGCCGCGGGGGGAATACCCGGAGGTCTCGCGGGAGTCCTTCTCCTCGGTCATCGTACGGCGGGGGACCGGCCTCTCCTTGACCTGCTCGGAGTAATAGTCGGGCTCCTTGGTGTCGCGGCGGATACCGCGGGAACCCAATGTCGTGGTCTTGAGCTCGTCCTCATAGGGCTTGTACTCCTCCTCTTCCGGCGCCTCATAGGCGGGTTCGGGAGCGGGCCTTACGCCCTTCGTGGGATCGAAGTTCCTCGGACGGGAATAGACGGGAGCGGCTTCGGGCTCGGGCTCCGTGACGGGAGCGGGTTCGGGCTCTTTCACGGGCTCGGGCTCGACTACGGGAGCGGGTTCGGGCCTTACGGGCTCGGCGGGCTGGCCGAAGGGCCTGCCGGAGGGCTTCTGCGCGGGAGACTGACCGGAAAGATCGTATTCGCCCCAGCCGAAACCGGTCGCGATGACGGTCGCGCGGACGGTATCGCCCATATCCTCCTCGTTGCTCATGGCTACGATGATGATGGCGTCGGGATCGACGACCTCCTGAACGGGCATGCAGCCCTCGTTGAACTCATTAAGGGTAAAGCGGTTGCCGCCCACGATGTGAATGAGCACGCCCTTCGCGCCGTCGATGGTGGTCTCGAGCAGGGGGCTCTCTACGGCCTGCTTTACGGCCTCGATGCAGCCCTTGTCGCCCTTCGCGATGCCGATGCCCATGTGCGCCATGCCGCTGTTCTGCATGATGGTGCGGATGTCCTCGAAATCGCAGTTGATGAGCGAGGGCTTGGTTATGACGTCGGAGATGCCCTGTACGCCCTGACGGAGGATATCGTCCGCAACGCGGAAGGCGTCGTTGGCGGGCATGTCGCCCGCGACCTTCAGCACGCGGTCGTTGGGGATCACTATGAGGGCGTCGACTACTCCGCGGAGCTTGTCGATACCGGTCATCGCGTTCTTCATGCGGGCACGGCCCTCAAAGAAGAAGGGCTTGGTCACGACGCCGAACGTCAGTATGCCCATATCCTTTGCGCACTTGGCGACTATGGGAGCGGCGCCGGTGCCGGTGCCTCCGCCCATGCCGGCGGTGATGAACACAAGATCCGCCCCGCGCATGAGGGAGGAGATCTCCTCAACGCTTTCCTCTGCGGCGGACTGGCCCTTTTCGGGCTTTGCGCCCGCGCCGAGGCCCTTGGTCACCTTTTCGCCGATCTGGAGCTTGACGTCCGCCTTGGAGTTCGTCAGCGCCTGCTTATCGGTGTTGATGGAGATGAACTCTACGTTTTCAAGGCCCGCGTCGACCATGCGGTTCACGGCGTTTCCGCCCGCGCCGCCAACGCCGATGACCTTAAGCTGGGCAAGGTTGCCCGATTCGTGATCCAATTCAAAGTCAAATGCCATATTGTTGTTCCTCCGTGGCTGAATAGTGTTCGCCTTACGTGCGCCAGTCGAAAGTGCGCCGCAGGTATCTTTCCGTCCTTCTTATGGCGCTGCTGTGCCCGAGCCGGAACAGCGCGAAATCCGCCAATCCGAAGGCCGCAGCGAAGCTTACGGAGCTGTTGCGGCCGACGGGAGGCATCGTGATCGCCGTGTTCCTGCCGAGCCTGCCTTCAACAAACTCCTTTGCGCCGCGCATGAGAGCGAGCCCGCTCCCCACCAGCCAGACGGGCGTTTCCGCCTCTGCCATGTGATCGAGCTTTTCCGCGATGAGCTCGCAAAGCTCGTCCGCGCGGGATTCGATTATGAGCTGGATGAGAGAATGCTCGATATCGAACACGCCCTCGCCCGGTATCCTAACCCTCTCGCAGCTCTCGCCGTAATCGAGGGAGAATACGTAACGCTTTTTAATATCCTCAGCCACGCCCTCCGGAAGGCGGAGACCGTAGCAAAGATCCGAAGTGAAGTGCTTCCCGCCGACGCCCACGGAATCGCAGGAGAGTATCGCGTTGCCGCGAAGCAGCGAGATGTCGGTATGGGAGCCGCCGCAGTCGACCAGCAGCACGGAGGATGCCCTAATATCCTCCGGCACGGTGAAGCAGGCGGATGCCAGCGCCGACGAAACGAAGGAATCGGCCGCCATGCCGTATGACTCCAGCGCGGAGCTCACCGCTTCCTTAAAGCGGTCGTCGACGTAGCAATGCGATACGGATGCGGAGAGTATCCCGCAGGGGAGGCCGATGGGCGAGCCGTGGATCTTAGTCCTGTCCGCGACGAATGAAACGGGAGTGCTGTGTATGAGGGAGTATCCCTCGGGAGGTTCGAAATCAAAGGAGCTTTCTATAAGCTCTTCGACGTCGGCGGGGAGTATCCTGCCGTTTTTCGAGAGGACTTCCGCCGAGCCCTGGCCCAGCCTTACCTCCATGAACGGCGTGGGAACGCCCACGCAAAGCTCCTTTATCCTGACCTTTGCGGATCGCTCCGCCGCGTGAACGGCGCCGGCGATTGTTTCCGCAAGCTCCCTTTTTGCCGGCAGCTCGCCGAGACGGTAGCCGGAGTATTCCCTGACTCCCGTACCGTGCACGATTATCGCGCCGTCGGAGTCAGAGCTCACGACCATGCATACCACCTTGCTGCTGCCTATATCAAGAACGGCACAATGACGCATTTTATGCACTCCGTATAGGGCTCGTGTTATGCCGGGCGCCTGCGAAGCGCCCGATCTGGACATATAGTTGTTTATATGCTCGATAATTATAACACAGCCACAATATGTTGTGCAAGCCTAAATAAGCATATATTTCATTATTTTGAAAAAAACATTTAGACCACTCCCGCCTTACGGCTTTTCGGGGGAGCCGGGGCTCGCCTGAAATGCCGCTCGGAGAAAGAGAGGCCGGGTTTGGATGCGTCCCGGGATCACGCTCGCTTATAATGAACGTAAGGAGCGGATCCAGCCGCGCGCAGCGTTTTGCCTTGCCGCGAAGACATGCATCCGTATCGTTTCCCCCGTATCGCCGAACGCTGCGTCATTCGTTCGGCGGCGGGAGATATTGAAAACAAAGTCGTATGCCCCAAAGGGCGTCAATCGCCGCCGCCGGGCTCCTCAGTATCGTCCGGTTCGTCGGTTTCTGCGGGCACGTCCGTTTCTATGGGCTCGTCGGTCGGCGCGGGCGTTTCGGTGGGGACGGGGGTGGGGTAGCTAATATCCGTTGTGCCGGAGGCGTTGACGTATATCACGGCGCCATCCGTGCGGGCTGGATCGAGCTTCTTCAAAATGGCGAACATGCGCTCGATCTTGTTTGCGATGTCGATGGAATCGCCCAGCATGACGGTCACGCCGTCAACGGTGCCGAGCTTCACGCTGGAGGAGTTGGAGATGTCGATCGATCTAATCGCGTAGCTCCTTTCGCCCACGGCTTCGATTATCTCCATGACCGTGTAGGGGCGGAGCTTGCTCTTGTCGCTCGCGATGTTCGTGCCGACGCTGAAACCCATGGAGCTGAGGCCGTATATCGGGATGAGGCCTTCGCATTCGTTCTCACGGCGTATGGAGAGCACATAGCCAGTCTCATCCATGACCGCACAGGAGCCTGCGCCCATTGGGATATATGCGAACTCCATGCGCTCGCTTATAAGAATGTTGAGCTCGGTGGGGAAGATCCTTTGTATGCCGCGGCATTTGAGATACGGATCGGTCTCTATGCTGCGCTTTGCCGCGTCGAGATCGTAGAAGTAAAGATTCTTTCCCGTGAACAGCCCGGAGAGGTTAATTATGCTCTCATCGGAATATCTCTCCGCTCCGGTAACGGTTATCGTATCGACCCTCGTCACGAAGAACATTATTATAAGAAAAGCCGCGACGCAGGCGATGATGAGAACGGCAAAGAACGCGGCGCTGCGTCTCTTCTTGCCGCCCTCTTCCTCAGCCTCGGTCTTTATTGCCTTCTTCTTGGGCCTGACCTTGGGCTTCGGCAGCGCGGTGACGCGCGCCCGGCGCGAGCTCATCATGCGCTCGCCCGTTTTATTGCTGTTCCGTTCTTCCTGCATTGCGGGTCGTGACCTCCGTATAACGGGAGATGTTCAGAAGTATGCCCATCGCGGCCATGAATACCATGAGCGACGTGCCGCCGTAGCTGACGAGCGGGAGCGTCTGGCCGGTGGAGGGGATGGCGCTCGTAACGACGCCGATATTGACGATTATCTGTATCGCGAAGACGGCGATGATGCCTCCCGCGAGCAGTCTCCCGAAGCGGTCGCGGCACCTCAAAGCGATCGTGATGCCGCGGTAGATGGCGAAAGCGTACGCTGCGATCAGCATGAAGCAGCCGAAGAAGCCGAGCTCTTCGCCGATTATGGCGAGTATGTAGTCGTTCTCCCTCTCGGGGAGGAAGAGGAGCTTCTGCCTTGAATAGTTCAGGCCCTGCCCGAAAAGACCTCCGTTGCCGAGCGCTATGCGGGACTGTATCGCCTGATAGCTCTTTCCGGTGGGATCGGCCTCGGGATTCAGCCAAGAAGTGATCCTGTTCGAACGGTAGCTCTTAAGATACAGCACCAGAAAACCGAGTATGAGCCCGACGACAACGAGCAGCATCCTGTGGCTTATGCGGACGCCGCCGAGGTACAGCATCGCGTAGGTCGCGAGACCCAGTATTATAACCATTGAGAAATTGGGCTGGAGCACTATAAGTCCCGCGAGCGGCGCGAGTATCAGAAGACAGGGGACGACGCCCTGCACGAAGCTCTGCATTACGAGCCTTTTTGAGCAAATCGCGGCGGAAAGCGCTATCACGAGCACGAACTTTGCGAACTCGGAGGGCTGGAACTGGAAGCCGCCTATGTTTATCCAGCGCCTTGCCTCGTTGAGCTTGACGCCTATGCCGGGTACGAGGGTCAGTATGAGGAGCACGCATACGCCTATGTACATGGGCAGAGCGAGCTTCCTGTAGATCTTGTATTTGACGTTGGACAGGAGCAGCATCGCCGCGAGCCCCACCGCGAAGAACACGAGCTGGCGCTTCAGAAAGTACATTCCGTCGCCGTATTTCGTCTGGGCGTAGTAATAGCTTGCGGAGAAGAGCATGACGAGCCCGAAAACGGCTATCGCGAGCAGGGTCACGAAAAGCGGAAAGTCAAAATGATGCCTTTCCGGTTCCGGCCTTGCGGGTTTTTTGTTTTCGGTCTCTGCCGCGGTCTCCATCGATACTTTCCCGATCCGTTATTCCAGATGCCCTTCCTCTTCTTCGGAGGGCTCCATGAGGTTCACTATCTCTTTGAAGAGCCTTCCTCGCTCCTCATAATCGGTGAACATGCCCCAGCTCGCGCAGGCAGGGGAGAGCAGCACCGCGTCGCCCCTTTTCGCGAGGGAGCGTGCGGTCATTATCATCTCGCGGAAATCCTCGCCCACGGCGACGATCTCCGTAAAGCCCTCCTCTACGGCGGCCTTCATTATGGCCTCCGTGTTGGATCCGTTTACGACGACCGCGCGCACCTTGCCGCTAAAGGCGCGGAACACGGGGCGGTAGTCGCTCTGCTTATCGTAATTGCCGGCTCCAAGGAGCAGCACAGTCGGCTGCCGCATAGCCTCGATCGCCTTTACGGTCGATTCGGGGTTGGTTCCTTTCGAGTCATTATAATAGGTGACGCCGTCCAATATGCGGGTGAACTCGATCCTGTGCTCGACCCCGCGGAACTCGCGGAGCACCCTTCTTAAAACCTCCACGTGTACGCCCATGCCCAGCGAGAGGCAAACGGCGCAGAGCGCGTTCTCGAGGTTGTGGCCGCCGATGATGCCGAGCTGATCCGCCGGTATCACGGGGACCTCTATGCAGCCGCGGCGGTAGATTATCATCCCGTCGCGAACGAAAGCGCCGCTCGTTACCTCATGCAGGCGGGAGAACAGCAGCACCTTCGCGCGGGTCTTTGCGCTCATAACGATAGGATCGTCCGCGTTGAGCACGGCGATATCGCTCTCGGTCTGGTTCTCGAACATGCGCATCTTGGCGGCGATGTAGGCCTCCATGGAGCCGAAGCGGTTGATGTGATCCTCCGTGATGTTGAGCAGGCCGGCGGCGTTAGCGTGGAAATCCCGTATGCTCTCCAGCTGCAGGGACGCGGTCTCCGCGACGACGGTATCGCCCTCGCGCGTTTCAAGCGCGTGCTCCGTTATGGGCACGCCTATATTGCCGAGCACGAATGTGCGCCTTCCGTCCGCGCGCATCATGTCGTCCGCCTTGAAAATCTCGCCCGTCAAAGCGGTGGTCGTGGTCTTGCCGTTCGTACCGCCTATGCAGACGAACCTCGTGCCCTCGGCGCAGTAGCGCCAGCCGAGCTCGATCTCGCCTATGACCTCTATGCCCTGGGCGATCGCCTGCTTTACGAAGGGGCGGAATATCGGGATGACGGGGGAGAGCACCATAAGGTCCACTCCGTCGAGCAGCGCTTCGGGAGCAACTCCCAGCCTGTTCTCGTATTCTATGCCCGAAAGAGCCTCTTCAAGGCCCTCTATCTCGCTTTTGAGATCGTTTATTATTATGCGGTAACCCGCGCTGTAAAGGAGCTTCGCCGATGCGACGCCGCTCTTTGCCATGCCGACTATCAATGCTGTTTTCTTCTCTTCCATATCACGCCTCACTATCAAAAAAGTTCTTTCAGGAACTATGTTTTTATAAAAAGAGCCGTTCGGGTATCGGGGGAGCTTGCAAAAGGCGAGCCGCCCTCTTGCAAGCGCCCTGCCGTAAAGCAAGCGGCCTTGCAAGCCCTTCCCTTATCGTTCGGAGGAATGCGCCAAGTGCCAACAGGAAACACATTTCCGGCGAATACCCGAACGGCTTTGATTACCTATTTACATGAACAGCATCAGCGCGACAAGGCACGCTATCGCCGTTACTATCATATAGCCCGTCACGATCTTCGTCTCCGGGTATCCCAGGAGCTCGAAATGATGGTGGAGGGGGGCCATTTTGAATATCCTCTTGCCGTGACGGAGCTTGAATGAGCCCACCTGGAGCACGACGCTGACGGCGGAGGCCACTATACAGCAGCCCATCAGCAGGAAGAGGAACAGATGGCGGGAGTAGATGACCATCGCGCAGATGGCGCCGCCCAACGCCATTGAACCGGTGTCGCCCATGAACACCTTTGCGGGGTAGCTGTTCTTGGACAGGAAGCCCAGAAGACCGCCCGCGACTGCGAATGCGAACACGGCCATATCGGTCATGCCGTCCGCCTCGGCAAGGAATATGGGTTCGGACGCGAAAGACTGCGTGAACGCCCTGCCGAGATAGAGGAATATAACGCCCATGGTCACGGAATAGATGAGCGTCACGCCGGATGCGAGCCCGTCGAGACCGTCCGTGAGGTTGGTGCTGTTGACGATCGCGATGACCGTGAACATCACAAGGGGTATGTACCATATGCCGAGGTCGACCTTCGCGTTGAACAGAGCGAACCAGACCTCGGAGCCAATGTACTTGTAAGCGAATACCGCGACCGCCGCGGAGAGCACGAACTGCGCGATTATCTTCTGATACGCGCGCAGGCCGAGATTGCGCTTATAGCGGGCCTTTATGAAGTCGTCGAGGAACCCGACGAGGCCGAAGCCGACCATCATGATAACGGCGGGGACGGAGTACCACAGCGCGATATTGTACTTGGCGAACGCCAGAGAGGCTATGATTATCGCGATGATGAACATGATGCCGCCCATGGAAGGAGTGCCCTCCTTAGCGGAATGGGCGTGCGGGCCCTCCTCACGCTCCACCTGCCCGTACTTCAAACGGCGCAGCATGGGGATAAAGAAGGGGGCGATCACCATCACGACCGCGGCCGACGCGATAAACGCCAGTATGATTCGCATGTAGTCCTGCATCTTATGTTCCTCCCCGCGTTAGTTATTTCTGCGGTCTCCTGAAGTCATTTCTCTCCCCGGCGCATCTCGTCGAGAAGCTCGGCAACGACGACCTTCTCGTCGAAGGGGTATTTGACGTTCATTATCTCCTGATATGTCTCGTGACCCTTCCCGGCGAGCACTACGACGTCGTCGGGCCTCGCGTGGGTCAACGCGTACCTTATCGCCTCGCGGCGGTTCTGGATGACGACGTATTCCACGGCGGTCTTGTTCACGCCGTCGAGCACGTTGCCGATTATCGCCATGGGATCCTCCGTACGGGGATTATCCGAGGTGACTACGCAGAAATCGGAGTATCTTCCCGCAGCCTCGCCCATTATGGGACGCTTTGCGTGGTCGCGGTCGCCGCCGCAGCCGAATACGGATATCACGCGGCCCTTAGCGAATTCACGCACGCTCGTAAGAAGATTGATCAGCCCGTCCGGGGTGTGAGCGAAGTCGAGTATCACGGAGAACGGGAAGCCCTCCGTGGGGAGCGCCTCCATGCGCCCCGTCACGCCGGAAACATCCGAAAGGCCCTCCGCGATCTTTTCGATGGGGAAACCGAGCCTTAAACAGATGCCGGCGGCGAGCATGGCGTTGAATACGTTGAACAGGCCGGGGATGGGCACGGCTATATGCGCGGAGCCTTCCGGGGTCGTCATATCGAACTCAACGTCGCGCACGCAGATCTCGATATCGTTCGCGTAGATATCGGCGGGCTCGCGTACGGCATAAGTCATGCGGGGGACAGAAAGCCCCTCGAGCAGCTTTTCGGAATAGGGATCGTCCGCGTTGACCACGGCGAAAGCGCTCCTCTCAAAGAGCTTTTTCTTCGCCGCGAGGTAGTTGTCGAATGTCTTGTGATAGTCGAGATGGTCCTGCGTGAGGTTCGTGAAGCCGCCTATCTCGAAATCGATGCCGTACACGCGCTCCTGATCGAGGGAGTGTGAGCTCACCTCCATCACGACGAGGTCCACGCCCTCGTCCGCCATCATGCGCAGTATCTTCTGCAGCTCGGTGGATTCGGGAGTGGTGCGCTGGGTGGATATCACCCGGTCGCCGATTATGTTGCGGATCGTGCCAATGAGGCCGACCTTGAGGCCGCATTTCTCGGCTATGGATTTGACCATGTAAGTCGTCGTCGTCTTGCCGTTCGTGCCGGTGACGCCGATCATCCTGAGCTCCTTTGCGGGATAACCGTAGAGCTTTTCGGCAAGCTGCGCCATTGCGCGCCTCGAATTGGGGGCAATTACCTGGGGAACGGTGAAGGGCAGCTCGCGCTCGACAAGGAGCACGGAAGCGCCGTTCGCGACCGCTCCGCCCGCGAAATCGTGGCCGTCCTTGAACGTGCCAACCACGCAGGCGAACATCTCGCCGGGCTTGACCCTGCGCGAATCGTATTCGATGCGGGCGACGTCGATATCGCCGTCGGTATTGACGAGCTTAAATCCCGTGTTTTCGATTAGTTTTGAAAGGAGCATTGTTTCCTCCGATCCGACATTTGATCAGTCTTCGTTATTCTCAAAGCGGAAATAAACCGCAAGCTTGTATCCTACTTCGACGACGGTCCCCTCCGAAACGCCCTGCATGTAGGCGAAGCCCGCGGGATCGTCAGTATCTGTGACGAGCTCGATGCCGAGCTTTGTAAGTATGTCGTAGACCTGCAGGGGCGTCTTGCCCGTAAGATCCGGCACCTTGACATAGCGCTTCGGCTCCTCGTCGTCATATTCTCCGTCAATGCCAGTGTAGAGCAGAACTTCATAGCCCTTGGGAACGGTCTCGCCTGCGGCGGGGACCTGAGCCGTGATCTCGTCCCTGCTCTGGAACACGGCGGAAAGCCCCGCTTCATTGAGCTTCGCTTCCGCCTCGTCCGCGGTGAGCCCCGTGACGTCGGGGACCGTCACCGTCTCCGCCTCGTAGGAGGGGAGTATGCCGCTGTAATGGAGCACGTCCTCGAGCACCTGCCTTACGAAAGGAGCGGCGACCGTGCTGCCGAATATCTGATCCACCTGAGGCTCGTCGACGAGTATCAGACAGACGTAGCGCGGGTTTTCAGCCGGCGCAAAGCCGATGAAGGAGCAGATGTATTTGCCGGAGTCGACCCTTCCGTACTCGTCGTACTTCTGGGCGGTGCCGGTCTTGCCGCCGACGTTGTATCCGGCGATCCGGCAGTTCCTGCCCGTGCCGTTGTCAACGACGCTCTGCAGTATGGCGCGGACCTTCGCGGAGGTCTCGGCGGATATCACGCGCCTCAGCGCCGCGGTGTTCGCCTCATAAACGGTGTTGCCCTCCTTGTCGACCATGCGCTCGATCACGTAGGGCTGGTGCAGCTCGCCGCCGTTCACCGCCGCGCAGACCGCGGAGCAGAGCTGCAGAGGCGTTACGGCTATGCTCTGACCGAATCCGATCCTCGCAAGATCGTTATCGGTGATGTATTTCTCGTGAGTGACTATGCCGCGCACCTCGCCGGGGAGCCCGCTTTCGGTGGACTGGCCGAGGCCGAAGGCATAGAGGTAATCGTAGAACTTCTCCTTGCCCATGAGGAGCGCCATCCTCATGAACGCGCAGTTGCAGCTGTTTTCCGCGGCTTCGGTGAGGTTCTGCGAGCCGTGGCCGGCGTGGCGCCAGCAGTGGATCTTCTCGCCGTTGACCAGATAGCTCCCGCCGCAGTAGTAGGCCGAATCGAGATCGGCCGCGCCGGAATCGATAGCGGAGGCGAGAGTCAGTATCTTGAACGTGGAGCCGGGCTCGTAAACGTCCGTCACTATGCGGTTGCGCGAAAGCTCCGCAAGGAGCTCGAGATCGTTCCTCGGCGGAGAATTGAGATCGTAATCGGGCTTTGACGCCATGGCGAGTATCGCGCCGGTCGTGCAGTCCATTATGATACCCTGCGCGGACTTGGCGTTGTTGACCGCTATCGCCTGGGAAAGCGCGTTTTCAAGATAGCTCTCGATAACGCTGCTGCAGGAGAGCACCATATCGAGCCCGTCGATGGGCTCGATGTAGTCGACGACGCCGTAGGCAAGGAGATTGCCGGAGCTGTCAGTCTCGGCTATCTGCTTGCCGTCCGTGCCGGAAAGGTATTTGTTGTATGACAATTCCAGCCCCGCCTGTCCGTCGTTATCGACGTTCGTAAAGCCGATGACCTGGGAAAGGAGGCTGCCCATGGGGTAATAGCGCTTGCTGTCGGTCGCCGTGCCGACGCCCGAGCCGAGCTTCAAAGCGTTCACCGCGTCGCGCGTGGCGGCGTCCACCTGCCTTTTCAGGACTATCTCCTGATACTGGGTGGAGGCGCAGCGCTTCAACACGGTCTCGTAGCTGAGCCCAAGGAGCCTCGAAAGCTCCGCGGCGGCGCGCTCGCGGTCGCTCTCCGCCATCTGCTTGGGCCAGAGTATGACCTTGTAAACGTTTCCGTTGGTCGCGAGCACCTTACCGGTGCGGTCGAGTATCTCGCCGCGGGCCGCGGGAACTATGGTGGTACGGGTCCATTGGCTAAGCGCGGAACGCTGGAGCTTGGGCCCCATTATGACCTGTATAACAAACAAAAAACCTGTGAGCAACAGCAGGAGCAGCCCATAGGCGTAAAGAGTACGTGTCAGGCGCGCCTTGAGCGGCCTTGAAGGTTTCGTTGTGGGCGTCGTGAACTTTAAACGGCGTCTTTTTTTACGCTTGGTTGCCAACCTTCACACCTCCGGATCCCGGGGCTCAATCGCCTATGTTTCCGGAAACGGGATAGGCCATGCCCGCAGCGTTCGCCGCGTCATGCGCGGAGCTGATGTCGATGGAGAAGAGGTATTCGACGTTCGTCCTTTCAACGACGTTCTCCATCTCCGCAACGCGCTTTGTCAGGGCGTTTATCTCCTTCTGAGCCGCAGAGATCGTGTTGAAGCCGGAGATCGTAACGATGAGAGCAAACGCAACGGCAAGTATCATTGCAACGGCCGCCGTCTTGGGCAGCGCCTTGTACTCGCGCAGGGTCTCAAGGAGCGTGCGGCGCTTCCTGCCGGGAGCTGCCGGAACGAGCTGCGGCCTGCGGCGGGGCTCCGTGGGTACGGGCTCCGCGACGCGGGTATAGGGCAGCGCCTCGCTCTTTACGGCAAGGTTGCCGCGGCTGGGGGCATATACCCTTATCGCGTCAAGGCTCTTTCTTCTGTTCGTCTCAGGCATACTCATCTTATTCGACCTCACGTTTATATATGAATCCTTCGGATCGCGCGGAGCTTTGCGCTTCTCGCGCGGGGGTTGGAAAGGAGTTCGTCCTCGTCAGCCGTAATGGGCTTCGGCGTAAGTATCTCGGCTATGGGCTTCTTTCCGCAGATGCAGATCGGAGCCGAAGGCGGGCAGGTGCAGGGATCCTTGAGCTCCCGGAACACGTTCTTTACGATCCTGTCCTCCAGCGAGTGGAAGGTGATCACGCACATCACTCCTCCGGGGGAGAGCAGCATCGCCGCGTTCTTTACGGCTTCCGCAAGCCCCGCGAGCTCCGAGTTTACCTCTATCCTAAGAGCTTGGAAGGTTCGCCTTGCGGGGTGCGGCCCCTCGCGCCTTGCGGGGGCGGGGATGGCGGCTTTTATTATCTCGGCGAGCTCCGTCGTCGTCTCGATCGGCGCCTTCTCTCTCGCCTCGGCTATCGCGTTCGCAATGCGGTATGCGAACCGCTCCTCGCCGTAATCCCTGATTATCTCAAAAAGCTTTCGTGCGTCGTATCCGTTTACAACGTCCCGGGCGGAGAGGGGAGCCGTGCGGTCCATCCTCATATCCAGCGGCGCCTCCTGCCCGTAGGAGAACCCGCGGCTTCCGTCGTCCAGCTGGTGGGAACTGACACCCAGATCCAGCAGTATCCCGTCCACGGCCTGTATGCCGTATTCCTCCAGAGGGAGGATATCCTTCATGTCGAAGAAGTTGCCGTGTATCGGGTGGAAGCCCTCGTATTTTGAAAGCCGCTCGGAAGCGGCGTTTATCGCGTCAAGATCGCGGTCTATGCCGAAGTGGTGAGCCCCCGCGGGAAGTCGTTCGAGTATGCCCTCGCTGTGTCCGCCGCCGCCCAGCGTACCGTCGACGGTCGCCATGCAGCGTTCGGGGGAAAGGAGCTCCAACACCTGCGAAAGCATTATCGGAGTGTGGTAGGAGCTCTCCGTCACTTCAGGTTCCTCAGTTCCTCGGCGTTCTGCTTGAGCGCTTCCTGCAGCTGCCATTCGTCGTAGGCTTTGTTGTTGCGCTCGAGAGCATCGGGCTCCCAGATCTCGAACACGGGATTGTTGGAGCGGATGTTCGCCGTGAGTATCGCGCCGGTGGAGATGCCGGCATAGCGGAGGTTTTCGGAATCAACGGAGATGCGGCGCTTCTGATCGAACCTGCAGTTGCAGGCGTACTGGAGTATGCTCCTCGAAGCGTCGTTGTAGCGCTTGTCCGTCGAGGGGTTGTGAGCGAAGTCGTTTATCATGCTCTCGAACGCCTGAGCGGTCAGCGCGGTGAGGAAGTGTTCGCCGGATGCGGACAGGTCACGCACAACGACAACGCCCTCGCCCAGATCCGGATGCCATCCGGAAGGGACTATGAGCCTTCCCTGAGTATCAACGGCTACGTTATAGCTCCCGACGATCAACCTGCCCACCTCCTTTTAGAACTGTTTTCGAACGGAAATATCACATTTTGAAGATACTCCCGTAAGGGTAGCTCTATTGTAACATCGGCATAGCCCATTGTCAACCCTATTTAGAACTTTTTTATACAAATATTTCCCATTAAACCCCTATTTGACCCTGCCGGAGGCTTGCAAAAATCGGTCCGGCCCTATATAATCAATGAAAAGAAGGCAAGGAGGGGACGATATGGAGCTTATCCTCGCAAGCGGATCCCAAAGAAGGCGGGAGCTGATGGCCATGTGCGGCTATGATTTTACCGTTATGCCGAGCAGCGCGGACGAGGAAACTGCCGCGTGCAGCCCGAAGGAGCTCGTGGAGCGGCTGTCGCTGAAAAAGGCGGAGTCGGTCTTCCGTTCGCTTCCGGAGGAGAGAAGGCGCGGCGCAGTCGTAGTCGGCTCGGATACGGTCGTCGTGCTGGGAGATGAGATGATAGGCAAGCCCAAAGACCCGGAGGAGGCGATCGCAATGCTCCGCAGGGAGAGCGGCCGCGTCAACACCGTCCATACGGGGCTCGCCGTGGTGAGATGCGCCCCGAACGGGGAAACGGAGCGTTCCGTCGTGAGCGATTCCGCGTGCGTGCGTTTCGCAGAGCTTGGAGAGGATGAGATCGCTGCCTACACCGCGACGGGGGACCCCCTCGATAAGGCAGGAGCATACGGCATACAGGGCGTTTCCTCCATGTTCATAGAGGGTATCTCCGGCAGTTACTTCACCGTAGTCGGCCTCCCTGTGCACCTTTTGTACAGGGAACTCAAAAAGGTCGGCATACTTCCTCACATGCTATCCCCGCAATAAGCGCCGATTCGTCAATAACAGCGGCCGAACAGATGTAAACCTCCGCGATTTCCGGGAATAATCATTAGTAAAACGATCCCGGCGATCACGGAGGTTTTATGTTTGAAACGATATTGGCGGCGGACCTTGGCTCCTCCCAAACGAGGCTCGCCACAAAGAACGAGATACTTACGGAGGAGTCGCGCGCGGCGCTCGATCCGGAGGATACCTGCCGCGTGCTGGAGGTGGGCGACCGCGCGAGGAGGCTTTTGAACACTGCGGAGGCGTTCCCCGTAAGGAACGGCGCGATAGCGGACGCCGCGCTCGCAGCGGTGATGCTTCGCCGATTCGCGCTCAAGCTCATAAAAAGGCGCCCGCTCTTCGGCGCCTCGCTCACGATAGCGGCGCCTCTTGCGGCAAAGCCGATCGAAAGGGCGGCCGCGCTCGAGACCGGTCGCGGCGCGGGCTTCCGCAGGGTCAGGATAGTCGACAGCCTCCTTGCGGGAGCTGAGGGTGCGGGCCTCGATATCACCGGCCACGGCGCCCGTATGCTTGCGGATATCGGCCGCGACAGCGTAAAGACCGCCGTTTTCGCGTCGGGAGGCATCATCGCGGAAAGCTTCGCGAGGTTCGGGAGCTCCGCCGCCGACCGCGGGATAAGGACTTTTCTTGCGGAAGAACACCGGCTCCTCGTCGGCGCGAGGACCGCGGAAAGGCTCAAAAAGAGCCTCGGAGCGCCGCTCATCCGCGTGAACGGCAGGGACGCCTCGACGGGTCTTCCCGTGTCGAGGGATATACG
>JAFZYC010000017.1 GCA_017616435.1 Clostridia bacterium
ATCAGCTGCAGTACGATCCACCCGATTATAGCACCGATGAACGCTATGGTGATGCGTTTGCCGGCCTTTTTCCTTTTTATGAGTTTATTGAAGATCAGGGCAAAAGGCACGGCTGCGGCGAGCGCGGAGAGCAGGTAGCAGCGGGCTGCGGGATTGGAGAATATCAGCGCGTTGGCAAGCAGTCCCAGAGCTGCCGCGATGAGGATGACAATAAATATAACGGCCGTGATCCTGCGCTTTTTGAGCACGTTCCCTTCGGAGGGGGGTATCGGCTCGCCCGCTTCGATCGCGTCGATCGCCTTTTCGCGCCACTTGCGCTCATTGATGCGGTTAATATACATCCCGCAGAAAAGCAGTATCAGCATCAAGGCAAAGAACAGAGCGATGCCAATGCTCATCATGCGGTCATCACCGGGATCCACAGCACGGCGGATGTAAGAATAGATCTGCGCTCCGATCAAAAAACCGATCAAAAACGTGAACAATGTGTTGTTCCTGCCTGCCTTTTCAACGGCTTCCACGCGCTGCAGCTCGTCGGTGATGATATCGGGGACGTCGTCGTTCTCACAGCAGAAGGCATAGACCGCGCCGCGGTGGTCGATGAAGCGCCAGCCCGATTCCTCACAGAGATCGATGAACTCCCGCGAGGCTTCGCTGATCTTGGCGTTATCGCTGCCCTTCACAGGGCACTGCACGACGTTGAACCTTACATGCTTGGGCTCGCAGGGCTCGTATTCGCAGGTGTTCAAAAAGCTTTTCAGCATCCAGCCCTCCGCGGCCTTCTCCTCAAAGTGCCGCGCGACCGCGTCGAGATCGGTCAGATAAAAGGGAAGGAACTCTTTTTTAGTACCGTTTTTCTTGCTCATGTCAATACCTCCGTCAAGCTGCATTGAACCTTAGCCCGATTTCAAAAAGCACCATTGCAATGAGTATCGCCGCCAGGACAACAAAGAACAGAACTGTGCGCAGACGCGTCTCCCGCATACCAAAATAGCGGATCGGTATGCCTTTTTCAGCCGCCTTTTCCGCATCGCTGCGCCATTTTGAAAACGCATCGGTCTTGGCGCAGGCCAACAGCAGGACAGAGGTCATACACAGCGCGCACGGGATCTCATATCCGATCTGCGACAGCAGGCTTTCGCCATGTATCAGGTTTGAGAATAATCCTATGACTCCGGGCAGGAATACAAGCGAAGCGATAAACAGAGCAATTATCCCGGTTTTGCTTTGCGTGGAGACCGCCGCGATGCGCTCCGCGGGATCGGTGACTATCTCGGGGACGTCCTCTTTTTCGGAGGCAAATACATGCATCCCCGTATAGCCGGAAAGATACCTCCAGCCCGCCTCTTCGCAAAGATCGGTATAGCCCTTCACATCTGCGGCATATTCTTTTCTTCGCTTTGGAAGGAGGATCTGAACGCTGAAACGAAGCTTTTTGGGCTCACAGCGCGTGAATAAAGAAAACAATGAGAACTTTTTCAGCAGCCATCCCTTTTCTGCCATGCGGGTGAAGTATTCCTCCGCCGCAGCAAGATCCGTAGAATCGAAAAGTGTCAGTCGTCTTGTCTTATCCTTGCTCATGTCATTTCCTCCATTATCGCTTTTCCGTCCTCCGCCTGTCTTTTCAGGCGGCTGTATTCCTGCCGCAGAAGCGCGGCGCCCTTTTCGGTCATCTCGTAGCTCTTGCGCTTCCCGCTCTCTCCGGGGGAGGTGGGGATGAGTGCGATGAGGCCGTTGTCCTCGAACTTGGCGAGCATCGTATAGAGCGTGCCCGGCCCGATCGAGAGCCGCCCGTGCGAAAGCTCCTGAACGGCTTCCATTATCTCGATGCCGCAGAGCGGTCTCGTCAGCGCAAGCAGCACATAATACATCGGCTCTGTAAGCGTGCTCAAAGCTTCTCTCGGCATGGGCGGCCTCCTTTCAAAAGAAATATCGTTTATCGATATACACATGTTATATCGTTAAACGATATTTGTCAAGGAGTATGAATAATATATTTTTTACGGTATCGGATCGGCAGGGAGGCGGGATCTATGCGACCTTCGCGCCTGCTCCTCCTCGGAATAATCGTAGTATGCATGGACGAGGCTTTTTAAGCCCAGCGCCTTCACGTCCTCATAGCGGACGTTGAAGCGGGCCTTGGTGCGTTTGCCGCTGACGAGGAACCTGACGCAGTCCTGCGCGTAGCGGTCGATCACGCCCAAGCTCTCCGAGGTAGTGATGACGGGGAAGAACCAGTATGTCCACGTGAGCTCGCTGTCAGACGGGTTTTCGAACAGCTTGCGGTTGAATATGCGTATGAACGCGCGGGCTGCCTTTTCGCCCTCGAGACCGTTGCGGTCGCGCCAGCGGGCGAGCGCCCTCGACTTGCGGCGCATCTTTGCCTTCAGCTTCTTCACGGAGGCGGGGGCGACGTCGACCGTCCCTCCCGCGCAATGAAAGCCCAGGAACGTGAAGCCCTCCTCCGGGGTGGAGAACTCCTCCTTTTTGGGATTGACGGAGAGGCCCTTATCCCTTAGGAAAGCCCGCACGCGCTCAGCCAGCGCCTCGGCCTCCTCCGGAGTATCGGCGAAGAGGATTATGTCGTCGGAGTAACGGGCGTAGGGGACGCCGGCGTCATAGAACATCTTGTCAAGGTCCTTTAGATACAGATTCGCATAGAATGACGCGACGGGCGTGCCGGCCATGATGCCCTTTCTCTCCGCGACGATCTTTCCGCTGTCGATGACGTTCGGCTCCTCGAGCAGACGACAGAGGAAGCTTGAGAGCGCGGGATCGTCCGCGAGAACAGTTTTGAGCTCCGGAACGAACAGACCGATGTCGATCGAGTTGAAATAGTCGCTCACGTCGACCTTGTAGGAATATTTGCTCATTATCCCCGGGATCCGCAGAAGCGACTCAAGGGCGTTCTTCGCCGTGCGCCCGGGGCGGAACGAGAAGAGGTTCGGCGCGAAGAGCCCGTCGTACTTTCGAAGGAGCAGGTACGTCAAAAGCTTCAGCGCCGTGTTCTCCCGTTCGGGATAGGTGTAGACGGTGCGCTTCTTCTGCGTGTAGATCTTGCTTATGACCGACTTTTTGGGCAGCGGAAAAGCCTCCCCGGCCTCTATTGCGCGGCAGACGGGGATGTATCCCTCCGCGTCGATGAACGCCCTCAGCTTTCTTTCGATATCCTTCGGACAGACGAGGGAGGTCTTGTATTCGTAAAACCGCTCCCAAACGGAGCTTTGAGACAAAAGTTCCAGCATATTGAATAAAAAACCGATCCGCAGCCGAAAAGCGATACGGATCGGGGAAAAACGGAGGGAGAAATCTTTAAATTCAGGAAGTTCCTGAATGTACCGGGCCGTACACGGATCGGCTGCCTGCGAAGCCCGATGCGATGCATCATCTGTTCCGTGCCTGGTCCATCACAGGCGCAACGCGTTCTCCCCCGATTTTTACTGTCAGACGCCGAGCGCTTCCTTTATGCGCTTCACGACATAGGCGCGGGTGTTCCACCAGCCCTCGTGATCGAAATAGAAGCGGACATAGGGGATACCGGCCTTCAAGCACTCCCTGCGAAGGGAGTTCGCGGCGCTCTTTTCGGTCATAAGCTCGACGACGAGCTTTTCAGACGCATCCTTTAAGAACGTGAACTGATACCTGCGCCACTCGTTGATGGTCTTCATGGGAGCCTTGTATTCGGGGAACTCCTCCGCGAATATCTTCTTGAAATAGTCGAGGTACGGTCCGTCGTAATTGTACTGGCATTCCTCCTCGGGAACGGTCTCATACCACGAAGCCTCCTCCTCATACGAGGCGGAAGGAGCGTTGCCGCCACCGCCGACGACGAAGCCGGTATGTCCGGGGATCGCAGTTGTGTTGGGCTTGACGGCGGGCTCGGGCTTTTCTTCGGGCTTCACGGCCTGCTTCGCGACCTCTTCGACGAGATCGCCGACCTCCTTTTTGATCTTGTCCAATATCTTCAAAATGCTCATCTTTATTACCTCCGCGTGTGTGGTTCAACCATTATAACAGATATGATATATAATTGCAACGGTGTTTTTGACAAAAAGTGAAAAAACATCACTCGCGCACGTATTTCACGTATTCGCAGTCGCTGTGCGCTTCGGCGGTCTGTTTGAGCCAGAGATGGATCTCGTCGCGGAGCTTCTGCTTGGCTTCCGGGGCGGGGAGGGAGCTGTCGGGGTAGAACGGCCCGCTGATACAGACCTCGCGCCGGGGGGTCTTGCGCAGCTTCCCGAGGCCGCGCCTGTTCTTATAGCAGATGCAGACCGCGACGGACGGGACCGAGAGCTTGACGGGGTAGCGGAAGGAGCCGGCTTTGAAATCGCGTATGAAATTGCAGAAAGGCCAGATATGCGCCTCGGGGAATATCATGACCGCGCGGCCCTCTTCTATGCGCCGCTCGATCGCCTCGACGAAGGGAGGCACCGCGTCCCTTTCGGTGGGCACGGGTATCGCGCCGAGCATCTGTACGAATGTGCGTATGCCCTTTATCGAGACCGTATCGGGTGAGACGAGCACATGGCTCTTCTTCGGGAAGCACACGAGCGGTCCCGCGAACGCGTCGAGCCAGTGCGTGTGGTTCGCGTACAGGAAAAAGCCGCGGTCTTCCTTCCTGAGCTCGCGGCGGAGCGCCCTTATATTGCTCCTGCCGTATATCGTGAATCCGGTAAAGAGCCAGCAGAGCGCGACGAGCGGGATAGCGATGACGTAATATGCAAAGAACTCCGCGATCCTCCAGATGAGGCTCTTCGGTGCGAAGGGGAAATCCTTTTTGACCTCTACCGCGCTTATGCCGTTCCCCGCGAAATCGTCGTTCTGCTCGTCCCTGTAATAGATCACGTCACCTTTCTTCACGGCGATCCTCCGCGTTTTCGACTATCATCCGTTCCATCTCGTCCATGCAGTGATCGAAATCGAACTGACGGGCGTAGCCCATGTAGCTGCGGCTGCAGCTCTCGCGCTCGGAGGGATGGTCTATCCACCAGTCGATCTTGTTGGCGAGATCCGCGGCGTCGTTGCAGTCGAAAAGGTTCTTGTCGCTCTGCGCGAAATAGCGCGTGGCGCTGCGCGGTGAGTCGCTGATTACGGGCACGAGCCCGCAGGATATAGCCTCGAGGCACGCGATGGCCTCGATCTCGACCTCCGCGGGATGGACGTAAAGGTCGGAATAGTTCAGCACCTCGACCATCTCGCTGCGGGAGAAGAAGCGGAAAACGGGCTCGTTGGGGAGCTTCCTCGCGCGCCTTTTGAGCTTTTCCTCCATCGGGCCGCAGCCCGCGAATATGAGCAGTATCTCGTCCCTGTGACGGCAGAGCGCGGCGGCGTCGATGAGCACCTTGTGCGATTTTTCACGGCTGTAGCGGCCGGTGAAGAGTATCACGAACTTATCGCGGAATGCCTCCGGCTTTTCGGCGGGAGCGGGGCGGAAAGCCTTCGCGACGCCGTTGGAGATCACGCGGTGGTTTGTCTTGTGCCCGACCTCGTGCTCGAATACGCTGCAGATGAACTGAGTGGGGAAATGTATGCAGTCGACGTAGCGGTAGACGAACCTGTCGAACGAGCGGTAGACGAGCTTGTTCACGCGCTTCGCGTTCATAAGGAACAGATGATTGGTGAAGTTTTCCGCCTGGCAGTGGAAGCCCGCGGTGATGGGCAGGCCCATCCCGTAGGCCATTTTGGCCGCCTGAGAGGAGAGCAGGAACGGGGTGATGAGGTGCACCGCGTCCGCCCCGGCAAGGGCTTCCTTGAGTATGGCTTTGTCGCGTCTTGCGAGCAGCACTCCGTTCTTTTCAAGGTAGCCGTTGAGCGGCCCGAGGTCGAGCGTCGGAGCGATGTAATAATCCTTTTCGCCCCTGCGGCATTCGTCCGGGCATACGACCCTGACGGTATGCCCTTTCGCGCGCATGGACCTAATGAGGTTCATTGCGGCTATGGTCGTACCGTTGTTTTCCTTGCCTAAAACGTCACATATGATGGTGAGCGTCATGTTCCCTCCGTACCCCGTTTTGTGCAGACGGAAAAAAGGAGCTGTATGACGGATGGGAGAAGTGCTGAAAAATGAAGAGTATTCCGGTATAAACGAAGCATTTCCCCCGGCGCGCGACCGCTCCGGCTTTCCTCCGGCGGCGGCCCGGGATCACGCGCCGCCATTGCCCATTATAGGTGCGCGGGCGCGAAAAGTCAATCGAAACTTGCCGAATAAGGCCTTCTTAATGGAGCGAAAAAGAAAAAAACATGCGCTTTGAAAAGGGAGGAGCGCAACAAAATATCACCGCGTTTTTGACAAAAAAATATGGAATATCACGCGCTGATATGATATGATAAATAAGTCTAAATATGCGCAATCAAATGTGTGCAAATAATTCAAAGGGAGGATATAAATGAACAGAGTCAAACGATTCTCCGCATTGCTGCTTGCGGCATTGATGGTGATATCGCTCATCCCCCTTTCCGCGATCGCAGAGGGCGCAAGGCTCGCCCACAGGGACGCGGAAACGATCGTCGGCTGGGATTTTGAAGACCAGTCGCCGAACGCCTCGACGGCGAACGCCAACAATTCAGGCGCCGTCGTCGCGAGGGAGAGCAGCGACATTTCCTTCAACTATTCGCAGGGCAACGGCGGGAGCGGCAGCGCCTTGAGCTCCAACGGCTGGAACGGAGCAAGCGAGACCGCGCCGAAGTACTATACCGTCACCGTCAATACGACGGGCTATGAAGGTATAGCCGTTACCGCGGCTTTCCGCGCATCCAACACCGGCCCGAAGTACGTCACCGTCTATTACAGCACGGACGGCGAGAACTTCATCGCCGCCGAGAACGGCACGGTCGAGGTCGTCAACTCCACGTCCTTCGGCGTTGTGAACTGCTCTCTCGGCGAGATCTGCGATAACGCGGGATCCGTCGAGATCCGCTTCGCGGTCACCGGCACCACCGCCATCAACGGCAGCGAGATCGCCGCGGGCGGCACCTGCCGCATTGACGACATAGCCGTTACCGGCACCGCTGCCGGCGAGACGCCCGATCCCACCGAGGAACCCGGCGAGACCGAAGAACCCGGCGAGACGGAAGAACCCGGCGAGACCGAAGAGCCCGGCGTTACCCCCGTCGCCATTCAGGAAGCGCTCGCGGCTACCGACGGCACGCAGGGCGTCTGCGTCGTCGGCACCGTCACGTTCATCGACGGCAAGAACGTATATGTTCAGGATGATACCGCGGGCATCTGCGTCTTCCTCAACGCCGCCGTTTCCGGCCTCGCCCTGGGCGACAGCGTTAGGGCGGTCGGCACCCGCGCGACCTACAAGGGTCTGCCCGAGCTTTCCGGCATCGACGGCACGGATGAGGCGCAGTTCAAGGTGCTCTCGAGCGGCAACGCCCTCCCCTGTGAGGAAGTGACGATAGCCGAGCTTCTTGCAAGCACCTCCGATTACATCTGCGAGAGGATAGTCGTGAGGAACGCCGTGATCGGCGCGATCAACACCTCCGGCAATACCACCCTCACGCAGGACGGCTCCTCGATCAACATCTACAGGATCCCCGCCGTTGACATAGCCGAAAACACCGCAGTCAACGTGACCGCGGTCGTCGGCATGTACAACACAGTCCAGCTGCGCGTCGCCGCCGCTGAGGACGTGGAGATCTATACCGAGGAAAATCCCTATGACAACATCCCCATATCCGAGGCGATCGCCGCGACCGACGGCACGACGGATATCTGCATCATAGGTACCGTCACTTTCATCGACGGCAAAAACGTATATGTCCAGGATAACACCGCGGGCATCTGTGTCTACCTCAACGCCGCCGTTTCCGGCCTCGCTCTGGGCGACAGCGTCATGGCGGTCGGCACCCGCGCGACCTACAAGGGTCTGCCCGAGCTTTCCGGCGTGGACGGCACGGACGAGGCGCAGTTCAAGGTGCTCTCGAGCGGCAACGCACTCCCCTGTGAGGAAGTGACGATAGCCGAGCTTCTCGCAAGCACCGCCGACTATCTCTGTGAGCGCATCAAGGTCAAGAGCGCGGTCATGGGCGCCGTCAACAACGGCGGCAACACCCCCATAACCCAGGACGGCTCCTCTGTCAACATCTACAGGATGCCCACTGTCGAAGCGGTCGAGGGCGATACCGTCAACGTCACCGCGGTCGTCGGCATGTACAACGCCGTACAGCTCCGCGTGGCTCTCGCTGAGGACGTCGAGGTCGTCGTCGAGATGGCGGATCCCATCGATCCCGCCGATTATCCCGATTACGCCACGATAGCCGACGTGCTCGCAATGACGACCACGGGAGGCACCGTTACCGTCGTCGGCCAGGTCACGATGAAGTTCGGCAACTACGGCAGCCTCAACAGCGTTGCGCTGGGCGACGTGGAGGATAACGAGATCATCGGCCTGCAGATCTACGATTTCACCAATATCGCGAGCTACAACGTGGGCGATATCGTCGCCGTCACCGGCACGGTCGGCGACTACGGCGGAGTCCGCCAGCTCTCGAGCGTCACCGCGGTCACCGTCCTCTCCACAGAGGTCGAGGCCATGGCCGCTCAGGAGGTCACGATCAGCGAGCTCATGAGCAATATCGGCGATTACGTTTCCGAGTTCGTCGTCATAAAGGACGCGATCCTCGGCGCGTATAACTCCAACGGCTCCACCACGATAACCGACGCGGACGGCAACTCGATGCCCATCTACCGCGCGGCGGTCTATCCCGAGGGAGTATCCGAAGGCGACACCGTGGACGTTTACGCCGTTGCATCCAAGTACAATTCCACCGTACAGCTCAGGAACGGCGCTCCCGAGGATTACGTTCAGACGAACCTTTCCTACATAACAATCGAGGAAGCTCTCGCGCTCGACACCGGCGTATCCGCCACTGTCCGCGGCGTGGTCACCTTCATCGACGGCAGGAACGTCTATATCCAGGACTCCACCGCCGGCATAGTGCTCTACCTCAACTCCAACACCGTTCCCGAGGCTCTTGCGATCGGCGATATGGTCGAGGCCACCGGTACGAGGGCGGCATACAAGGGCCTGCCCGAGCTCTCCGGCATCGACGGCGCCAACGAGGAGGTCTTCACGATCATCTCCTCCGGCAACGCGCTGCCCCTTGAGGCCGTCACGCTCGAGCAGCTCCTTGCGGCTCCCGCGGACTATATGTGCGAACGCATAAAGGTAGAGGGCGTGACTCTCGGCGCGATCAACACGAGCGGCAACACACCCATTACTCAGGGCGAGTATTCGATCAACGTCTACAGGATCCCCGAGATCGAGTTCGCGGAGGGCGACTGCGTCGATATCATCGCGATAGTCTCCTGCTATACCGACGCACAGCTGCGCGTCGTGGACGCCGCCTCCGTAACGGAGCATCTCGTGTTCAACGATCCCATCGACAGCGAGCTCTTCACCGACGGCATAATGACCATCCCCGAAGTCATCGCGGCAGCCGACGGCACCGAGGTCGTAGTCATTGCACAGCTCGTCTACAGGTTCGGCAATTACGATTCCGTAAACTCCGCCATACTCGAGGATATCATCGACGGCGAGATCTACGGCCTGCAGATGTACAACTCCCTTGACGATTACGAGATCGGCGACGTACTCAAGATCTCCGCAACGAAGACCACCTACGGCGGAGTTCCCCAGATCCAGAGCGCTGTCTCCGTCGAGAAGCTCTATTCGACCGACAGGATCCCCGCTCAGCCCTTCGATACCTTCGCCGAGATGCTCGCGAACAAGGATAACCTCCTTTCCGAGTACGTTATGGTAAGGAACGTGACGCTGGGCGAATACAACTCCAACGGCTCCACCACCGTTACCGACTCCGCGGGCCAGACGATGCCCATCTACCGCGCCGCCTCCTATACGAGCTTTGCCGTCGAGGCGGGCGAGGTGGTCGATCTCTGCGCCGCGCTCTCCAAGTATTCCTCCACCTGGCAGTTCAGGGGCGGCGAATACTTCGGCGAGAACAAGGCTCCCACGATCACTCTGGGCTCCTTCCTCGATGCAGAGGTAGGCGTTGACTACGACGTGGCGATCACCGTCATCGACGATTACGGCATCGACAACGTCGTATGCACCTACGTGATCGGCGATA
>JAFZYC010000018.1 GCA_017616435.1 Clostridia bacterium
GAAAACAAGATGCATAAAGGCGGAACGGTTTTGAGGACTGCCCGCAGCGAAGAGTTCAAGACAGAAGCCGGCATCAAAAAAGCGCTTTCGGTGATCCGTGCATACGGCATAGAGGGCATCGTTGTCATAGGCGGAGACGGCAGCTTCCACGGCTGTATGGAGCTCGTTAAGCAGGGCGTCCCCACTATAGGAATTCCCGGCACGATCGACAACGATATGGGCTACACCGATTTTACTATCGGTTTCGATACCGCCGTCAACAACGTTACGAACGAGATCTATAAGATCAGGGATACCATGCGCGCGCACGACCGCGTCGGAGTTATCGAGGTCATGGGCCGCAACTGCGGCGATATCGCGCTATGGGCAGGTATCGGCGGAGCGGCAGATCTTATCCTCGTTCCCGAAATGCCTCTTTCCTGGGAAGAGGCCGCGAACCGCCTCGAACAGAACAAGCTGCGCGGCAAGCTCACAAGTATAGTGATGATCGCCGAGGGAGCGGGGAAGGCGGAGGACTTCGTTAAGTATGTGCGCGAGCACACTGACGTCGAGATCAAGGCGACAGTGCTCGGCTATATCCAGCGAGGCGGCAATCCCTCCGCGTTCGACCGTGTGCTTGCGGCACGTATGGGACAGCGTGCTGTCGAGCTCCTTGCCGAGGGCAAGGGAGGCAGAGCTGTCGGCATAAGGCACAACAGCATTTATGACGTCCCCCTTGAGGAAGCGATCGAGGTCAAGGACGAGTTCGACAAAAAGCTGTATGAGCTCAACGAGCTCATGGCCAAGTTCTGATGACAAATGATATCAAGCACCCTTTTCGTTAAAAGAAAGGGTGCTTTTATAACCTGAATGTATCATATAACGTTATTCATGGTAAAGAAAAAAAGGACGCGTAAGCGTCCTTTGATGTTTTACAGCATTATGCATATCAGTCCGTTGCAGCCTTCGTTCACCATCTTGTTCAACGTGGTCCTGAGCCGCATCCTTACATCGGGAGGAAGGTTGTTTATCTTGCCTGTCATACCGTCTTTGACAAGATCGTAGATCGGTTTCCCGAAAATGTTCGTCGACCAGATATCCTCGGGTCTAGTCTCAAATGTCTTCATCAGCGATCCAGCAAGCTCTTCGCCCTGCTCGGCAGTGCCGACGAGAGGATTGACTTCGCTTTCGATATCAACCCTGATAATATGAAGTCCGGATGCATGCGCTTTCAGCCTTACGCCGAAGCGGTTGCCCTGACGGATTATCTCCGGCCTTTCGAGCTGCATCTCGTCGACCATCGGAGGAACGAGGCCGTATCCGGTCTCGGACGCTTCATATAGCGCCCCTGCGACCCTGTCGTACTCCCGCTTTGCCACTGCGAATTCTTTTAGAGTGCTCATGAGTTCCGTTTCGTCGCCGATCTCATAACCGCATTCTTCGCTCATGATCCTGTAGAAAACATCTTTTTTCGGCTCAAGCCGGTAATACGCGCAGCCCTCGTCCAAAGCCAGCCTTTTAAGCTCGGGTTCGTTGAAATCATCCGTTTCCATAATAGCGTCTCGGATGAGGCTGTGATCCCGCATGCGCGTGACGCCGGACATTGCGCTCTTTGCCTGCTTCAGCACAGCGCCGACTATGGGATGCTCGGCTCCAAGGGAAGTTATCCATCCGGGAAGCTCGAACGATACCTCGCGGATCGGGAAGTCGAGAAGAAGGTTTTCAAGCAGCGAATTGATGCCGCCCGCATCCATCTCCATAACATTGAGCGGCAGCGCGTTTACGCCGTATAAAGCCGAAATCTCTTCGGCATACTTTATTGCCTCATCCGACTCGGGGCGAGTGCTGTTCAGGATCACGGCAAAGGGCTTGCCTGTACCCTTAAGCTCCGCAAACACCTTTTCTTCGGCTTCAGAATAAGCGCTCCGCGGGATGCCCGTTATGCTTCCGTCTGTAAGAACTACGATACCCACTGTCGAGTGCTCGGTAATGACTTTTCTAGTTCCGATCTCCGCTGCTTCGTCAAAGGGGATATCGTGATCGTACCATGGCGTCCGCACCATGCGCGGGATCTCCTCTTCGCTGCCTCCGAGAGCGCCTTCGACCATGTAACCCACGCAGTCGATCATGCGCACAGAAAGCAAAGTGCTGTCGTCGTCGCCTATCTTTATAGACACGGCGTCGTTCGGAACGAACTTCGGCTGGGTCGTCATAATGGTTTTTCCCGAACCGCTTTGCGGAAGCTCGTCGATCACACGCTCTTTTACGTATTCGTTATCGATCTGAGGTATCACGAGCGTATCCATGAATCGCTTGATAAATGTCGATTTGCCGGTCCTTACCGGGCCGACGACCCCTATGTAGATATCACCCTGCGTCCGTTTTGCTATATCACGGTAAAGCTCCGCTCTTTCCATAAGGAATCTCCCTTCGGTTTCATATCGCAGTTAATTGATATGACGAAGTCATAAATAAAATTACGGAGCAAAGAAAATCCGCCGTACTCATTGCACGGCGGATAATAATCAGTTGTTTTCGGTATCGCTTCGGTTCCTGATGATAAGTCTAATCGGAACAGAATCGATCTTGAACGATTTGCGGATATAGTTTTCAAGATATCTCCTGTAGGAAAAATGCATGAGTTCCGCGTCGTTGACGAATATGACGAACGTCGGCGGTTTGACGGATACCTGCGTAGAGTAGAATATCCTCAGTCTGCGGCCCTTGACAAACGGCGGTTCGCTCATTGTAACGGCTTCGCCGATAACGTCGTTCAATATTCCTGTCGTGATCCTCGTCGAGGCCTGCTCGAGCACGGCGCTGACCTGCTCCATGACACGCTGAACTCTTTGGCCTGTTTTTGCGGAGATAAAGAGCATGGGCACGTAGCTCATGAAGGCGAGATCGGTGAGCATGTCCTTCTTGAACTTTTCGACGGTATGGGTGTCCTTCTCTATGATATCCCATTTGTTGATGATCAGAACGCTCGCCTTGCCTTCCTCGTGGACGTAACCCGCGATGCGAACGTCCTGCTCGGAAAGCCCCTGCTCTGCGTCGACGACGATCAGAGCAACGTCACAGCGCCTTATTGCCGCGAGAGAACGAATGACGGAATAACGCTCCACGTTCTCGTCGCCTACGGCGCGCTTGCGGCGGATTCCGGCGGTATCGATCAGCACATAATCCTTTTCATTATAGCGGAACGGCGTATCTATCGCGTCTCTCGTTGTGCCTGGGATATCGGAAACGATCGTGCGTTCCTGCCCGAGGAGGGCGTTGACAAGGCTGGATTTTCCGACATTCGGCTTGCCGACTACAGCGATAGATACGGAATCGGTCCCTTCGTCTGCTTCGATAGCGGGGAAGTATCTGCATACTTCGTCCAAAAGATCTCCGATCCCCAGACCCTGCTCAGCGGAGATGGTAATGGGATCGCCGATCCCCAAGGAATAAAAATCGTATGCCGTATCCTCATACTTGACGTGGTCGACCTTATTAACGCAAAGCACGATGGGCTTTTTGCAGCGGCGTAACATCTCTGCGACCTCGCTGTCGGCCGCTGTCAGTCCCTCGCGTCCGTCCACGACGAATATGATCACGTGAGAGGTCTCTATCGCAAGCTCGGCCTGGCGGCGCATCTGCGAGAGTATGATATCTTCGCTGTCGGGCTCGATGCCGCCCGTATCGATAACGGTAAAGCAGTGTGTGAGCCACTCCGCGTCGCCGTATATGCGGTCGCGCGTGACGCCCGGAGTATCCTCGATAATGGCGATTCGTTTGCCGACTATTCGGTTGAAGAGCGTGGACTTGCCGACATTCGGGCGTCCTACGATTGCTACAAGTGGTTTCATTTATTAATCAGCCTTTCAGATAATTCAAACAGTTTATCGACGAATGCCTCGCCGTCGTCGGCTGGCATGGGACATACTTCAACACCCATTTTCTCAGCGAGTTCCGGGAGCCTCATACCGTCAAGGAATATGTCGTCCATCTCTCGAAGCATGGAATCGGTCATGATCAGCGCTTCGCCGGTCGTTCCCGCTTCGATCTGTTCCAATATGTCGCCCGCGGTGACTAGACCGCTAACGGTCACGCTTTCGCCGAAGAAATCATTGCGGATGGGCTTGACGTCGATATCGACGCCGTAGGGTTTAAGCTTGCTAAACAGACCTTTTAAGCAGCCGGCTATCGCGACGCCGCATACGGACGTCATCTTGACGGTGCGGGGCAGGGGAGACCTATCTTCCAATGCGGAAAGCACCCCGTCCTCAAAAAGACGGAAGAGTCCGACTCCGTTTTCGATCTGATCGAACGAACCGTAGTATTCATAAGGCGGCAGCTCGAGCCCGGCTCTCAAATACATTTCATCCGAACAGAAAGCGAAGTATTCGGCGCCTGACTCTTCGTTGAAATCATCGACTATCCGTATCGCTTCTCGCGCGTCTTCCATAGTCATGGGTTTCAATGGGTACAGCCCTTCCCTGTGACGGGTGAGACCAACTGGGACGACTGCGACGGACCGCGCTTCCGGCGAGAGCGAATACAGATCACGAAGGCTCTTTCTAAGCACATCGCCTCCGTTGAGCTCCGGACAGAGCACTATCTGCGCATGGAACTTCAATCTGTGCTCATGCAGGGCGGTAAGCCTTTCCATGATGCGGTCTGCGTTGTTGCTTCGCATCATTTTTTTGCGAACTTCGCCGTCTGTCGCGTGTACGGAGATATAGAGCGGAGATACCCGTCTGTCAAGGATCCGGCGGAACTCGTTGTCTCCGACGTTGGTCAGCGTAACGTAATTGCCCATGATCAGGGAAAGCCGCCAGTCGTCGTCCTTGAAATAGAGCGTGTCGCGGTGACCTCTTGGCATTTGGTCGATGAAGCAGAAAACACAGTGATTCGCGCATTGACGGATCGGGCTCATAAGACCGGTCTCAAAGTTCAGCCCGAGCGGTTCCCAAACCTCTTTTTCTATGTCGTAAGAGATCAGTTCGCCCCGATCGGTCTCGAACTCGACAGAAATCAGCTCGTTGTTGGTGAACAGCTCATAATCGATCACGTCGCGAACTGTTTTACCGTCCACTGAAACGAGCTTCCAACCGGGCTTGACGCCGATCTCTTCGGCGATGGAGCCGCCGTCTGTCTTTGTTATCAAGTGCTTCATCCGATCCTCCGTAACATTTATTATATCATAGATGAGAGTGCCGTTCAATCAGCAATATAATCCTTAAAAGATTCTTTTCGCATTGAATTGAAGATAATAATGTGTTATAATAAAAGTTGACTGCAGAAACAGGAGACAGAGATGAAATATTTCAAAAAATCAATTTGCGCGGCGTTTGCTTTGATGTTGGCAGTCATGCCTTTATTCAGCATTGCCTGCACTGATGATGAAATAGTTCCCGATGATATCCATGCCATAGACATAACCGAGAACGTTCAGATAACCGCCGCGCCGACCGCGGTGCCCACGAAAGAACCTGATCCCACGCCTATCCCGACGCCCACTCCGATAGTCGACCCGGATCCCGATCATCCGTACTATCTATACGTCGAAAAGGGTTCCTATACGCTCACCATATACGGCAAGGATGAAAACTTCAACTATACCGTTATAATCAATCAATACCGTATCGGTCACGGCGGCAACAAGACTCCCGTCGGGATATTCACTCTTTCGGACGTCAGGTATCGCTGGTACGATTTCCGCCTCGGCGGGAGCGTACAGTATGCTACCACTTATTGGGGCAACCTGTTCATACATTCGCCGCTGTACGGCGCGCAGGATCCTTCAAGGCTGTGGCCGAGGTATTACAACGGCGAGATGGGCATTGGCACCTCAAATACCGGCGGTTGTTTGAGGATGGTGACTGAGGCAGCCAAGTTCATCTATTTCAGCTGTCCGCCCGGCACAAAGCTCGAGATCGTGAACGGAAGTCCCAAGGGAACGACAAGCCCCGAACCGCCCGAGATCACCAGGAAGGGTTACGATCCTACCGATGTTGACGCACTAAAAGGAGATGAATGAACATGAGAAAGATTTTGTTCGTTCTTATGGTGGCTGTACTGCTGTTTGCGGAAGGCTGCAAGCTCCAGTCCGGCATTGTCGCAGTGTCCACGGATGAGCCGACAGAGCAGCCCGTTACCCAAACTCCGGAGGTCACCGAAGTCCCGACACCGGAGCCGACCGAGGCCCCCACTGCGGCGCCGACGGCGGAACCGTCTCCGACGCCCATGGTCACGTTCCTTTATAAGTCGCGCGTCAACGAATTGAAGATCTATGCCGCGCCGAACAAAAAGAGCACGGTCGTCGGCAAGATCAAATATGAGGAGACTATACCCCTTATCGAAGCCGCCGACGAGGATTTCGTCCGCGTGTTCTATAACGGCGAGATCTGCTACTGCGACTGCAGATCGCTCGTTCCCGCCGACGAGGAGCTCTACGGCTATATGGCTCCGCGATATGAGTACAAGACCGATAAGAACGGAAATATTTCTCACGATCAGAACGGCAATCCGATCATGCTCAGAAGCGAGCTGATCGATATCAGACTGTTGATCCCGAATATCGAGATCTATCAGATATTCGGCACTTCACAGAACTTTACCGGAAACATACTCTACAAGCGATCCGTTCCCGTACTGCAGAAGGAGACCGCGCTAAAGCTCGCCGAAGCAGCCAAAAAGTTTGCCGAATACGGCTATACGATAAAGATCTACGACTGCTATCGCCCTTATTCCGTGCAGTTCATCCTCTACGATATCGTTCAGAACTCGAGCTATATCGCCAACCCCTACAACAGCGCGTCGAACCACAACAGGGCCGCTGCCGTCGACATGTCTCTGATAGGCCCGGACGGAAAGGAACTCGATTTCCCGACGCCGATGCATACATTCAACTCTCTTGCCAACAGGACGAGCGAATCCCGTTGGACCGAGGAGCAGAGGCGAAATGTCGACTTTATGACAAGGATCATGACGGAATGCGGATTCAGGACCATCAACTCGGAGTGGTGGCACTTCTCGGACATCAACTATTTGTCCTTCATAGTACTTGACGTCGATATGAGGGATATCCCCATGTACACCGCAAGCCAGCTTGGCTACAGCATGGATTAAGAATACGATCAGGAGGAACTGATAATGAAAACTCTCACTAAAGTTTTGGCTGTAATACTCGTTATTATGCTTTCCGCCGCTTTCATCGGCTGCAATGATAAGCCCGATCCCGCGGCCGAACCCACCGAGGCGCCGCAGAACACCCAGTCCGCCGAGAATACGGAAGCTCCCGCCGACACCGAACCGCCCAAGCAGGATTATCACACCGGCGAGCCCTTTGACGATGACTTTGATATGGCTATCATCGTGAACGGCGTGACATATCATGTCCGTGTCGACAGCGCGGAGATACTCGCCGCTCTTGGCGACGATTACGAGTATAACGAGTCCATCAGCTGCGTTTATAACGGCTACGATAAGACCTTCGAGTATGAGAACATTACCGTTAGCACCGTTCCCGACGGAGACACTGATATTATCGAGATGTTCAGCCTGTTCGGCGGCGAGTATGTTACCGCAAGGAACATCGGCGTAGGCGCCACCCGCGAAGAGGTTATCGAAGCTTACGGCGACAACTTCTTTGACGACGGTTATTATCTTACCTATACCAAGTCGGGCGATCCGGAGAATATCGCCGAGATGCGCATCCAGTTCGTTTTGACCGACGACGTCGTTACCGAGATCTACGTTTATTCGCCCAGCTATTCCAACTGAACGGAGATAACTGCTCTTGGAATTCGCTTCCGCTAATTTCATATTTATATTCCTGCCCGTTGTGTTCCTGCTTTACCTCGTCTTACCGTGGAAGCAGGTGCGCAACTGGCTGCTTATCGCCGCAAGCCTTGTTTTCTATGCTTGGGGCGAACTTTACTATGTCCTCCTTATGGTATTCTCGGCAACGGTAAACTTCTTTATCGCCATATGGATGGACAAAAGAGGGGAGAACCGTTCAAATAAGGCGCTCCTCATTACCGCGATCATATTCAATATCGGTCTGCTCGCCGTATTCAAATACTCCGCGTTCGCAGTCGGATCGATCAATTCCGTATTCGGCACTTCGCTGCCGCTTCCCAAGATCGCGAGCCCTCTTGGCATCAGCTTCTTTACGTTCCAGGCGCTGAGCTATGTCATTGACTCCTATCGAAGGGACATCGAGCCCACGCGTAACTATGGCAATTTCCTCCTCTACATATCGTTCTTCGCTCAGCTGGTCCAGGGCCCTATCATACGTTACGGCACTATCGCCGAACAGCTCGATCACCGCGAACTGACGGCCGAAAACGTTGCCGAAGGTCTGAGGCTCTTCATTATCGGCCTCGCGATGAAAGTCGTCATCGCAAACTCCTTGGGACGCATCACTGCATCCATTTACGGAATGGAGGCTGGTTCACTGAACGCCGCCTACGCATGGGCAGGCGCGGTCTGCTTCCTGCTGCAGATCTATTTCGATTTTGCCGGGTATTCGCAGATGGCGATAGGCCTTGGCAGGATGTTCGGCTTTACGATACCGCAGAACTTCAATTATCCGTATATCGCGTACAGCATGACCGATTTCTGGCGCAGATGGCATATAACGCTGTCGAGATGGTTCCGCGATTACGTCTATATCCCGCTCGGCGGTAACCGCAGATCTGCGCTGAGAACAGGCGTCAACAAGATCATCGTATTCCTGCTTACCGGCCTCTGGCACGGCGCTAACTGGACTTTCGTTGTGTGGGGCGCTTATAACGGAGCTTTCCTACTCGGCGAGAACTATCTTAAAAGGACAAAGTTCAAGCTCCCCAAAATAGTTACCTGGCTCTATACTATCATTGTTGTTACTGTCGGTTTCGTCATATTCAATTCCCCGAATATGGCCTATGCATGGGCGATGATAAAGAATATGTTCACCGGCTTCAGGATAGGCGCTGATACTCTCGCTTCACTGTCCGCGATGTTCAAACCCACGGTCATTGCAATACTTATTGCAGCGGTGATAGGCGCAACGCCTGTTATGAGGATACTGTGCTCGAAGCTCGACGATAAACCTCTATTGCAGGCGTCTATACGTTACGGAACGGCGGTATTGCTCTTTGTGATCTGTCTGTTCTTCATCGCGTCGGGCAATTACAATCCCTCTATCTACACTCAGTTTTAACGGAGAAAAGCATGAAAAAGATAAGGATCATATTTATCTGTCTTATCATAGCCGCGTGCGTATTGCCGTCGGCGCTCATGCTTTGCGGTTTTAAGAACGCAAACAGAGAAAACCGCCCGCTTGCGCAGCTCCCGAAACTTGTTAAGGAAGGCAAGCTCAACACCTCTTTCGCGTCTCAGTTCGACGACTATCTTGAGGATAATTTCGCTCTACGCGAGCATCTTGTCTCCGCTTTCAATATCGCGGATATTGCGCTTCTTCATGACTTCAACGGCACTAACGCCGTGATCGGTAAGGGCAGGCAGATCTACTACGGCGAAACTTTGAACGATTATCTTGGCGTCGATCAGCTCACGGAAGAGCAGATATCCTCGATTGCGAACTACCTTAAGGATCTTTCCGAGGAGTTTGGCGAACAGGGTATAAGCTTTGCCTTTATGACAGCTCCCAATAAGGCTACTGTCTATCCGGAATACATGCCGGATTATCTCAAGCCCACCGACGCGGCAAGGAATATTGATATGCTGCGCGATGCGCTCGCCGAAAGTAACGTCAAATACATCGACGCAAAGGCGCTGCTCCTTGAGGCGAAGAACGCAAGGACCGTCTATTACGAGCATGACTCGCATTGGAACAATTACGGCGCGATGCTCGTCTATAACAGGATCGCGGAGACTTTCGGCCTCGAAAGCTACGATCCCGAAACATACGATACCGTCTACAACAGAACTGGGGATCTTCACTATTTCGTTTGTCCCTCGACCGATTATCCGGAAGAAAACATAATTTACCCGGAGTTCCACGCTTATAAGTCGAAACGCCCCATCAATTTCGACAGGGATAAAACGGTGGAGACAACGTCGGATGTGAACGATCTTGTTATGGTCATGTATCACGATTCGTTCGGCAGGTCGCTGCAGCCGATCATAAGTCAATCCGTGGGTTCCCTTTACATGAACAGTTATTTCCCTTATAAGAAGGATTATATCAAGGACAAAGACCCGGACATTGTAGTCATAGAGCTTGTCGAGAGGAA
>JAFZYC010000019.1 GCA_017616435.1 Clostridia bacterium
ACCAAAGGATTTTTATCTTTTTTATTAATTTAAGTAAAATTGGGGTTCAATTTTATCCGATTGTGTGGTATTATTATGTGGGGATAACCGGACCCGCCTTGTTTGCATACGCCGTTTTTCGGAGGGAAAAACGGAAAAACGCCGCTTAAGAGCAGGGCTTGAACGGATTTTGCCAAAGAGGGAAGTGAGAGATTTGTCATTAGCCGACGTGCTTGCAGCCATCCAGACGGGCTTTTCACAATTCAGGATACAGGATCTGCTGGACATACTCATCATAGCGTTTGTCATATTCAAGCTGATCCAGTTCACCACCAACACCCGGGCCTCACAGGTCTTGAAGGGCGTATTGGTGCTGCTCCTGATATTCATCATAAGCAACGTTCTGAACCTTATAACGGTAAGGTACCTCATCAACTCCTTCCTGGTATCCGGTATTCTTGTCGTGGTCGTGCTCTTCCAGCCGGAGCTGCGCCGTGCTCTGGAGAGGATCGGCCGCTTCCGCCTGAACATAGTCCAGCGCGACACACCCTCCTATGAAATAGTTAATCAGCTCTGTCTCGCCGTGGAGAACATGTCCCGCCGCAAGGTCGGCGCGCTCATAGTGCTGGAGCGCAACACCAAGCTCGGCGATTACGTGCAGACGGGCACGGTCATCGACGCGGAGATCTCCGACGCGCTGATCGAAAACATATTCGAACCCAAGACCCCCCTCCATGACGGTGCCGTCATACTGAGGGACGACAGGGTATACGCCGCGGCCTGCGTGCTCCCGCTCTACGACGATCCCAACATCGCGAGAGAGCTCGGCACGAGGCACAGGGCGGCGCTCGGCATCTCAACGGTGAGTGACTGCATAACGCTCGTCGTGTCTGAGGAGACGGGAATTATCTCCTACGCGCATGACGGAAGGCTCGTCAGGAACCTCGATCACGACACTCTCGAGGATCTGCTGACGTTCCACTTCAACCCCAATCAGGACAAGGGCTTCCAGCTGCTCCCCGGCGAGGACGCGGAGGCGGAGGACAATAAAGAAAAGAAGGAGGCGGGCTCGCGTGGAAAACGAAACAACAAGGGAAAAAAGAAAAAGAACTGAGTTTTTCGATAAGGTGAAGAACCTCATCCCCTTCGAGCGGGCGAAGTATTCAAGCTTCGGCGAGCGCAAGCCCTGGTATAAGCTTCCCCTCGCAAGGAGGATAATCTACCTCGTACTCTCGATAGTGCTCGCGACGTTCTTCTGGGGCTACGTCCTCATGATGAAGAACCCCGACAGAACTAAGACCTTCTCGGGCGTGACGCTCTCGTTCGAATCCGGTGCCGAAGCGGACCTTCTCGCAAGGAAACTCACCGTCTACGGCGATCTTTCGGAGATACTCTCCGACGTCAACGTGACGGTCTCCGCGCCGCTGACCGAGATATCGAAGATAAAGGAGAACAACATCACCGCGACCGTCAATCTCAACGACGTCCATTCCGCCGGCACCTATACGCTGGAGGTAAAGGCGACGAGCACGATAGGCACGGTGGTGGGCATAGAACCATCCAGCATCGTGCTCACGGTCGATGATATCGTCAGCCGCACCGTCCCCGTTACGTTCGATTACGAGGGCGAGCTGCCGGAGGGCTACTGGCACGACATGCCCACAATGATCACGACTTCCACGACTCTCGAGGGCGCGAAGACCGACCTCATGAACGTCTCCAACGCGATCTGCTATATCGATCTTACGAACGTGACAGAGAGCATCAACCGCTCCTATCCGCTCAGCGTGCTGGATAAAGACGGGAACATAATGGACGCGTCCGTGTTCAAGAACATAATCCCCGCGGTATCGATCCAGATGAACGTGCTCCCGCACAGGCATGTGCCCATCGTCTACGATATTGCGGATGAGGATCTGCTGACCGATCTTCTGGAGGTCACGGGCTCCGGACTCAACTTCGAATCGCTCGATATCGCGGCCGAACCCGAAGTGCTCGCTGCAATAGAGAGCATCACGAGCGATCCCATACACATCTCCGGTTTGACGGAGGCGGGCAGTTACCAGTTCCAGCTGACGCTCTACGGCATACCCGACGACGCGGTCATACTCGGCGGCGTCAACCCCTCGAACGTGCTCCTCACCGTGATCATCGGCGACAGACAGATCGATCAGGTGCTCAATGCCGTTCCCATAAGGTTCTCCGGCGAGGACGCGAACCTCGTCTACAACTACGAATTCACCGCGGTCGACGTTGTCATAAGCGGCCCCGCGAGGATCGTGCGCGATTTCTTAAGCTCCGACCTCATAGTCACCGTCAATGTCGACGGCAGGGGCGCGGGCGAATACGATCTCCCGCTCGAATATCGCTTCAACGATTCCGAGCTCTATGCGGAGCTTGACGTCAGGTTCGCCGAGCAGGGCGTCCATGTTTCCATCTCACTGCCGCAGGCGACGGAGTAACGCCGGAGGAACAATGAAGCTCATCGCAACAAATCTAAATATGCCCTTCAATGCGGACGAGTCGACGCTCCGGCTGCTGATCAGCGCGGATACGCGGCTCCCCGCCGAGAGCATACGCGATATAAAGCTCGTCCGAAGGTCGCTCGACGCGAGGGATAAGAACGACATAAGGTTCATCTATTCCGCAACGTTCGAGGTGGACGATAAGGACTATAACAAATACGGCGGCCGCTTTGCGAAGACCGTATCGAAGGCTCCCGAAAAGCCGAGCGTCGCCGAAACGGCAGGCGATATCCCGCAGCCCTCGCCAGTCGTAGTGGTCGGCGCCGGCCCTGCGGGGCTGTTCGCTGCGCATACGCTCGCGGTGCGCGGCTACGACGTTATAATGATAGACCGCGGCAAGCCCATCGAGGAGCGCCGCCGTGACGTCGATACGTTCTGGAACGGCGGTCTGCTCGATACCGACAGCAATATCATGTTCGGCGAGGGCGGCGCAGGCGCGTTCTCCGACGGCAAGCTCACCACAAGGATCAAGGACGCGCGCGCGGAGCTCGTCGCCGAAACGCTCGTCAAGTACGGCGCGCCGGAGCGGATCGCCGTCGATGCGAAGCCCCATGTCGGCACGGACGTGCTCAGGGTGGTCGTTTCCAACATAAGAAAGGGTATAGAGGCCGCCGGTGGCAAGGTTCGCTTCGGCACAAAGCTCACCGATATAACCGCCGAGGACGGCAGGATAACCGCCGTCACGGTCAACGGCGTGGAAAAGATCCCCTGCTGCGCGGTGGTGCTCGCGCTCGGTCAGGCTGCGCGCGATACATACCGCATGCTGTTTGACCGCGGGGTCGAGATCACGGCCAAGCCCTTTGCCGTCGGCGTTAGGATAGAGCATCCGCAGCCGTTCATCGACCGCTCCCAGTTCGGCAAATGGGCGGGGCACCCGCGCCTCGGCTCGGCGGAGTACCGTCTGACCGCAAAATCGGGCTCAAGGGGCGTCTATACCTTCTGCATGTGTCCCGGCGGGTTCGTCGTCGCCTCCTCCTCAAACAAGGGCGAGGTCGTGACCAACGGCATGAGCTACGCCGCCCGTGATGCTCAAAACGCGAATTCGGGCATAATAGTTCAGGTGAACCCCTCCGATCTGGGCGGTTCTCCCTTCTGCGGGGTGGAGTTCCAGGAGAGGATCGAGAGGGCCGCGTTCCGTCTGGGCGGCGGCGATTATTCCGCTCCCGCGGAGAGAGTCGCGGATTTTTTGAGCGGTTCAGAGCCCGCTCCCTTCGGAGCGGTCAAGCCCACCTACCGCCCGCAGGCGGTCCCGCGGGACCTGAAAAAATGCCTTCCCGGCGCGATACACCGCGGGATCGCGGAGGGCATAACCGCCTTTGCGCGGCAGATAAAGGGATTCGATATGGGCGACGCTGTGCTCACGGCAGTAGAGAGCCGCACGAGCTCGCCTGTCAGGATAATGCGCGATGAAAACGGCGAAGCGACGAGGCTCAAGGGCCTCTATCCCGTCGGCGAGGGCGCGGGCTATGCAGGCGGCATCGTCAGCGCGGCGGTCGACGGCATGAGGGCGGCGGAGAGGATAATCGCCGTCTATAAGCCGGAAAGGACAGTATGAAACGCTATTACGTCATTATAGGCAACTTCGGCTCAGGCAAGACCGAGCTCGCTCTCAACATGGCATTCGAGGCCGCAGCGAAGGGAGAAAAGGTCACGCTCGTCGACATAGACGTCATAAACCCGTATTTCCGCTCAACCGAGAGGAAAGCGGAGCTCGAGGCCGCGGGGATAAGGCTCATTTCGCCGAACTTCACCTCCTCGGGCGTGGAGGTGCCCAGCATACCGCCGGAGATATTCTCCGTGTTTTCCGATAATTCCGACCTCGTGATATTCGACGTCGGCGGCGACCCCGTCGGCGCTATCGCGATGGGTCAGTACTACGGCTATTTCAAGGAGCTTGAAAACTTCGAGGTCTGGTACGTCATAAACATCCGCCGTCCGCTCTCCTCGGGCACAGCGGAAAACCTCGAGATGCTCGGCAAGATACAGGGCGTCAGCCGCCTCCGTGTGACGGGCATACTCAACAATACCAACCTCGCGCATGAGACCTCTGTGGCCGACGTTATAGACGGCTATGCGGTCGCTAAGGAGCTTTCGGGCGAAACGGGGCTCCCCGTCGTCGGCACGATAGGCACGCGCGAGATACTCGAAAGCTTCTCACGCGAGGCGGAGGCGATCGGCCTTGACAGGGCGTACATCGGCCGCCTCATCCCGATCGAGCGCTATATGCACCGCGATTGGGAAAGATACACCGACAAAGGGCTTTGATGCGTCGTATCGGCAAAAACGAATACGACTGCGAAAGGCAGCTCGGCGTCTGCTTCACGGGGCACAGGCCGGATAAGCTCCCCTGGGGCCGTGACGAGGACGACGAAAGATGCGCCGCCCTTAAAAAGAGGATAGAGAACGAGATCAAAAAAGCGTACTCGCAGGGGGCGAGGTACTTCCTTTCGGGCATGGCGGACGGCGTGGATACCTACGCCGCGGAAGCCGTATTGAAGCTTTCGATACTCCACCCCGGCATGAAGCTCATCGCGGTATTCCCCTACGGGGAGGGCGATTCCCCCCGCAAAAAGCGCATCGCAAGGCGCGCGTACAGGGTCGTATCGCTCCATGACGAATACACGAGGACCTGCTTTTTTGAAAGGAACCTCTTCCTTGTAAAGAACTCCGCACGCGTCATCGCCTGCTTCGGCGGCGACACGGCGAGCGGGACTGCCTCGACCCTCAAGATGGCGAGGCAGGAGGGGATCGATATTGTGATCCTCAATATTGACGACTGAGGTAATGCGATATGCCGCTTTTGGCAGTTAACGGATTAAAGAAATCGTTCGTGACCAGAGTGCTGTTCGAGGATATCAGCTTTGAGGTCGAAGCGAACGATCATATAGGCTTTATTGGCGTGAACGGCTGCGGCAAATCCACGCTGTTTGCCATACTCGAAGGGACCGAGCCCTATGACGAGGGCATGGTGGCCATAAGCCGCGGCACGGTGCTCGGCACCATGCGGCAGACCGTCACGGAGGAGGACGTATCGCTTTACGATTACGTTCTTAAAGAGTTCGACGATCTTATCGAAACAGAGCGGGAGCTCGAACGCATCAACGCCGAGCTTACCGAGAACCCGGACGATAAGCTGATCGAGCGCATGCTTTCCTTAAGGGAAAAGTACGATGACGCCGGCGGCCTCACGTTCAGGGCGAGGACCCGCTCAACGCTGCTGGGATTGGGCTTCACGGAGGACGAGCTTACAAAGGATATCAGGCTCTTTTCCGGCGGGCAGCGGAACAAGGCGCAGCTCGCGCGGGTGCTGCTCTCCGGCGCGAACCTGCTCCTGCTCGACGAGCCCACGAACCACCTCGATATAAAGGCGATAGAGTGGCTGGAGGAGTTCCTCTCCTCGTACCGCGGGGCCTTCATGGTCATCTCCCATGACAGGTACTTCCTCGATAAGGTCACGAACCGCACGATCGAGCTTAAGGACAGGCGCCTCTATATCTCAAGGGGCAATTATTCCCGCCACATGGAGCTCCGCTCCACCGCGAGGGAGCTCGAGAGGCGCGTTTATCTCCGCACCAAAAAGGAGATAAAGCGAATAGAGGGCATGGTCGAGCAGCAGCGCAGATGGGGCCAGGAGCATAACTACGTCACCGCCTTCCACAAGCAGAAGGCCGCAGACAGGCTCAAAGCCACTCTCGTCGAGCCCGAAAGGGATCCCGCGTCCATCCATTTCGATTTCACAGTCAAGGAGGGCGGCGGCAACGACGTCGTTATCGCAAAGGGCCTTTCAAAGAGCTTCGACGGACACGAGGTTTTCCGCGATCTCGACATGCTCGTCAAAAAGGGCGAAAAGGTATTCATACTCGGCGATAACGGCTGCGGCAAGACGACTCTGCTCAACATCATCGCGGGCAGGATGAGGCCGACCTCCGGCACGTGCTGCCTCGGCGCGCATATCGAGGCCGCCTATTACGAACAGACGATGACCTCGCTCGATCCAGACAACACCGTGCTCGAAGAGGTTTGGGACAAGTACTACAATACCATCAGCCATAAGGATATAAGGAATGCGCTCGGCGCGTTCCTGTTCCGCGGCGACGATGTGGAAAAGAAGATCGGCATGCTCTCCGGCGGAGAGATGGCGCGCGTCCAGCTTTTGAAGCTCATGCTCACAAGGGCGAACCTGCTCCTCTTGGACGAGCCGACGAACCATCTGGATATCCCCTCGCGCGAGGTGCTCGAGGACGCGCTCGACGAATACGCCGGCACGATGATAATAGTCACCCACGACAGGTACCTAGTCAACCGTCTTGCGGACAGGATATTCCACATGACGGCGGATGGGCTCACGGAATACATCGGCGGCTACGACGACTATGCGGAGGCGCTCAGGAACGCCTCGGCGGAAAACACGGCAGGCGGGCAGAAGAAGCTTTCCGCCAACGCCATGGAGTACAAGGACAAAAAGGCAAAGCTCAGCGAGCTCACCAAGGCGAGGACTGCGGTCTCACGCATAGAAAAGTCCATACAAGACGCCGAAAACGAGCTTGAAGCCGTGAACGAGGAGCTTTCAAAGCCCGGCATCGCGGCCGATTATAAAAAATCGGGCGAGCTCTCGAAAAAAGCCGCGGGGATCAAAGCAAGGATAGATTCCCTTTACGAGGATTGGGAGAGCGCGCACAATAAGCTTTCGGAGCTTTCGGAATAACAGAAATCATAAGAGGAAAACACATTGGCAAAAACTAAAAAGAAATCAAAACTCAAGATAATCCCGCTCGGCGGTCTAGGCGAGATAGGCAAGAACATGACCGTCATGGAGTACGAGGATGACATAATAGTAATAGACTGCGGTCTTTCGTTCCCGGATGAGGATATGCTGGGCGTCGATCTCGTGATACCGGACATGACCTATCTGGAGGAAAACTTCGACCGCATACGCGGCTTCGTGATAACCCACGGGCATGAGGATCATATAGGCGCCGTGCCCTACGCTCTGCAGAAGTTCGACTGTCCGGTTTACGGGTCTAAGTTCACACTCGCGCTGATCGAGCACAAGCTCGAGGAGCATAAGATAAAGAACGCGGATCTAAGATGCGTCGTCGCGGGCGACACAGTGGAGCTCGGATGCTTCAAGATCGAGTTTATAAAGGTCGGCCATTCCATCGCCGGCGCTCTCGCCGTAGCGGTGACCACCCCGGTAGGCGTCGTGATACACACGGGCGATTTCAAGGTGGATTACACCCCCATCGACAACGAGCCCATCGATCTCGCAAGGTTCGCGAGCTACGGCACAAAGGGCGTGCTCGCGCTGATGATGGATTCGACCAACGCGGAGCTCCCCGGATCGACCCCTTCCGAGATGGAGCTCGGCAGGACTTTCGAGGAGGTATTCGACCGCGTTAAGGGCCGCGTGATAGTCGCGAGCTTCGCCTCCAATGTCTACCGCATTCAGCAGATAGCGGACGTCGCCGTGGCTCACGGGCGCGTGCTATGCTTCCAGGGGCGGTCTATGGTGATGATAATGCGTATCGCCATGGAGCTCGGGTATCTAAAGATACCGGAGGAGAGCATAGTCGAGGTCGAAAAACTGCAGAAGTATTCAGATAACGAGGTCTGCGTATTCACCACCGGCTCGCAGGGCGAATCCATGAGCGGCCTGTTCCGCATGGCGAACGCCAACCACAGGCTCAACATAGGAAAGGGCGATACCGTCGTTATTTCCGCCTCCGCCATCCCCGGCAACGAGAAGGCGGTCGGCAAGGTTATAAATCAGCTGTTCCAGAGGGGCGCGAACGTCGTCTACGACAGGCTTGCGGACGTGCATGTATCCGGCCACGCAAGGCGCGAGGAGCTCAAGCTCATGATGCGCGTGATAAAGCCCAAGTTCTTTATCCCCGTCCACGGCGAGGCAAGGCATCTGCACCATCACGCGCTGCTCGCTCAGGAGCTGGGCATAAGCCCGGACAACGTATTCGTTATGGATACGGGCAGCGTGCTGGAGCTTTCAAGCAGGAGCTGCAAGCTCACGGGATCCGTCACTTCGGGCAACGTGCTCGTGGACGGCTCCGGCGTCGGCGACGTCGGCTCGGCGGTGCTCAAGGAAAGGCGCCTGCTCTCGCATGACGGTATGTTCGCGATAGTGATCGCGATAAAGCGCTCAACGGGCGAGCTCGCGGCAGAGCCGGAGATAATATCAAAGGGCTTCGTGTTCACAAAGGATTCGGAAGAACTCCTCGACGAGGCGAAGACCGTCGCGAAGGAGATGTCGCTCGCGTTCGCAGCAAGCGACAAGACCGAGTGGGGCAATATCAAAAACACGATACGTTCGGGCATAAAGAGCTGTCTGTACAGCAGGACGAAGCGCACTCCGCTCATAATGCCCATATTCATCGAAGTAGATTGATCCGAAAGGAAGGATATCATGGTTTACGACAAGGCGAACGAGCTCGCGGCCGACATCAAGGCGAGCGAGGAATACAGGCGCTTCTGCGAAGCGAAGGATAAGATCGAGGAGGGCAGCACCACGGCTTCTCTTCTCAAGGAATACAGGAAGCTCCAGCTCCGCGCGCAGGCCGCTATGGTCGCGGGCGAGGAGGACGCCGAGTGTATGGAAAAGCTGCAGAAGCTCGGCGAGATACTGCAGATGGACAGGACTGCGTCGGAATACCTCATCTCGGAGTTCATGCTCAACCGCATGCTCGGGGACATCTACAAGATACTTGCGGAGGCCGTGGACGTCGACCTCAGCATGCTGGAGGACTGAAACTCCCCGGCAGCCATTGAAAGGAAAGGGAAATGGACCTTTACATCAAACGATTCGAAAAACCCGAGGACGATATCGGGGCGGGGGAGGATCCCTCGGTCATAAGGCCGGATCTCGTTGAGACGGCCAAGTTCCCGACGATCCAAAAACCGCCGGAGATCCGTCCTTTTTCCGAAACGGGCGAGATCATAATCGATGAAAACCCGGAGCTCGAGCGCATGAACGAGCTCAAGAGAAACAAAAAGAACAGCGAAAAGCGCGAAAGGCTCAAGTCCGGCTGGCGAAAGGTCAGCCCGCTCCTCGCGCTGCTTCTCGCCGCGCTCGCGACGTTCTTCGTGATAAAGAAGGGCGTCAGCATCGTCGAGAACAAGTTCTTGAAGCCCGTCGACGTCAACGACCCGACTCCGATCGTCGTGGAGATACCCAAGAACAGCGGCGCTTCCGCGATCGCGAAGATACTCTATGAAGCCGGCGGCGAGGGCGAAAAGGGCCTCATCCCCAACAAGGCCGTGTTCAAGGTCTACGTCGATTTCATCGGCAAGTCCTCCGGCCTCAAGGCGGGCACATACATACTCTCCCGCAATATGAGCATAAGCCAGATCGTAGATATCATCTGCTCGGGCAATCCCCCGAGGACTACGGTCAAGTTCACCATATCCGAGGGCATGACGGTCGAGGCCATCGCAAAGAAGCTCGTCGAGCAGGGCATACTCAAATCGGAGGATCGCTTCCTGGAGCTCTGTACCGACGCGAAAGAGTTCGCGGACAAGTACTGGTTCGTAAAGAACATAGTCGAAGAGGGCAGGGAGGGCCGCCTCTACATGCTGGAGGGCTACCTCTTCCCCGACACATACCAGGTCTACGCGGACGCCACGGAGGAAGAGGTCATAGTCAAAATGCTCGACCGCTTCAACGAGATCTATTCGAGGCGCTACGTCGAAAGGGCGGAGGAGCTGGACCTCACTCTGGACGAGGTCGTAATACTCGCCTCCATGATCGAAAAGGAGGCCAAGACATTCGACTTCAACAAGGTCTCCGCGGTATTCCATGAGAGGCTCGCGCTCGATATGCCCCTCTATTCGGACGCGACGCTCGGCTATATTTTGAAGACCAACAGCATGGAGTTCACGCAGGAGGAGCTGCAGAACCCCACGCCTTACAATACATATCTGTATAACGGACTGCCCGCAGGTCCCATCTCGAACCCCGGCGTCGCCGCGCTCGAGGCAGCGCTCTATCCCAACGAGCAGTACATGCAGGAGGGCTATCTGTTCTTCTGCCTCATGGATCCCACGACCGGCGCGCTCATATTCGCCAAGACCGCGGAGGAGCATGCCGCCAACGTAGAAAAATACAGACCGCTGTGGGGCAATTGAGCCCGAAGGGAGCATTGATGCCAAAGCTTGAGCTGCTTGCCCCGGCAGGCAACAGGGAGCGATTCGATACCGCGATAAGATACGGCGCGGACGCCGTGTATCTGGGTCTGCCCGTGTTTTCGCTGCGCAACCTAGCGGACAATTTTTCGATCGATACGCTCCCCGAAAGTATCGCGTACGCTCATGAACGCGGCGTAAAGGTTTACGTTACGGTCAATTCGTTCATACGCGATGGGGAATTGGAGGAGCTGAAAAGCACCCTTTGCGCGCTCCGCGATTCCGGCGCGGACGCGCTCATCGTGAACGACCCGGCCGTCATCAGGCTTTCAAGGCGGCTCGCGCCGGATATGCCGCTCCATCTTTCGACACAGGCGAACACTCTGAATTCGGAGGCCGCGGCATTCTGGTATGAGCAGGGCGTTTCGAGGATAGTCCTCGCGCGAGAGCTCACCCTTGACGAGATACGCCTCATCCGCTCTCGGATCCCGAAGGAATTGGAACTCGAGATGTTCGTCCACGGCGCGATGTGCGTCAGCTACTCGGGCAGGTGCCTGCTGTCGAATTACATCGACGGGCGCGACTCGAACCGCGGCGAGTGCGTGCAGCCCTGCAGGTGGAACTATGAAGTAAGGGACAATAAGGTCTACTCCGCCGAGATCCGCGAGCACGGCAAAAACGGCGAATACTTCACCGTCGAGGACGACGGGAAGGGGAGCTTCATATTGAACTCCCGCGATATGTGCCTCGCGCCGTTCCTTAAAGAGATAGAGGACGCGGGCGTTTCCTGCATAAAGATCGAGGGGCGCATGAAGTCCATACTCTACGTTGCCACCGCAACGAACGCCTACCGCATGGCCATTGACGGCGCGCCGATCGATACCGTCATGCGGGAGCTCATGCGCCTTTCGCACAGGCCGTACACCACGGGCTTCGCCTTCCGAGAGAGCGAAAAATGCCGCGGAGGCACCTACGGGAAGGATAAAAGCCTCAACATAATGTACGGCGAAAACCCGCAGGAGCTCATGGAGTACCATACCGGAGGCTACACGCAGGACGCGAGGATCGCAGCGGTAGTCCTCGCCTACGACCCCGAAAAACGCGAGGCGCTCATAGAACAGCGCAACAATTTCAAGCTCGGCGATACGCTCAATATCCTCGCGCCGTCCGATGTGACCCGCTGTTTCGCCGTGACCGGTATCCGAACGGAGGAGGGGGAAAGCCGCGATTCCGCCCCGCATCCCAAGGAGAGGCTTTTCATTTCCTGCCCGGAGCGCGTCTTAACAGGGGATATTCTGCGATCGGACATAAAGTAAGGCAACACGCCCGAAAGGGCTGTTTGATAGAGAATAATAAAATCAATACTATATTGGAGGTTTGATATGAACAAGCTGACCGTAAAAGACATCAACGTCACCGGCCGCCGCGTGCTCGTACGCGTCGACTTCAACGTGCCCCTCGAT
>JAFZYC010000020.1 GCA_017616435.1 Clostridia bacterium
ACCGTAACAAACACTTTTCCCAACACCATGTTCGAAGTCACGCTTGAAAACGGGCATAGGATAATTGCCACCATCTCGGGCAAGCTTCGTCAGAACTTCATCCGTATCTTGACCGGCGATAAGGTCACAGTCGAGCTGTCTCCCTACGATCTTACCCGCGGTCGCATCACCTGGCGCGCAAAGAACTGATAAGGTTCGTTTGTAAAATACTTCAATACTTTAAGGAGGAGAAACCATGAAAGTCAGGCCGTCTGTCAAGCCCATGTGCGAAAAGTGCAAGATCATCAAGCGCAAGGGCCGCGTCATGATCATTTGTGAGAATCCCCGTCATAAGCAGAAGCAGGGCTGATAACGCGCGAAAGGCGCCGCCCGTCTTCATTCGAGGGACTGTTCGCTCGCGCGGATCTCACTCCGCTGCGCGAGGTGTGAATACTTTCTCAAGGATGTAAAATCATTTCCTGTCCGGTGCGGCTGCCCGGTTTCGATATGAGCCGAATGTGGTTGCTCGGCTCATGCTGAAATCGGGAACCGGCAGGTGATAATACCCCCAATGGGAAGGGTAATTCCCAAATAACGATCTTTCATTATTTTACGGAGGTAAAAAAACCTAATGGCACGTATTAGTGGCGTAGATCTGCCCAGGGACAAGCGTGTTGAGATCGGCCTTACCTACATCTACGGTATCGGCCTTTCCACGAGCAAGAAGATCCTGGCGGAAACCGGCGTTGATCCCGACATCCGTGTCAGGGATCTTTCCGAGAACGATGTCAATCTTCTCAGGGAATACATTGATAAGAACCTCAAGGTGGAGGGTGACCTCAGGCGTGAGACTGCGCTCAACATCAAGCGCCTCATCGAGATCGGCTGTTACCGTGGCGTCCGCCATCGTAAGGGCCTGCCCGTTCGCGGTCAGTCCACCAAGCAGAACGCAAGGACTCGTAAGGGCCCGAAGCGTCAGATGAGCAGGAAGAAGTAAGGAGGAAACGATAAATGGCTAAGCAGGTAAAGGGTAAGAAGATTACCACCCGTAAGCGCCGCGAGAAGAAGAATATCGAGCGCGGTCAGGCTCACATCCGTTCCTCTTTCAACAACACCCTCGTTACGATCACCGATCTTAACGGCAACGCGATCTCCTGGGCTTCCGCCGGCGGCTGCGGCTTCCGCGGTTCCAGGAAGAGCACTCCCTTCGCGGCTCAGATGGCTGCGGAGCAGGCCGCGAAGGCCTCTATGGAGCACGGCATGCGTGTTGTAGAAGTTTATGTTAAGGGTCCCGGCGCCGGCCGAGAGTCCGCAATCCGTTCGCTGCAGGCGGCAGGTCTTGAGATCAACATGATCAAGGACGTAACGCCCATCCCCCACAACGGTTGCCGTCCTCCCAAGCGCAGGCGTGTATAAAGGAGGCAAACGATTATGGCAAGATATACTGATTCCGTTTGCAGGCAGTGCCGCAGGGAAGGCTGCAAGCTTTTCCTCAAGGGCGAGCGCTGCTACAGTGCGAAGTGCGCGTTCACAAAGCGCGCCACCCCTCCCGGACAGCATGGTCAGGCTCGTCAGCGCAAGCAGTCCAACTACGGCATCCAGCTTCGTGAGAAGCAGAAGGTCCGCAGGATGTACGGCGTGCTTGAGTCCCAGTTCAGGAAGTACTACGATATGGCCACCAACATGCGCGGCGTAACCGGTGACAACCTTCTCGCTCTGTGCGAGCGCCGTCTTGACAACGTAGTTTACCGTCTCGCTTTCGGCGCAAGCCGCGCGCAGGCCCGTCAGCTCGTTGTTCACGGCCACATCACCGTCGACGGCAAGAAGGTCGACATTCCCTCCTACATCGTAAAGCCCGGTCAGGTCATCTCCGTCCGCAACAGCAGCCGCGACATGGAAAACTTCAAGGCTATCCGTGAGCAGGGCGCCGACGGTAAGATGCCCAAGTGGCTCACCCTCGATGCTGAGAATCTCAAGGGTACTGTCGTTGATATGCCGCAGCGTGACGATATCGACGTTATCATTGAGGAGCATCTCATTGTTGAGTTCTATTCAAGGTAATGTAGAGAGAACCGTTGCTCATACTGTGGGCAACACCCTGTACGCTTAAGAAAGAGAGGGGAGAGTTTGATGTTGGAAATTGAAAGACCCAAAATTGAGTGCGTTGAGCTTACCGAACGTTACGGCCGCTTTGAGGTAAAGCCCCTTGAGCGCGGTTTCGGTACTACCCTCGGCAACTGTCTGCGTCGTGTGCTCCTTAGCTCGCTTCCCGGCGTCGCTGCAACCTCCGTCAAGATCGACGGCGTGCTTCATGAGTTCTCCACCATCGAAGGTGTGAAGGAGGATGTCACAGAGATAATCCTCAACCTCAAGGAGCTCAGAACGAAGATCCACGGCGAGGGCGCCAGGCGCGTCGTCATTGACGCCACGGGCGAAGGCGAGGTAAAGGCCGCCGATATCATCACAGACGCCGATGTTGAGATCGTCAACCCCGATCTGCACATCGCAACTCTTGGCGAAAATGCCCGTCTCTACATGGAGATCATTCTCGATCAGGGGCGCGGATACGTTTCGGCCGATAAGAACAAAAAGCCCGGAATGTCCATCGGTGAAATAGCCGTTGATTCCATCTTCACACCGATCACCAAGGTCAATTTCCGTGTGGATGATACCCGCGTCGGCAACACGACCGACTTCGATCAGCTCACACTGGAGGTTTGGACCTCCGGCGCTATCCGTCCCGAGGAGGCTGTCTCCAAGGCAGCCAACATTATGACCGAGCACTTGAGCCTGTTCATCAATCTCACCGAGGACAGCCAGCATGACACCATCTTTGAGGACAGGGGCGGCGACGATAAGTCCAAGCTTCTGGAGACCCCCATCGAGGAGCTGGATCTCTCCGTCAGGTCTTATAACTGCCTCAAGCGCGCAGGCATCAACTCCGTAGCGGAGCTGGTCGAGCGCAATGAGGAGGAGATGATGAAGGTGCGTAACCTTGGTCGTAAGTCCCTTGAGGAGGTCCAGCAGAAGCTGGCCGGTCTGGGACTTGCCCTCAGAGAAAGCGACGATTGATTTTTCCAAGCCGAACGGCAACTATAATAGGAGGATAAAGTTATGCCTAACCGTAAGCTCAACAAGCCCACCGATCAGCGTGATGCGATGTTCCGCAACATGGCCACCGCTCTTCTTTGGAACGGCAAGCTCGTTACGACCGAGACCCGCGCGAAGGAGATCCGCCCCATCGTTGAGAAGATCATCACCATGGCCGTGGCTGAGTATAAGAATACAGAGACTGTCACCAAGACCATAAAGACGGTCAACGACAAGCAGCAGGAGATCGAGATAGAGAAGACCGTGAACGTCGATAAGCCCTCCAAGCTTCATGCGAGAAGGCAGATCATGGCCTACCTCTATGACATCACCGAGGTACAGCAGCACAAGGAAAAGCGCGCCGATTACAAGAAGCGCACCGCTGCCAACCACCCCGTCGTAGAGAAGCTCTTCAACGAGCTCGCTCCCAAGTATGACGGCAAGACCGGTGGTTACACCCGCATCCTGAAGCTCGGTCCCCGCCGCGGTGACGCCGCTGAGATGGCTCTTATCGAGCTCATCTGAAGCCGATAGTATCAAGATCCGGAAGGATAGCCCTTCCGGATCTTTTTTGTTTGAATAAAAAAAGTTCTTAATGCGCAAACTATGCCCACATCAAAAACATGGGAGGCAACTATGCAGAAAAACAAAGAACCCTGGTTTATGGAAGGCGCCGGGACCGGCTCCATCGATACGAAGGACCTCGGCACCGTGCAGGATGAGATGTATTCGGAGGCGCTCGCGTACAAGAAGTGCAAGGTCTATGAATCCAGTTTTCAGGACCGGAACCTCAAGTCCATGGCGTCAGACCACGCGGAGCATCACAAGCAGCATTTCGACACCCTGCAGGATTATCTGCAGAGCAGGCAGTGAGCCGCGAAACGACGGGAAAGGAACAACAGTATGAACGACATTCAGAACATGACCGAAAGGGAGCTTTTGACGGATATGCTCCACACAGAAAAGGAAATGGCGAAGACCTACGCCGGCAGCGTGACCGAATCCGCGAGCCCGGAGCTTCGCAGGCTGCTGATCCGTCACATGACGGAGTGCGCGGAGGATCAGCTCTGCGTTTTCGACGAGATGAACCGCCGCAATATGTACCCCACAAAGCAGGCGCAGCAGCAGGACGTCGAGACCGCCAAGCAGTCCATGCAGAACCTCAGGGACGAGACTTGGTAAAAGAAAAAGGAAACCGGAAAACGGCCGCAACAGCGGCCGTTTTCGTCATATCGGGGAAAGACCTCAATCAAAAATGCAGCTCCACGTAGTAATAACCGTTTCCGAGCGGCTCGGCATAAAACTCGTTGTCGCCTTCCTTTTCCTTGTATCGGGCACCGTTTCCGTCGGGGATCACGTCATAGCCGGACGCGAGTTGTCCCAGCAATACACTTTCGATCTTTTTTTCAGTCCACCAAATCTCGTAGTAATCCGTGTTGGCGCCCATGCCGCTGCCGCCGCAGCATATCGCTGCGTGGTCATCATACATGATGACCTTGAGAACGCCCTTCATGCTTTCGAGCGCGGTAAAATCTCCCGTTTCTGCAGCCTCAAGAAAAGCCGCTTCGTTCTCGCCGTAGAGCTTTATGATCTTTTTCTTGCTCGTCAGCTCTCCTGAGCAGCCGACCGAAGATAAACAGAGTATGCAGGTCAAGACCAAAACAGCAATGAACCTTTTCATAATTAACCTCCGGTTGTTATTTTATCAGCCTTTCGGCCTTTTTGCGATCCGTGCCGGGGCATAACTCCATAACGCGCTTTATAAGCAGCTCCTTTGCTTCCGCGGGGGGATAGGCCGCCTCTGCCGCGGCGATTTCACGGCCATAGCGGTCATCCGAAAGTGAATACCTCGCCAGCCCCCAGCCGTAGGGGTTGCCGCGGCGGTCTATGGCGTATTCGAAGCTCGTGGGCAGTACGAAGCACTTCATCTGCAGCGTGTTGATGATCGCGTCAAAGCCGGAGGCCTTGTCGAGCATGCCCGTGCGCGCGCGCAGATCGGAGCTCAAAACGCCCATGCGCGGCGGCAGGATCCCGCCGAAGCTCTCCATGCTGATACCGGGAGCCGAGCCCTTTTCGAGCTCGCTCATTATGGGCAGCGCGCCGTGGGGCAGGAGCCCGTCCTCGTACATGCCCTCGAAATCGTAGCCGTCGCGGCGGTAACAGGCGAGTATTCCGTACCACTCCGGCGTCATGAACACCGCCTTGCCGCGCAAAAGCTTGCCGTAAACGCCTGCGTCCGCTTTCCATTCCCACGGGCCGTCGACGCCGTCGACGAACCATACCGCGGGATCGATATGATCGCGCAGGGAAAAGCCGGGAATGCCGCTCGAAAAGAAGGGCAGAAAGCCAAGGGCGTTCACCGCGTCCTCCAGCTGTTCCTTCGTGGATATCATGGGTATGTCGTGTATTGTGATCATGTCGGTTTTCCTTCGTTGGTTTCGAGCATCCTCCAAACCTATGAGCACTCGCTGCCGTAGATATCGTCTATCCCGAGACGTGCTTCTATATTCCTGCGGATGTCAAGGCATACTCCGTCAAAATTGGTATTAAGATCGTAGTTTGAATAACGCAGTATCAGATTACCCGTGCCTGACAAGAACTCTTCGCGCTCAGCGTCCTTCGCTCTGCCCTCTTCCGTATAATGCTGCGAGCCGTCAAGCTCGATCACTATTTTCACGGCCGCGATATAGAAATCAACAATAAAGTCGCCTAGGGGCTTCTGACGGTTGACGTGCATCGGGAGCTTTTTCAGGAAATCATACCAAAGGTGCTTTTCCTCCATTGTCATGTTCCTTCGAAGCATCCGCGAAAGCTTGGTAACTTGTTCGCTGCTGTCCCTGCTCATGTAGTCCTCCCGATAGCTGCAAAGCGGATGGCGCACCTGCCTTCCCCCTTGCGGGGCGTGAGACGCCCGGAAAGGGATGCGGTGCATCGCTTTCAGACGAACGCCTTCCCCCCTTGCGGGGCGTGAGACGCCCGGAAAGGGATGCGGTGCATCGCTTTCAGACGAACGCCTTCCCCCTTGCGGTGAAGAAGTAGTAAAGCGGATGCCTCGTCTGCCTTCCCCCTTGCGGGGAAGGTGTCGCAAAGCGGCCTTGGCCGCGTGTGACGGATGGGGGTATCCCACAAGCCGATAATACTTGTTGCCGACATCAGAGGGGCCCCCCATCAGTCAGCGTCACTTACGTTCTGCTGACAGCTTCCCCGCAAGGGGGAAGCCTTTTGTCGAATGCGGCCACGCCTTGCCTTTATCTCTCGGGGAAGGCGTAACGAAGCAGTCGGCGCGTCCGCACTCCCCATATCATCGTTCTCAGCTTAATTCGAACGCGCCGGTGTAGAGCTGATAATACTTGCCCTGCTGGCGCAGGAGCTCAGCGTGGTCGCCGCGCTCGATTATCTTGCCGTGCTCCAATACCATTATGGCGTTGGAGTTGCGGACGGTGGAAAGCCTGTGCGCGATGACGAACACCGTGCGGCCCTCCATAAGCTTATCCATGCCGGATTCTATCAGCTTCTCCGTCCTCGTGTCGATGGAGCTCGTCGCCTCGTCGAGTATCAGCACGACGGGGGAGGCGACCGCGGCTCTCGCTATCGCGATCAGCTGGCGCTGCCCCTGCGAAAGATTCGCGCCGTCGGCGTAGAGCATCGTGTTGTAGCCCTCCGGCAGGTGGGATATGAAGTAGTGCGCGTTCGCGACCTTCGCCGCGGCTATACAGTCCTCGTCCGCGGCGTCGAGCTTGCCGTAGCGGATGTTATCCATGACCGTTCCGGTAAAGAGGTGCGTATCCTGCAGCACCATGCCGAGCGTGCCCCTCAGGTCGTCCTTCTTGATGCTGCGTATGTCTATGCCGTCGTAGGTGATCTCGCCGTCGTTGACGTCGTAGAAGCGGTTTATGAGGTTCGTGATAGTCGTCTTGCCCGCGCCTGTCGAGCCGACGAAGGCGATCTTCTGGCCCTTCTTGGCGTAGAGCGTGACGTCCTCCAATACCTTCTTTTCACCGTCGTAGCTGAAATCGACGTCGTGCAGCTCCACCTTGCCGACGAGGGGGACCGTGACTTCGTTCCCGTCCTTGTCGATCATGCGCCAAACTCTGCTGCCGTCCTCGAGCGTTTCGAGCGTGACGGCGCCATCGTCGATCTCCGGCTCCATGTCCATAAGCTTGAACACGCGCTCAGCGCCGGCAAGGGCAAGCAGTATGTAGTTGAACTGCTGGCTGATCTCCGATACGCGGTTGGAGAACTGGCGGATGAACGAGAGGAAGGTTATGAGCACCGCGCCCTCGACGCCGACCTTCGACCAGTCGAATGAAGAGTTGCGGCTGAGCTTCGTTATGAGCTCGCCGTTGACCGCGAACAGTACGCCTATGGTGGTCGTCAGCGCATAGAAGATATGCGAGAGGTTGTTCATTATCGGGCCCATGATAGAGGCAAGGGTGTTAGCCCTCGTCGCCACATGGCGCAGCTCCTCGTTCATAACGTCGAAATCCGCCATGACCTTTTTCTCGTGATTGAAGGCCTTTACGACGCGCTGACCCTCCATCATCTCCTCGATATAGCCGTTCACCTGCGCCAGCGCCTTCTGCTGATGCACGTAGTTGCGGCCGGAGCGGGACGCGATGAACTTGGTGATGAGCACGACGAGCGTGCCGAGCACGAGCACTATGAGGAACAGCGGCGCCGAGAGCGATATCATTGCGATTATGACGCCCGTAAGCGAAGCGGTGGATATCAAGAGCTGCGTCACGCTGTGGTTCAGCATCTCGCGTATGGCGTCGACGTCGTTCGTGAAATAGCTCATAAGCTCGCCGTGGGTGTGGCTGTCGAAGAACGCGACGGGAAGCTCCTGCATGCGGTCGAAAAGATCCGTCCTGAGCTTTGCCATGACGACCGCGGTGCACTGGAGCATAAGGCGGTTGAGGCCGAAGTTCGTGAGCGCACCGACAAGGTACAGCGCGCCCATGTAGATAAGCAGCACGGTGTATTTGGCGGTCTGCTCGTCGATGTGGATCCCCGCCTTGTCCTCAAGCGCGCTCTCCAAAACCTTGACTAAGGGATCGAGCATGTATCCTGCGATGATTGTCGCGGCGGAATAGACGAGTATGCACAGTATCGCGCAGATGAGCGCCCACATGCAGTTTTTGTAGTAGGAGAGGAGGCGCGCTATCGTGCGGAAGAAATTATCCGGCCTGCGCTGGCCCTTGTGATTGGCTATGATGTCGCTCTGCTTGGCCATTATTCATCCTCTCCTTTCATCTGGGATTCGTATACCTCCCGGTAGATGACGCTCCTTGCCATCAGCTCCTCATGCGTGCCGATATCGGAGATCCTGCCCTCGTCCATAACGATTATGCGGTCGCTGTCCATAATGGATGCGATGCGCTGGGCGATGATTATTTTAGTCGTGCCGGGTATGTATTCGCGGAACGCGCGGCGGATCTTCTCATCCGTCGCGGTATCGACCGCGGAGGTCGAATCGTCGAGTATGAGTATCTTGGGCTTCTTCAGGAGCGCCCTCGCTATGCAGAGGCGCTGCTTCTGCCCGCCGGAGACGTTGCAGCCGCCCTGGCCGAGGTCGGTATCGTAGCCGTCGGGGAAGGCGGTTATGAAGTCGTGCGCGCAGGCCATTCGGCACGCGGCCTCGATCTCCCCGTCCGTGGCGTCGGGATCGCCCCAGCGGAGGTTGTCGCGTATCGAGCCGGAGAAGAGCATGTTCTTCTGCAGCACCATGGATACGCCCTCGCGAAGCTCATAGAGGGAGTATTCCTTTACGTTGTGCCCCGCTATCAGCACCTCGCCCGAAAGTACGTCGTAGAAGCGAGGTATGAGCTGTACGAGCGAGCTCTTGCCCTCGCCCGTGCCGCCGACGACGCCTATCGTCTCGCCGGAGCGGATATGGAAATCAAGCCCCGAGAGCGTGAGGTTATCGGGATCGCCGGTGTAGCTGAAATCGACGTTTTTAAACTCGATATCGCCGTTCTCGACCTTCAGATCGGAGTCGGTGCCCGTGATGTCGAGCTCCTCGTCGAGCACCTCGTTTATGCGGGTGACGGAGGCCTTCGCCATGGAGATAGATATCACGAAGAAGGAGACCATCGCGAGCGAGCTTATTATCTGCGTCGTGTAGGTCATAAGGCTCGTCAGCTCGCCCGGGCCGAACGCCTTGAAGCGGATTATCCTCATTCCGCCGAGCGCGAGCAGCACTATCGTGCAGCCCCACATAATGATGAGCTGTATGGGCGGCGCGAAGGAGAATATCTTCTGCGCGTGGATCTGCGCCTTGCGGAGATCCTCCGTCGACTCGTGGAACTTCTCCTTTTCGTAGTCCTCCCTTACGAAGGCCTTTACGACGCGCATCGCGATAAGGTTCTCCTGAACGGAAGTGTTCATCGCGTCGGTCTTTTTGAGCATCTTCATAAAGCGCGGATGGCCCTTTGTGATGAGTATCAGCATCGCCGCGAGCAGGAAGGGGATAGCCAGCATGAATATCCACGAAAGCTCCGAATTGATGTTGAACGCCATTATCGCGGCGAACACAAGCATCATCGGGGAGCGGACGAATATCCTTATTATCTGCTGGAACGTGTTCTGTATCATCGTGACGTCCGTAGTCGTGCGGACGATGAGGGACGAGGTGGAGAACTTATCCGTATTTGCAAAGGAGAAGCTCTGGATCTTGTCGAATATGGCGCGGCGCAGGTTTTTCGCAAAGCCCATCGCGGCTACGGCGGAGGTCCTTGCGCCGAGCATGCCGCAGGCGAGCGAGAGCAGCGAGGCCACGACCATAAGACCGCCCAGTGTGAAAATGAGCTGCATGCTGCCCGTTTTGAGGCTTGCCGGTATCACGGAGCGCAGAAGAAAATCATCCCGCCCGTAAAGACCGCCGTCGACTATCGCGGCCATCAGAAGGGGGATGAGCACTTCGAGCGCCACCTCGAATATCATGAAAAACGGCGTAAGCACCGTCGGGAGCCAGTAGCCCCTTACAAATGCGGCATATCGCTTTATGCCGCGCGTCCCGTTCGTTTTTTCCATTGGTTACCGTCCGATCGCATTATTTTGATATGATTATACCATAAAACGGGACGGTTTCATATACGCGCCGGGAGGGCTGCTCAATATATAATGGCGCGGGTTTTGCGCTTGTATTCGCGCGCCCGCGGTATTATAATGAGAAAAAACGGCGAAACGGGCGGCGTATGATAAAAGGCGTGCTTTGCTCCTCGGGAGCGCTGATAACAAGGTATAACGGCAGGGACCCGCGGCTCCTGAAGGAGTTCTTTCCGCATATAGAGGCGGACGGGCTCGAGTTCATGGTCTATCCCGCGTGGGACGGCATGCTCGGCGAGGTCAGGGAGACCGTGCGCTCGATACAAAAGGAGCTGTCCATACCGATCCCCGTGCTCCACGCGGACAAGCGCATCGGCGAGCTCATAAGCCTCGGCTCCAAGGACGATATCCGCGAGGCGGGGGAGAGGTTCAAAAACAACTGCCTTATCGCGGAGGAGCTGGGCTCATCGCTCATGGTGCTCCATCTGTGGGGCGGGCCGGCCTCCGATCATAATATCGAAAGGAACATTTCACAGCTCGCAGGCTGCGCCGAGGAGGCGAAAAAGCACGGCGTAACGCTCACCGTCGAGAACGTAGTATGCGCCGTGAGCACCCCGCTCGCGCACATAAAGCGCATTATGGCGGAGTTTCCCGACGCGCTTTTCACGATCGATACCAAGATGGCGGAGTTCCACCTCGAGATGCCGGAGACATTGGCCTGCGGCGAGCTGTGGCAGGGCAGGGCGGCGCATCTGCACGTCAACGATTACAGCGGCGGGCTGAAGGATTTCTCCGATCTGCGCGTGCGCCATATCGGAGAGGGTCACGTCGACTTTGCGCCCTTCTTCAAAAAGGTGAGGGAGTGCGGCTATTCGGGCTATGCCACGGTGGAATCGACCTCCGTGCTTCCCGACGGGAGCGTCGATTTTGAAAAGCTCGGCCGCTCGCTCGGAACGGTAAGGAAGAATCTTATGTGAAAAGAAAAAGCCGGAGTTTTGGGCGCATTCACTTAAAGATACACAGCCTCAAAAGGTATCTTTTTGCGCCGTGCTGCGCCTTCAATGCTCGAAAGACTTTCCAAGTATTCCTGCGCTTTTCGCCTTGCCCGGCACAAAAATCTCCGCTTTTGAGACGCTTCGCGGTTTTCGGCAGAAAAAAGAATACCGAGAGTGTGGTTATTCGCACTCCCGGTTTTTTGTTGCTTGTCAGTTTTGATTTACCGCCGAAAACCTATGTCTCCTTAAGTGAATGCACCCTTTGCTCCGGCCTTTTTCTGTTATTTCAGCCGCCTTGCCTGTCTGCGGCTGTCGCCCAGGTGCATGAGCGGCGATATGCGCTTGTAGAGCAGGAATGTCAGCACCGATATAACGACGCCCTTTAAGAGGTTGAAGGGGACGACGGCGTACAGCACGAGCGTGGGAACGCTCGTGATACGGCTGTTGACCGCCGTGCCCATGCCGACTATGGCGTCAAGCTCCATGTGGAAGAGCTTGGCGAACTTCGGAATGAGATAGAGGGCGTTGAACGCGCTGCCGAAAACAGTCATTACGAGGGTGCCGGCGCCGAGGCCTATGAGCGCGGTCTTGCGGCTGGGCTTCGCGTGGTAGATTATGCTCGCGGGGAGCACGAAAGTGCAGCCGACGGCGAAGTTCGCGAAATCGCCGACGAAGGCGGTGCTCGTGCCCTTCAGGAGGAGCTTGAGGAAGACCTTCAAAAACTCGGTTATTACGCCCGCGACCGGCCCCAGATAGAACGTGCAGATCATGACGGGCAGCTCGCTTATGTCGAGCTTATAGAAGCCCGGAGCGAAGAAGAGCGGGAACTCCAGCAGCATCAGCACCGCCGCCATGCAGGAGAACAGCGCGGTGTAGGTGATGTAGTGGGTGTCGGAAAGCTTCTTGCGGTCCTTGACGAGCAGCCGCTCGAAGAGCACGGCGACCAGGAACACGCCTGCGAACACCAGCAGGCACACGAGCAGGAAGCCGAGGTTCTCCTTTGCGGCAAGGAATGTCTTTTTAAGCGTCTCCATATTATCCTCCGATAGAAATAAAAGGCCCGAAGATACGCGGATCTTCGGGCAAATGAACGAAATAACGCAGAAACTTCTTCCATCCAGACTGATACGGAAAAGACCGTAAATACTGTCGGTCCCGGGATCGCACCGGGTCGGCCCGAAATATCGGGTTCGCGGACTGTCACCGCCGGTAGGGAATCGCACCCTGCCCCGAAGTCGGTTTATTATAGCATGCTTTCGGGAGCAATACAACAGTTTTTTTATTTCGCATATCCTTTTGCCAACACCGCATGAAGCGGCGTATTTCGACTTACCGTTTGGTAAGAAATAATTGCTTTCGGTATTCTTGTAAAAGAGCCGAGCTCTCAAAATGAGGCTGCTTTTGTGAATAACTGCGGATATGTCTCGCGGGAGCGAACTGACCTCCTTGGCTTTTCGCGTTCCGCGCCTCTCGCGGCGCGGCGCCCGCGGCCTATGACAAACATGTCATAACGGCCGCTCTGCGGCTCGCGTGAGCTCGCTGCCGGCTTGCACTCTTTAAGGGCTTGCTTTCACTGAAAAAGAGCCCGGTCGCCGAATGGCGTCCGGGCTCTTGTGATCTCGTTAATTCTCTTCCAGATGGCTGCAGCTTGCGAACTTCGTAAGCTCGGGTATCCACGTAAGGTCGATCTTGCGGGTCTCGCCGTTCCTGTGCTTGACCACGTGCAGATACGCGATGTTGTTCTTGTCCGCGTACTCCTGCGTGTCGACGTACGCCGCGGGGCGGTAGAGCATCATTATTATGTCCGCGTCCTGCTCGATCGAGCCGGATTCGCGAAGGTCGCTCATGAGCGGCGTATGGTCGGAGCGCTTGTCCGGCTCGCGGGAGAGCTGCGAAAGCACTATGAGCGGCACGTCGAGCTCGCGCGCGAGTATCTTAAGGTTCCTCGTCATCTCGGAAACCGCCTGCACGCGGGATTCCGCGCGGCCCGTCGCCTGCATGAGCTGCAGATAGTCGACTATTACAAGGTCGAGGCCCTGGCGCGCCTTTATCCTGCGGCATCTCGACCTCAGCTCTGCGACGGATAATCCGGGCGTGTCGTCGATGAGCAGCGCGGCGTCGCCTATGCGGTTGAAGCCCTTCGCGATCTCGAGCAGCTCCTCCGACTGGACGTTGCCCGTGCGGATATTGTAGAGCGGAACGCCCGTTTCCGTCGACATTATGCGGGATACGAGCTGATCCTTGCTCATTTCGAGGTTGAATATCGCGACCGTCGCGCCCTCGCGCAGGGCGGCGTGGGTGGCGATGTTCAGCGCGAGCGTGGATTTGCCGCTCGCGGGGCGGCCCGCGATTATGATAAGGTCGCTCTTCTGCAGGCCGGAGGTCAGTATGTCAAGATCTATAAAGCCCGTGGGAAGGCCGGTGGAGCGGCCGCCAAGGCGCATGAGCTCGCCGATCCTGTGGTAGACCCTGCCGTAGATCGGCGCGATGGGCTCTATCGCCTCATCCGATGTGCGGACCGCGATCTCGAATATGCGGCGCTCCGCGTCGTCGAGCAGCCTGTCCGTCTCGCGGGCGCCGGTGCGCGCATCCTGCGCGACGTCGGTGCAGACCCTTATAAGGCGGCGGCGAGTGCTCTCCTCCTCGACTATGGCGATGTAATGCTCCACATTGAGGGCGGCGGGGGTGGATACGGAAAGCTCCGTTATGTACTCCAGTCCTCCGGAGGATTCCTGCTTGCCGAGCTTTTCAAGCGCGTCGAGCACGGTGACGACGTCTATGCTGCCGCCCCTGTCCCAGATATACTTCATCGCGGCGAACACGTCGCGGTTGCGCAGAATGAAGAAATCCTCGGGCATAAGGTTCTCAAGCGCCTTTTCCGCCGTCTGCGGCGAGAGCAGCACGCTTCCGAGGACGGCCTTTTCCGCCTCCTCGCTGTATGGAAGATTCAGTAATTCTTCGCTCATGGCCTTTTCTCAGTTCTCTTCAATGGCGATGACCTCCACCTTGAAACTGGCGTCGGTCTGTTCGAACATGTGCGCGCTCACCTTTGTTATGCCGGTGCTCTTGATCGGCTCGGGGATGCGTATCTTCTTCTTGTCAAGGGAGATATCGTACTGCGCCTTGAGCGCCTCCGCGATCTCCTTGCCGGTGACGGAGCCGAAGAGCCTGCCGTTCTCGCCCGCCTTGGCGTATACGCGCACGGTGAGGTCGCTCATGCCGGAGGCAAGCTCGCGGGCGTTCTTGCGCTGGACCTCGATGCGGTGCTTCTCCGCGGACTTTTTGATGTTGGCGGCGTTGATGCTGCCCTGATCCGCGGGTACCGCAAGCTTTTTGGGGATGAGGAAATTGCGGGCATAGCCGTCCGAAACGTTGACTATGTCGCCGGCCTTGCCGGCGCCCTTGACGTCCTGCTGCAGTAAAACCTTCATATCGTTACACCTGACCTTTCCGCCGCGGCCCTATTTATCGGCCTGCGGACCTTTATCGTTATCGCCTTCGGAGGGCTTTGCCTCTCCCCGGCCGTTTTGTTCGGATACCGGCTTATCCTCACGGATGTAGCCGTATTTTGCGAGCTCGTCCGAGCGTTTCTCGAACTCGGACATGTTCTTTATGCTCTCGAGATAGAGCCTGACCGCCCTGCGCCGTTTCTGTATCTGTTCCCTTACGCCTATCGCCGCGAGGAACAGCATGCAGTACGGGAACGTCAGCGCGCAGAACACGCAGAACACCGTGCGCACGGAGGAGGGCGCCTTCGACATCTCGAACACGAAGAAGAAGTAGGCGAGCCCCTGCACGGAGAACAGCGAAGCCGTGATGAAGCCCAGAGCGAACGCGACGGCCTTAGCCCCGTCGAGCTTGAGCAGGAACGCGAGGCCTATGGCCGAAAGCAGTATCAAGCCGCCGACGATCGAACCCGAGGGCAGCCTCCATGCGGAGAACCTCGCCATGGGGGCGGGGACGGTCTTGAACACCTTATGACAGAGGCGGTACAGCAGCACCAGACCGAGCGCCAGCGCCTCGCCGAGCATGACGGAGGCGAGCATCAGAAGATCCGGCAGCATAAGCGCGACGCTCGCGCCGATATCGCTTATCTCCTCCGCCGCGCTACCCGAGGAGAGGGAGGCGGGAATGGCGGAATCCCATACGCTTTCCCATATCTTCGCCGCCTCGGTGTGGGGCGGTTCGCCCGCGAGCATGGACCCGAGCGTAAGCGAAAGGTATGAGCCGAGGCAGAGTATCACGGCTAAGCCCAGCACGCAGTAACGGTGGGGGAGCCGCTTTTTGCCGTAGACCGTGAGCATCACCGCCGCGAGTATGAAGGAAACGAGTATCGGGAGCGACGACGAATCGAACCCGAAAGCGGCGAATATCCCCACTGTGAGGCCGACTAGCGGCGGGAACAGGTAAACCAAGCCCCATTCGACCGCCATATACGCGGCAAGCGCGATAAGCGGCGTCAGCAGCAGCCGGGAGAACATCGAGACCGCGAGGCAGAGCACCGCAGCGCCGAAGCATATAAGCGTTTTGTGGTTCTTGTTCAAGCCTTAAAAACCTCTGCGGGCATATATAACTCCATAATGATTGTATCTCAAAGAACGGTCTCTGTCAACACACTAAATGGCGCGGCGCTCCTTCACATTATCCTTTCCCGCGGCATAGTATTCACCGAACGTAAAACCGGGAGAGAGATATGGCTTATATCACGCTTGCGGAGCTCCCGCCCTACGGCGTTTGCAGGGTGGAGCGGATAGAGGAATGCGGAATAAAGGCGCGGCTCGAAGGCTTGGGGATAGCAAAAGGCGCGGAGCTCGTATGGCTCTTTGCCGCGCCGTCGGGGGATCCCACGGCGTATTCCGTGCGGGGAACGACCGTCGCGCTGAGGGCATCCGACGCGGCGAACGTGATCGTGAGCGTGAGCGGGGCATGGAAGGCATGACGCGGGCAAGGGAAAAGCGGCTGACCGCCGCGCTCATAGGCAACCCGAACGTGGGCAAGAGCACGGTGTTCAACGCGCTCACGGGGCTGAACCGCCATACGGGCAACTGGACGGGCAAGACTGTGGATCTCGCGGCGGGCACAGTCCGCGGCACGGGCGGCGGGATAGAGCTCGTCGACCTTCCGGGCTGCTATTCGCTCACGCCGACCTCGCCGGAGGAGGAGGCCGCGCGCGATCTCATCGCGAAAGGGGCGGCAGACTGCACGGTGGTCGTCTGCGACGCCTCCTGCCTCGAGAGGAACCTCAATATCGTCCTGCAGACGCTTCGGATAACGAGGCGCGTCGTGGTGTGCGTGAACCTGATCGACGAGGCGGCAAAGCGCGGGATCTCGGTCGATGTGAAGAGGCTGGGCGCGCTCCTCGGCGTGGAGGCGGTCGCGGCGAGCGCGGTGAAAAAGCAGGGCTTGAAGGAGCTCGTGCGGGCGATAAGGCGCGCGGCCGAAGTGGAGGAGGCGGAGCGCGGCCGTATCACGGCCGCGCCAATGTGGGCGGAGGCGGAGCGCATAGCGGCGCTCGTCGTAACGAGGGATTCGGACGCGAGGAGCGCGCGCTTCCTTAAGCTCGACCGCCTGCTCACGGGGCGTGTGACGGGGGCCGCGGTGATGCTCGCGCTGCTCGCGCTCGTGCTGTTTTTGACCATGGTCGGCGCGAACCTGCCCTCAAGGCTCCTCGGGGAGGCGTTCTCCGCTCTGCTCGGGAGCATAAGGCTCCTGCTTCAAAGGGCGGGAATGCCCGCGCTGATGGTCTCCATGATATGCGACGGCGGCCTCGCGACGCTTATGACCGTCGTATCCGTAATGCTGCCGCCGATGGCGATATTTTTCCCGCTTTTCACTCTTTTGGAGGATCTGGGCCTCCTGCCGCGTATCGCGTTCGATCTTGACAGCGGCTTCAGGCGGTGCGGAGGCTGCGGCAAGCAGGCGCTCACATGCTGTATGGGCTTCGGCTGCAACGCAGCGGGCGTGATAGGCTGCCGAATAATAGAGAGCCCGCGCGAAAGGCTCATTGCCATACTCACGAACTCGCTCATACCCTGCAACGGGCGATTCCCGACCCTTACGGCGCTCATAACCATGTTCTTCGCCGCGGGCATGGGCGGGTCAGGCGGCGCGGTGAGCGCGCTCATAATGACCGGTCTCATACTCCTTTCGCTCGCCGCGACATTCCTTGCGTCGAAGCTGCTCACGATCACCGTGCTCAAGGGCAAGCCCTCGTCCTTCGTGCTGGAGCTGCCCCCATTCAGGACGCCGCGCGTGGGAAAGATAATAGTCCGCTCCGTGCTCGACAGGACGCTCTTCGTGCTGGGAAGGGCCGCGGCTGCGGCTCTGCCCGCGGGGATCCTGATATGGGCGCTCGCGAACGCGGGCGAGACCCCGCCGCTCGGCGTGGGAGTAAGGCTGCTCGATCCCGTCGGCGCGGCTATGGGCGTCGACGGCGCGATACTCATGGCGTTCATACTCGGCCTGCCCGCGAACGAGCTCGTGATGCCGCTGCTCGTGATGATCTACTCCGGCGCGGGAACTTTTTCCGGCATGAGCCTCATGCGGGATACGCTCATACAGAACGGCTGGAGCGTAAGGACGGCGCTCTGCGTGATGCTGCTCATGCTGTTCCACTCCCCTTGCGCGACGACGCTGCTGACTGTTAGGCGGGAGACGGGCAGCCCCGCATGGACCGCCGCGGCGTTCCTCATTCCGTCCGCGATAGGCGTCTTGCTCTGCCTCGCCGTGAACGGGATATGGACGCTCGCGGGAATGCTTTATTAAACGAGCCGCGCCGGGGCTCCCGACGGGGGAAACGGTCCCGATCGCAAAAAAGGCAGAAAAAGCCGGGACTGGCGCATCGCCCGTCCCGGCTTTTTTATCATGATCCGTTTTGCATATAAGGCAGACCCGATACAGCCTCATGAGCCGTGCAATACCGGATACACGTTATAGATCGCGTCCAAATCGGTGATCAGGTATCCTATCGGTTCGTCGTTTTCAATATCGTATTCCGCGGCAATCGTTCCGCGGACCGCGCTGTCCGTGTCCGAATCGGTCCAATCCGCATAGACGCAGATCGAGAACCGCCCGTCGATGATCACGGGGAAAGGCGGGTCGAACATCGGGTCCGGCATAAAGGGCAGATCCGAATACAGCTTCGAAAGGAAGTCCGCGTACTGCTCCCTCGTGTTGAACTCGATATCCTTAAGGAAGTCCGAATGCTCGCTGCGCTCGTGATCGGGCCAGGCGACGTCGCTAAGGGACTTGAGGATATAGATGAAGCGCGGATCCTGCTTCCATCCGCTGCCGAGCTCATGCTCGTAGAGGTCGATGAGTATGTCCTCCGGCGCGATGAGATCGTCGGGCATATAGCTTGTCCGCGGGGTCGTGAACCAGTTGAGCGAAGCGACGGCGGCGTAATACCTGTCCTCGGAATAGCCGGCCCCGAGCAGCAGCTCCGCAAGGACCGCATTGGAATCGGGGCTGAAAAACAGCTCGTCGAGCTTTTCCGTGCCGAATATGTATTCGACGCCGGTCAGCACGCTGCATGCTTTGAAATACGAGCGCACACCTGACGAAAAATACTTGGCGGTATAGAGCTCCGAGCCGCCCTCGACGACTGCGTCCGCATTGTAGAGTATCAGCGTGCGAAGCCTGTCCTCCATGGGCAGGGAGAGGAAATCGCCGCCCATAAGACGCGCGCCGTCCAAAAGATACTGCGCGCTTTCCTCGCCGCTCATGGAGCTGTCGACGAAGTGCATCAGCTCGTGAAAAACGACCGCGGAGAGCTGCCAGCGCTCGTCTTCCTCAACGTCGCTCCGAATAAGCACCGTATTGGGCTCATATATGTACTTTCCCCAGAAGCCCGCTTCGAGCTCGCTTTCCGAAAAGCTCAGATTCGCCAGCCGCCCGAAGAAATACTCCGGGTCGAGATACTCCGTGTGATCCGCGATCACGGGGAAGATGCGATACACGAGCTCCCGGTATCCTCCGAGCTCCGGATCGCCTTCGACCGTTTCGGTGAAGCGGAGGAACAATTCGTACTCGCCGCGCAGATCCTCATCCGAAAGCCCGTGCTCCTTCGCCGCAGCGAGCGCCTCGAGCGCTTTGGGATCCGGCGTGGGCGAAGGCGTGGGCGAAGGCGTGGGCTCTGCGGTCATGCCGGGGGCCTCGGTAAGCGCGCTCCCGCCGCCCGGAGGCCTTTTACAGCCGGCCGCCGGGCAGAGCAGGAGTATTATCAGAATAAAAGTCAGGGCTCTTTTCACAATGCCGTTTGCTTTACGAACCCGATACCATGAGCTTATCGATCAGCACGGAGGGGGATCCGAAGAAGCCGCCCATTGGCATACCGAACCTGAGGTCGGAGCCGACGGCGGTGATGTTCTGCATAAGCGAGAGGAAATTGCCCGCGACGGTGATCTGATCGACGCTGCGGACGATCCTGCCGCCCTCTGCGAGGAGGCCGCTCGCGATGAGCGAGAAATCGCCGCTGACGGGGTTGAGACCCGCGTGCAGGCCGCTGACCTCCGTGATGATGAGGCCGCTGCCCATGCGCTCGATCAGTTGATCATAGCTCGCCTCGCCCGCCTTGATGTAGAAGTTGGAGGGTGCGACGCCGATCGGGCCGGAGGAGCTGCGCCCCGCGTTGGAGGTGGAGGCGACGCCGGCCTTTGCGGCTGTCTGCAGGTTGTGCAGGAGCGTCGTCAGCACGCCGCGGTCGATGACCTTCTTCGTGACGGAGGGAACGCCCTCCGCGTCGAAGGCGCGCGGGTTGTCCTTATAGAAGGGATCGTCGAGGAGCGTCACGCATTCCGCGGCGATCTTCTCGCCCTCCTTACCGTTCAAAAGGCTCATGCCCTTCTGCGCGGAATACGCGGAGAACATGGGAGAGAAGGCGCTTATCATATCGGCCATCGCCTCGTTGCGCATTATGATACTGTATTCGCCGGAGGGAACGGGGGAGGCGCCGAACTTTTCGGAGACCTTGTCCACGGCTTCCTTCACCATCGCGTCGGCGTCCAGTATCTTATCGCCGATCCTGACGGCGAAGCCGTCCTTGAGCTCGCCGTCCTGCTCCATTATGGGGCAGACATAGGCGTACGCGGTCTCATCGGTATTCTCCGCCTCAAGACCCAGCGTGTTGTGCAGACGGGTGGTCATACGGACGGTCGAGGCCGCGCTGTACATCGTGCGCTTTATGCGGGGATCGGCCGCAAGCAGGGTCTTCTCGAGCTTTTCGGCATAGGCGATCTTTTCTGCCGGGGTCATCTTGGCCGCGGCGCATACGGGCTTCTCGACAGTCTCATATTCGCACCTGCCCTGCATGGGCTGTACGTCATCGGACTCGATGGCCTTGGCGTTGTCTATCGCGCGGAGCACGAGCGACTTGGGATCGTCGAGCATCTCGGTATAGGCGTAGCCGGCCTTGCCGCCGAACTGCACGCGCAGGTTCAGGCCGAAGGAGTGCTCGACGGAGTATTCGTCAAGCTCGCCGCCCAGCACGTTCACGGAGAAGTTCTCTCCGTCGGTGAAGTAGACCTCAGCCGCCTCGCAGCCGAGCTCCAAAGCGCTTTCGAAAGCGAGTTTCTTGAATTCGTCGAATGTCATCATATACTGCCTCCTTTGCCGCCGACGGTGATCTCGGATACGCGGATGCGGGGCTGACCGCAGGTAACGGGCACGGAGCCCGAAGCGGAGCCGCACATGCCGGGGCCGAGGTCGAGCCCGCTCTTTGCGATGCGGTCGATCTTCAAAAGCACCTCGGAGCCTTTGCCGATGAGCGTAGCGCCGCGGACGGGGGTCACGATCCTGCCGTCCTTTACCCAGTAGCCCTCGGATACGGCGAAATTGAACTCGCCCGTCAGGGGGTTGACGGAGCCGCCGCCCATGTTGCGGGCGTAAAGGCCCTCGCCCATGCTGGAGATGAGCTCCTCGGGATCATCCTTGCCCTCCGCGAAGAACGTGTTCGTCATGCGGGAGGTGGGAGCGAAGGAGTAATCCTCCCTCCTGGAGGAGCCCGTGAGCGGGTGACCGTTCATCCTGCGGGAGCCGAGAAGGTCGACGAGGTAGGACTTCAATATTCCGTTCTCTATGAGCACGTTGCGCTTGGAGGGCGTGCCCTCGTCGTCATAGGTGATGGAGCCCCAAGCGCCGGGGATGGTGCCGTCGTCTACTGCGGTGACTATGGGGCTTGCGATCTGCTGCCCCAGCTTGCCGCAGAACTCGGAATTGCCGCGGCCGACGCTCGTCGCCTCGAGCGAGTGGACGCATGCCTCGTGCAGTATGACGCCGCCAAAGCCCGATTCGATGACAACGGGCACTGCGCCGGCGGGGCATTCGGGAGCGTGGAGCATCGTGACTGCGATGCGCGCCGCCTCACGGCCGACGGCGGCGGGATCGAGCACGCGGTAGGCCTCAAAGCCCATCCCGCGGGCCGGCGCGACGTAGCCCGTCTGC
>JAFZYC010000021.1 GCA_017616435.1 Clostridia bacterium
AAGACAGTTCGTCGTGCAGGATGCGTTTGAAACGACCTTCATGTCGCTTGTGTAGGTTTCCTGGTTTACGCCCATAACGAACATGGGAGCGTCCGCAGAGGGAGCGGAAACGACGACCTTCTTTGCGCCGCCGACAAAATGAGCGGAGGCCTTCTCCGTGGTGGTGAACTTACCGGTGGACTCGACAACGTACTCAGCGCCGCACTCGCCCCAGGGGATCTCCTTGGGATCCATGCAGTTGTAGACGTTGATGACCTCGCCGTTTACGACGAGCTTGCCGTCTTCGACCTTGATCTCACCGTCGAACCTGCCGTGAACGGTGTCGTACCTCAAAAGATACGCCATGTAATCGACGTCAAGGAACGGATCGTTGATGCCGGTGACGACGATATCGGGGTTCTTGATCGCCGCGCGGAAAACGAGGCGGCCGATGCGGCCGAAACCGTTGATGCCAACTTTTGCTGTCATGAGTAGATACCTCCGTAAATAGTATTTTAATTGATTAACGTATCGGGCGCCGCTTAAAAAACGGCGGATCGCGGCGGCCGTTCCGCCGCATTTTCATTATACCACAACTTTCCGAATAAACAACCCGCAAAAGCGCCGCATGAAAAAATAAAATACCGTTTTGCTCCGAAAAAGAGCACGAAAAAAGCCGGGGCGTTCCATTCCCCGGCTCAGGTCGATCCTATTTTACTCCTCCACCCTCTCGATATCGGCGCCGAGCGCGCGGAGCTTCTGCTCGAAGCGCTCGTACCCGCGGTCGATGAAGTGGATGTTGCGGACGATCGTGGTGCCCTCCGCGGCGAGCGCGGCGACTATGAGCGCGGCGCCTGCCCTAAGGTCTGTCGCCCTCACGTTAGCGCCGTAGATCTTCTCCACGCCCTCGATGGTGGCCGTCCTGCCGTTGACATGGATCGAGGCGCCCATCCTTATGAGCTCCGGAACGTGGTTGAACCTGTCCTCGAAAATGTTTTCGACGATGTAGCTGTTGCCCTTCGACATGGTCAGGAGAGCCATCATGGGCTGCTGCAGGTCTGTCGGGAACCCGGGATACGGCAGCGTCTTGATATTGACGGCGCGGAGCCTGTCTCCGCCCTGTACCTGCATGAAGAACTCCGTCCCGTCGTCGCCCTCCGTGACGCGCGCGCCGCACTCTATGAGCTTTGCGGAAATGGCCTCAAGATGGGTCGGGATGATGTTGTTCAGCACCACGTTGCCCTTCGTCGCGACTGCGGCGATCATGAAAGTTCCCGCCTCTATCTGGTCGGGGATTATGGCGTAGCTGCAGCCGTGGAGCTGCTTGCGGCCCCTGATCCTTATAACGTCGGTGCCGGCGCCCTTTATGGATGCGCCCATCATGTTGAGGAAGTTCGCCACGTCGACGACGTGGGGCTCCTTCGCGGCGTTGGTGATGGTGGTCATGCCCTCCGCACGGCAGGCGGCGAGCATTATGTTGATCGTCGCGCCTACGCTCGCCATATCGAGGTATATCTCTGCCCCGGTGAGCTCGTCTGCGTGGGCGTAGACTATGCCGCCCTTGATCTCCACGTCGGCTCCCAAAGCCCTCATGCCCTTGATATGAAAATCGATGGGGCGGTTGCCGATGGAGCAGCCGCCGGGAAGGGCGAGCGCCGCGTGGCCGTAGCGGCCGAGCATAGCTCCGAGCAGGTAGTAGGAAGCCCTGAGCTTGCTCACCATATCGAAAGTGACTTCGTAATTGTTGATGGTGGTGGGGTCGATGCGCATGCAGCCGTTCTCGAAAAGCTCGACCTGAGCACCCATAAGGCGGAGTATCTCCGTGAGGACGTGCACGTCCTCTATCATGGGCAGGTTTTCGATAACGCAGGGCTGCCCAGCGAGTATGGCGGCGGGTATTATCGCGAGCGCGGCGTTCTTTGCGCCGCTGATAGTTACCTGACCCTCAAGGGGCCTGCCGCCTTTGATCCTGTAATATGCCATAGATTTTAGCCCCTTTTCGGGGCGACCTCCCGATAAAAGCAATAGCCTGTTTTGTCAGTTTATCACAATACGCGCCCTTGCGTCAACCTTTGACGTACATATCGGGCAGTATTTTGAGCGGATTATACGCCGTTGCGCGTATCCTGAGTTCAAAATGAAGGTGCGGACCCTCCGCGTCATCGGCGACGCAGCCGATGATATAGCCGGTCTCGACTGTGTCCCCAACGGAGACGTATGCCTCGCCGAGCCTTGCGTAGCGTGTGCATACGCCGTTCTTGTGCTCGATCTCGACCATGAGACCGTATGCGCCGCGCTCCATGACGGTAACGACCGTTCCGGAGCAGGCCGCGCGCACGTCGCTCATAGCGTCCGCGCTTATGTCGACGCCGTGATGGAACCCGCCGTCATACGGGCCGTAGAGCTTTGTTATCTCCCCGTCGCAGGGGGGAACGAAGCTCAGGCTCATAGCCTCGTACGGGTTGCTGCCGTAATCCGGCCTTACCAAGAAGTTCTGGGGGAAATCCCTCGTGCCGATCCTGATATCACCGTTGATTGCCTCCATCACGGTATACCTTTCCTCGAGGCGCGATTCGGTCTTGACCCCGTTGATATAGACGACGGAGTATGTCTCCCTCTCTATGCCGTCCCTGCCGTAGACCCTGACGACGCGTATCCCGCGGGGCAGGTAGCTGTCGGTCACGACCCTGTCGGTATGTGGGATGGTCTTATCCTCAAAATATGTCGCGAGGCTCTTGAATACAAGCGGAGTGTCCCTGCCGGTGAGCAGCGCGAACGCCGCGTCGTAGCTGACGGTCTGATCCCCGGCCGCTGCCTTCTCGAACTCGACCTTCGTGACGAGCTCCGTAAGGGCGTTGTCCGGCATGTTGCCCATATCCTCAAAATGGCGCTGGACGTTCCTAATGAGTTCCTCCGCCGCCTCACGGCTGGCCATGACGAGCACGCGGTTACCGCCTATCACTATCGCAGTTTTGGAATATGACTGCGTCGGCCTTTCGGTGGGCTCCTCCGTAGGTTCGGGCGTTGGCGCCGCGGTGGGCTCGGGCGTAGGCGCTTGGGTCACGGTCTCCGTCTCCTCCGCCTCGGGCTCGGGCCGCGCGGCAGCGTGATACTCCCCCGCGCGCGTCTTCGCCCCCGCGTATGTCAGCGCGGCGAGAAGTATGAGGAACGCAGTGACGAACACCCACAGCTTGGCCTTTTTGGCGGGCGCTTCTATTCTTTTTTGCTCTTCCCTTTTCTCCATTGCTCAGTCTCCCGCGAGATCACTGCGCGGGCTTGTAGCTGTCCTTAAGGCCTACCGTGCGGTTGAAAACGGGCTTTTCCGCGGTCGAATCGGGATCCGCGGTGAAATAGCCCACGCGCATGAACTGATAGGGCACGCCGGGGACCGCTCCCTTGAGGAACGGCTCGACAAAGCCCTGCTTTATCGCGACAGAAGCGGGGTTGATGCTTTCCATTATGCGGTCGGTATCGATCTCGCTCTCGGTGAAGAGCGGCTCGTATATGCGGAACTCAGCGGGGATCGCGCTCTCGGCCGGCACCCAGTGGATGGTGCCCTTGACCTTCCTCGTGCATTCGCCGCTGCGGCTCTCGGGATCGTACTCGGCGCGGATGAGCGTCACACGGCCGTCCTCATCCGTCTCCCAGCCGGTGCACTTGACGATGTACGCGCCCTTGAGACGCACCTCGCCCTCGGGCTTGAGGCGGAAATACTTCTTGGGAGGCTCTATCATGAAATCCTCGCGCTCGATATAGAGCTCGCGGCCGAAGGGCACCGTGTGGGTCCCCTTGTCCTCGGCGCCGTCGACGGGAAGGTTTTCGATCTCGATATCCTCGAAGCGGCCCTCATCCCAGTTCTCGATGACGAGCTTCACGGGATCGGCGACCGCCATGGCGCGGGTCGCGTTCATGTTCAGATCCTCCCTTACGCAGTGCTCGAGCATTGCAGCGTCGACCACGGAATCGGCCTTCGCGACGCCCGCCCTCGCAAGGAAATCCCTTATCGCAGCGGACGGATAGCCGCGGCGGCGCATAGCGCAGAGCGTGGGCATGCGGGGATCGTCCCAGCCGTTCACGACGCCGGTCTCGACCATCTGGCGGAGATAGCGCTTGCTCATCACGGTATTGGTGATGTTGAGCCTCGCAAACTCGATCTGGCGGGGCTTATGCTCGAACTCGCACTGCTCGACGACCCAGTTGTAGAGCGGCCTGTGCGCCTCATACTCCAGCGAGCAGAGCGAATGAGTGACGCCCTCCAGCGCGTCCTGGATGGGATGCGCAAAGTCGTACATGGGATATATGCACCACTTGTCGCCGGTATGATGATGGGACCTGTGCAGTATGCGGTAGAGCGCCGGGTCGCGCATGTTGATATTGGGCGAGGCCATATCGATCTTGGCTCTGAGCGTCCTTGCGCCGTCCGGGAACTCGCCGGCTTTCATGCGCATGAAGAGATCGAGGTTCTCCTCCACGGAGCGGTCGCGGTAGGGGCTGTTGATACCGGGCTCGGTGAGCGTGCCGCGATATTCGCGGATCTGATCCTTATCAAGGTCGCAGACGTAGGCGACGCCCTTCTTTATGAGCTTTACCGCGAGTTCGAAGCAGGTATCGAAATAGTCGCTGCCGAAGCAGAGCTTATCCCATTTGAAGCCCATCCAGTTGATGTCGTGCTTTATCGCCTCGACATACTCGACGTCCTCCTTGACGGGGTTGGTATCGTCAAAGCGGAGATTGCAGGTGCCGCCGAACTTTTCCGCCATAGAGAAATCGATCCACATCGCCTTTACGTGGCCGATATGCAGATAGCCGTTGGGCTCGGGCGGAAAGCGCGTTTTTACGACGGGGTATTTTTCATAATCCTCCGCTATGTACTCTTCAATGAAACTGCGGGATACGTTAGTATCGTCCATATGCCGCCTCCATGCATAAATTATTTCAGTTTAGATTATCCATCAACTATGGTCCGCTGTCAAGTAAAAATCGCCGCATTTGAAAAAAACGCGCAAAAGTTTTTCAAACACTATATACAAAACGGCCCACGAATGGTATAATAGATCAGATTATTACATGGAGGTGTAATCATGATCTGTCCCAAATGCGGTTATGTTTTAAAGGATGAAGATAAGTTCTGCATCAACTGCGGCACGCCTGTCGGCAATGTCGATGTTGAATATCCCGTGCCCGAGGCCGCGGAGGCCGCGGCTCCCGCCGTTGCCGCCGCCGTTGCCGATTTCGAAAAGCCGGAACCAACTCCCGTTAAGCCCGAGCCCAAGACCGTTGAGCTCTCCGCGGAGCCCGCTCCCGAATACGACGGCAAGCTCGACAAGCCTCTCTCCACATGGGGCTATATCTGGCGCCTGTTCCTCTTCGCGATCCCGGTCCTCGGCCTTATCCCGCTCTTCGTGCTCGCGTTCTCCCACGGCGTGAACAAGAACAGCAAGCATCTCGCTTCCGCGATACTCATTATGCTGCTGATACTCGTGATACTGCTGCTCGTCGGCGCCGTCGTGATGCTGATATTCCTCGATCCCATGGCGATCAAGGAATACATCCAGAACGTGTTCAAAGCACTGACCACCATTCCCAGCTGATAAGAACGTAAAAAAAAAGGAACTCCCTTCGGGGAGTTCCTTTTTGCTCTCTCTAACTCAGGGTTCGAGGCCCGTCCAGATGCGGAACGCGCGCTCCGCCTGCTTTTCGAGCATCGCGCTGCCGTCCGCGCAGGCGATTCCGAGCCTTCGCGCCTCGCGAATGAGCTGAGTCTCCCCGCTCCTGCGGTAGACCATGTCCATCACGAAGGACGGAGCCATGTCCTTAAGGAAGCCGGAGGCTTCTAGCTCCTCTCCCCCGTCCATGCCGAGCGGCGTCGCGTTGATGAACAGGTCGAAATGCGTGTGCAGCGCGGCAAGATCCGCCTCGCAAAAGGACGAACCGTCCCTTATTTCGCGAACTATGAAGGTCGGCTCGCAGCCCCTTTTATGAAGCGCGTATGCCGCCGCTCGCGCCGCTCCGCCGCGCCCGAGTATAGCGGCGCGTCTGCCTGAAAGCTCCGCTCCGAGCGCATACAGAGCGTCCGTGAGGCCGTCTCCGTCGGTGTTGTGGCCTATGAGCTCATCCCCGCGCCTTTCGACTATGTTGACCGCGCCTATGCTTCGGGCCTCATCCGAAATGCCGTCGAGAAGAGGCATTATCGCGCGCTTGTGGGGCATGGTCACGGCAAAGCCCGAAAGCGGCTCCGCGAGCCTGCATATCCCCGCGAGCTCATGCGGCTCAACGAGTATCCTTATCATATCGGCGTCGAGCCCGTGCTTTTTAAACATATCACGGTAAAGCTCAGGCGACCTGCTGTGGGCGATCGGGCAGCCGATAACGGCATAAAGGCGCATATCAGTTTCCATCCTTTCCGAATTGATTATACCACATATCGCGAAAATATGGTACAATACAAAAAAACATAAGGAGGCGGCGTATGAAGCTGCTTGTTTTGAACGGACCCAACCTCAATATGACGGGCAGGCGCGAGCCGGAGATATACGGCGTCAGGAGCCTTGACGAGATCATGGATGAGCTTTCTGACTATGCTCTGAGCCGCGGGGCCGAGATAGTCCATATCCAGACGAATCACGAGGGCGCGCTTATCGACCTTCTGCAGAAGGCCGGGGACGAATACTCCGCCGTGCTTCTTAACGCGGGAGCGCTTACGCACTACTCCTACGCTCTGCGCGACGCGATCGCCTGCTGCACGGTGCCGGTGGGCGAGGTGCACATGAGCGACATCCTCTCGCGAGAGCCGTTCCGCGCGATCGACGTGATCGAGGCGGTGTGCGCATTCCGCATAATGGGCTCAGGAGCCGAAAGCTACCGAATAGCGCTCGACGAGATGCTGGAGCAGATAAGCAAATAACGCCGATCTCATAATAAAAACAACAAAAAACCGGCCGCCCGAATGGGCGGCCGATCTTCATTTACTCTTGTGCGACCCTATCAGTCTTCCTTCTTGCGGAAGACGACGACGCCGGCACCGGTAGCGATGGCAATGATACCAAGGCCGATGAGGCTGGCAGCGCCGGTTACAGGGGGCTGAGGACCGGGACCGGGCTCGTCAGTCGGGCCGGGCTCGGAGCCGAGAGGAGTGACGATACCGTTGTTGGCGGTGTACTCGATGGGAGTACCGGTGGTCGCGCCAACGGGCATGTTCTCGAACTCGTTGATGTTGACTTCGATGACGGTGGGCTCAGTGAAGTCCTCCGTTACGTCGAAGGTGACGGTGACGATGACGCCGTCGCCGGTGATGCCGTCAGTCGGGCAGATGATGCCGATGCTGATCTCGCCGGGGGTGCCCTTCGCGCCGTACTCAAGGACAACAGCCGCATCCTCGGGGATGAGACCGCCGACCTCAACGTTGACGACCGTCAGAACCTCGGGATCGTAGTTGAGGGTGGCATAGAGGATGTGAGCTTCATAATCGCCTTCGAGGGTGAAGTCGAGGTCGATCTGAGAGCCGCCGGCTACGTTGTACTTGCTCTCCATGGTGAAGACAACGGGCTCCTCTACGGGGGGCTCAGCGGGGGTGACTTCGCCGTTCTCGATCTCGTAGTCTACGGGCTCGGCAACGGTGCCGGGCATGTACTCGAGCTCGCTGATCTCGACCTCAACGGGGGTGGGAGCATCGAAATCATCGGCTACGTTGAAGGTAACCGTGACAAGGGTGCCGTCACCGGCCACAGGATCGGTCGGGCAGACGATACCGACATGGATGACGCCGGGAGTGCTGTAATCGATGCTGGGGAACGCATCCTCGGGGAGGACGTCGCCAAGCTCAACACCCACGACCTCGAGAACGTCGGGATCATAGTTGATGACGAGGTTGATGATATGAGCCTCGTAATCGCCGGCTACATCGAGGGGAAGCTCGATCTGGGAGCCGCCGGGTACGTCGTACTCACTGCCCATGGTGAAGTAGGCTACACCGGGCTCTACGGGGGGCTCAGAGGGCTCTACGGGGGGCTCAGTGGGATCTACGGGGGGCTCAGTGGGATCCACGGGCGGATCGGTGGGATTGACATCCTCAACAAGGTTGATGGCGCCGTCAACAGCGATGAAATCGATGTTTTCCTGCTGCGCACCGGCGGGCTGATAGAAGAACTCATTGATCTGGAGATCAAGGGGCTGATCCTCAGTGCAGGTGTCAAGGACCTGGAAGGTCACAGTGAGGAGGACGCCGGAACCGGAGAAGGGCTCGGTCGGGCAGATGAGACCGAAGGAGACGTCACCGGCATTGGTGGTGTAGTCCTTAACGAACATGGAGTCGTCGGGACGGTTGGCGGCAACGGGGCCGTTGGCAACACCGGTTACCTGGAGGTAGTCAGCATTGTAGTAGATATGACCTACTACGCTGTGTGCCTGGTATTCACCATCGATGGTCAGAGCGATCTGTACGGTATCGCCGGGGTTAACGTCATCCACGGTGTCTACCGTGAAAGTTACCTCACCATCAGCAGCTGCGGGGAAGGCCACGAGGCCGAGAACCAGCATTGCCGATATAAGAAGAGCGAGGAATTTCTTCATTTGGAATACTCCTTCCTGAAAAATTATTTGTAACCGTATGCCGAGCCGCGCGAATCAGGCCAAACACTCGACCGCCCAATTCGGCATAGGTACACAATTACGAAATAAATATACCACACATTCTTTTAACTTGCAATAGTTTTTTTTGCGATGTGAAAAAAATATTTTTTGGAAATGCCGTTTCGAAGGCCTTGAAGTGATCGGCGATCACCGTTAAAACTTCCAAATAAAAGCTGGGTTTTTCCTAATGGCGTTTACCGGATCGCTCTCCCGCAGCGTGAAGCAAACGAAAAACGCGCCAGAAGCGCGTTTAAAATATATTTGTGAAAAATCCCCAAAGGCTACCGTTCTGGGAAGCCGCCCGACGCGATCTTCTCACCGGAGGGCAATACGAACAGCGCCGAGGCGCCTTCGACGCCCTCTATCAGCTCGCCGCCAATTCCCGCGCCGAGCACGAAGCACGCAGTGGAGAGCGCATCGGCCGTCATCGCGGATATCCCGACGCAGAGCACGGACACGGAAGCCGTACCCTCCGCGGGGCGCAGCGTCGCGGGATCTATGATGTGGCCGTAGGTTTTACCGTCCACAGTGAACGAGCGCAGGTACGAGCCGCTGGTCGAGAGCGCCGCGGAATCGACAGCGACCTTTGCGGCGAAGCCCTCCCCCGCCGCCGCAGGATCGGCGATACCCGCGATCCAATCCTCGCCTCCGGGCTTTTTGCCGTTCGTAAGCACGGCGCCGCCGCAGTTGAGCATGAACGAAACGCCCATCTCGCCGAGCTTTTCCGCGACCCTGTCCGCGGCATAGCCCTTTGCTATCGCGCCGACGTCGAGGCTCATTTCGGGATCCCTGAGCAAAACGGTGTTTCCTTCTACTATAACATCGTCTATGCTGCAGTGCTTCGCTGCCTCCGCGAGCGCCGCTTCATCGGGGAGAGAAGCGTGCTCGGGATCCTCCTCCGCATTTATCCTCGCGTCGTGCCAGAGCCTCAATACCGCGCCCATCGCGATATTCACCGCGCCGCGGGTGAGCTCAAAATACTCCTTCCCCGCCGATACGAGCTCCGCTATCGCGGGATCGACCTCAGTCCTCTCCCCCGCCATGCGGTTGACCGCCGCGAGGTTAACGACGTTATCGTACTCGTGGTAGATGTCGAAGAGCTTATTCAATGAGGAGAATATCTCCTCCGCGGCGGCCGCGGCCTCGTCGAACGCGGCCTTATCGGAATAGGAGACGAGCGTGATGACCGTATCGAAATAATCGAAGAACGTCGCCGTGCGCTTCTCCCTTTCGGGGACGCACGCGCAGGCGAAAAGGAACGCCGCGGCAAGCAGAGCCGCGAGCGTCCGCGCTGTCGATTTTTTCATGAGTTTCGGCATATAAGCCCCTTAAAGACCGGGACTGCCGCGATGGACAGTCCCGGGTAGGATATCATTTTTTGCCGTAGCGGCCGTATCCGCCGTAGCGGGAGTAGCGCCCGTAATCGGAATACCTTCCGTACCCGGAATAGCGCCCGTAGCGGCCGTATTTTCCGTAGCGGCCGTATTTTCCGTACTTGCCGTAGCGGCCGTACTCGCCGTAACCGTAGCCGCCCACGCCGGAGTTCGCGCTGTTCAGGATATAGCCCATGAACACCGCTCTGCCGTTCGATAGGTGGTTGAGGCCGTCCAGTATGCGGCTCTTCTTCGTGTACTCCTGACGGATGACGTAGAGCACGCAGTCCGCGAGGTTGGAGAGCACCACCGCGTCCGCTATGACGGATGCGGGCGGCGAATCGAGTATCACGTAATCGACCCTTTCGAGCAAGCCGTCCACGAGCTCCTTCATGCGCTCTGTGCCGAGCAGCTCCGCCGCTTCCTCGGAGGGGGTCTTGCCGTTGATGGCGATGAGGTTTTCCGCGGGCTCGCTGATTATGTCGTCGAGTTCCGCCTCGCCGTAGAGGTATTCCGCAAGGCCCATGGTCGCCTGCGTCGTAAGATCGCCCAGCGTCGAGGGCTTCCTTATGTCGCAGTCCACTATCGCGGCCCTTTTGCCGCTCATGGCAAGCGCCATCGCGAGGTTCGTCGCGACGGTGGTCTTGCCCTCGCCCGGCATGGAGCTCGCGACGAGTATCACGCGGTAGCCGTTCTCCGCGCAGATCCTTTCCGTGCGCGACCGCACGAGCCTTATCGAATCGCAGAAGCTCTTCGAGGCGTTCTCGTCGGTGATCTCTATCACGCTGCCCTCGCCGCGGCGCTTGCGGCCGATATAGGGCACCGCGCCTATGCTGCGGAGGTTGAGCATGGATTTTAGGTCGTCCGCGCTCTTAACCGTGTTCTTCGACAGGGTCGAAATGACTATTATCACGAGCGCCGCCGCGCAGCCCACGAGCACGCCCTTTGCGAGCTCGGTCTTGTAGGAGACGTCGTATATGGGCTTTTCGGGAATGCCGCTCTCCGAGATGAGCGTAAGCGTGGTGTTGCCGACGACGAGATCCGCCACCTTCGGATAGTTGTCTATCGCTGACTTCAGAACGTTATAGGACATCTGCGGCGTCCTTGAATAGACGTTCATGGTGAAGAGGTTCGTCTCCCCCACGGGATCTGCGGTGATGGTCGCGGGGATCTCGCTGATTCCGAGATCCTGCTGTATGAGGTTATTGAGCACGTCGCTTTCGAATATGTAGGGGAATGTGTTCGAAAGCTGTTTTGCGAGGTTTATTGAGTACGTCGCGCTGCTCTTGGAGTTGGCGTTGGTGACGTTTACCGTGAACGTCGCGGAGGCCTGATAGATCGGGTTGTAGACCGTCCTCGCGCGGACGCAGAATATCGTGCAGAACAGCACGGAGAGTATTATCGGGAGCAGATAGAGCTTTTTCGCGGAATCGAGTATGTTCTGAGCGAAGTCGGAAGCGCTCATGGGCTCGATATTGGCGGTCTCGCTCACGCGGTAGCCGCGGGAGCCGTCGCTCCTTGTGACCGGGCCTCTGACGTAGCCTTCGTTTTCACGTTCGTTCTCAGCGCTCATCGAGCTCACCCCCTTCCGCGCGGGCGGCGTTTGCGCCATCGCCGTATCCCCTATCGCGCATGCCGTCATGCACGGTGCGGTAGCTGTTGCCGTACTGCTTCTCCGAGGAGGAGCCGCTAAGGTATTCCAGGGGATACACGTTGTTGAATATGCAGCCGAGTATGTCCGTGCCGCTCTGGCTTATGGAGTCGATGCACTCGTTTATGCGTTTCGCCCTCGCGCAGCCCTGCTTAATAACGAGCAGTGTGCAGTCCGCGAGTTCCGCGAAGCACTCCGCGTCGGTGGCGAGCGCCATGGGCGGGGTGTCGATGACTATGTAATCGAACCGCTCCTTTGCCCTTGCTATAAGGTCCTTCATGAGCTCGGAGCCTATGAGCTCCGTGGAGTTCTTGAGCGCCGTCTTGCCGAGGAGCAGGCTCAGCGTCGGTATGCCCTCGTAAGCGGGGATCTCGCTGAGGTCGGTATCCGAATCGATGATCTCGTTTATCGCCATGCCGCGCTTTATGCGGGTGTTGAGTATCTTATAGAGCGCGGGCTTTAACATATCGCCGTCGACGAGCAGCACGCGCCTGTTGTTGAGTGCGAGCGTGATCGCGGTGTTCGCGGCGGAGGTGGTCTTGCCCTCGTTCTCCAGCACAGAGGAGACCATTATGACCTTGTGCCCCCTCTGCTTCATCAGGTACTCGAGCCGCGTCCTGAACAGGCGGTACGTCTCCGCAAAGCGGAAGCTCGTCGTAGGATTGGTGATGAGCATGCTCGTCTTCATGCCGCGCAGCCGCGACCGAAGCGACATGTTCTTCCGCTCGTGATAGATCGTAGCGAGCGCGGGGCAGCCTACCCTCGATTCGAGATCGGCTTCGGTCATTATCTCGTCGCTGACGGCCGACATGACCGCGATGACGGTGATGATCGCCGCCGCGGCGAGCGCTGTGAAGAGCAGCACCTTCTTCGGGCGCTCCATCTCCTTAACGGGCTCCATCGGGACCGTCGGCGCCTTGAGCACGTCCAGCACGGCGTTGCCCATGATATTATCGGAAACGATATGATGATTCTTTATTATCGCGTTGATCTCCTCGAACGCGAGCTGCGGCGAAGAGGCCTCCACGCCTATCTGGATGAGGTTGGTGTTGGATATGTTCTTTGCGGTGATCTCGCCCTCGAAATCCTCCATATCGAGCGTTTCGGCTATCTTCTGGCGGAGCACCGGGCTTTCGAGCACGGATGTGAACGAATCGGCGAGCTTCGAGGCGACGACGAGGTTGGAATAGACCTGATCCGCGCCGCCGTCCTTGCTGGATACGACGAAGGTCGCCTCCGTATAGTACTTCGGTGCATAGCGCTCCGCGACGAATATGTAGGAGATCATCGCCGCGATGACGCAGCCTATCAGTATCGCCCACCACGAGCGCGCGATGTTGAAGAGTATGACCTCCAGATTGACGCCGGGCTCATCCTGAGCGCGCCTTGCTTTTTGAGTTGCGCGTCTTATCTCCATCAGCGATCCACCTCCGTTACGATAACGATCAGCACGGTGAAGCCGTAATACTCCGACCTGTTGTCGCAGGTGTAGACCACCTTGTATGTGCCGGGCATCGAATAATCGACCTCGCCCGCGTCGACGGTGAGGCTGCCGCCCTTATACTCCGATATGTCGTAGAGCACGCCGCCCAAGGAGATCCCGGAGACGAGGCTCATCGGATCGACGTAGCCGTACTGATCCGCGTAGACGAGATAGTCCGTCAGGCGGACCGTCGGGATCATTCGGGTCTCGGTATAGGTCCTGTCGTAGACGTCGACCTCGGCGCGGAGGACCGAAACGTCACCCAGGCTGTTCGTGACCCTGAACTCCACCATGTGGGCGCCCATAGAATAGATATCGTCCTCCGGGTCGACCGGGACCATCTTCACCCTGTCGGAGATGTCGCCGTCAACGCAGTCGTATGCGCGGACGCCGGAGAGAGGATTGAAGCTCGAGGAATAGCTGAACTCCAGCGGAGCGATGAGCCTGAACCTCGGGGCGGAATAATCGGTAAGGAAGAGATGCCTTGTGAGCTTGGAGACGTTGTTCGCGGAATCGAACGCGGCATAGGTGATTATGCAGTGATCCTCCCCCACGAACTGAGACACGCTCTCGACTACGAGGCTGCCCGTGATATCGCCGTCCTCGGCGTCCATCGCCGTAACGTCGCGCAGCAGCACGCTGCTGTCCGAAAGGCTCTCGACGCTTACGTAAATGCTGTCCGTCGGACAGATTATAGTGGGCTTGCCGTTGCCGATCTTGAGCTGCTCCTGCCAGAGGTATATGAGGAACACAGCCGTGACGACAGCCAGCACGGCAAGGAGGAATGTCAGTATGCGTTTGCGCGATTTCTTCATTCTGCGTCTCCGGGAAAAGGCGGCGGGAGCGTTTCGGCCGCCGCGCCTTCGTTAGATCAGTACTTGCGCCAGGTCATGCGGTCGACTATGCCGACGTAGCTCTGGATAATCTTGACGACCTTCGTGCTGACGTTGGGATCCGAATAATCGGGCGTCGAAACGCCGTCGTCGCCGTTCGCGTGCATCGATACCGCGGTATCGACCGCGCGGAGCACCTGCTCCTCCGTGATGCCGCCGATTATGAAATTGCCCTTGTCCATGGCTTCCGGCCGCTCGGTGGAGGTCCTTATGGAAACCGCGGGGAAGCGGAAGTAATCGGCCTCCTCCGGCACGGTGCCGCTGTCGCTGACGACGCAGTAGGCGTTCCTCTGCAGGCAGTTGTAATCCGCAAAGCCCAGAGGCTCGTGCAGTATCACGTTGTCGCGGAAGCGGAAGCCGCGCTTTTCGATGAACTTGCGGCTCCTGGGATGCACGCTGTACAGAACGGGCAGCGCGTACTTGTCCGCCATGGCGTTTACGGCGTTCATGAGCTCGAAGAAGCTCTTTTCGTTATCGATATTCTCCTCCCTGTGGGCGGAAAGGAGTATGTATCCGTTCTTGTTGAGGCCGAGCCTTTCGAGCACGTCGGAGGCTTCGATCCTTTCGATATTGTCGTTGAGCACCTCGCGCATGGGGGAACCGACTACGTAGACCTGCTCCTTCTTCACGCCCTCGGCGAGAAGGTAGCGCCTCGCGTGCTCCGTATAGCAGAGGTTGACGTCGCTCGTGTGATCGACTATGCGGCGGTTTATCTCCTCCGGAAGGTTCTCGTCAAAGCAGCGGTTGCCGGCCTCCAGATGGAATACGGGTATCTTGAGGCGCTTTGCCGAGATGACAGAGAGGCAGGAATTGGTATCGCCCAGCACCAGCACGGCGTCGGGCTTGACCTCCGCCATGAGGTCGTAGGAGCGGGCGAGTATGTTGCCCATGGTCTGCCCGAGGCTCTCACCCGCAACGGCGAGGTAATAGTCGGGCTCGCGAAGGCCGAACTCCTCGAAAAAAACCTTGTTCAGGGTATAGTCCCAGTTCTGGCCCGTATGGACGAGTATCTGATCGAAATACTTATCGCACTTTTTTATTATGCTCGAAAGCCTTATTATCTCCGGCCTCGTGCCGAATACCGTCATGAGCTTGATCCTTGCCATGTTTTACCTCAGACCCTTTCGTAAAATGTATCGGGACGCTCGGGATCGAATCTTTCGTTCGCCCAGATGACGAATATCAGATCCTCGTCCCCTGTGTTCTCTATCGAGTGTGTGAAGCCGGGAAGCATGTCGACGACCTTTATCCCGTCGCCGGAGACGGGTATCTCGAAGGCCTCTCCCCCCGCTATGCACCTTTCCCTTATGACGCCGCGGCCGGAAACTACGATGAACTTTTCCGTCTTGGTATGATGCCAGTGGTCGCCCTTTTTCTGACCGGGCCTGCATACGTTGACGGAGAGCTGCCCGGCTCCCTTAAGATCCAGAAGCTCCGTAAAGCTTCCGCGCGCGTCGGAATGGGTGACGGTATCCGCGGCGATATCCTCCGCCGGGACGTATGAAAGGTATGTCGAATACAGTTTTTTGATGAAGGGATCGGAAACCTCCGGGATGCGGCGCTCCGCGCGCTCGGAAGCGAAGCCGGTTATCGTCTCCGCGATGAAGCCGAGGCTGCGCTCGTAGACGGTCTCCACCTCGCAGCGGCCGGAGACGGCCTGTTTTTTGCCGGCGATGCAGGATATGATCTCATCGACGACGTCGTCGATATAGGCGAGGCGCATTATCTTCGAGCCGTCGTCCACGCGTATGGGCAGCCCGTGCGCGACGTTATGGCAGAATGTCGCCACGACGCTGTTGTAATTGGGGCGGCACCATTTGCCGAAGAGGTTCGGGAAGCGGTAGACGTACGCCTCAGCTCCAGTCAGGCGCGCGTGCTCCAGCACTGCGTCCTCCGCGGCGCGCTTCGAGGCGCCGTAGGGGTTGTCGAGCTCCGCCTGTACGGAGCTTGAGAGCAGCACGGGGCAGCAGTTTCCCTTTTCCCTTAAAAGAGCGGTCAGACGGGACGCGAAATCCGAATTGCCGGAGAACTCGCTCGGATCCTTCGGGCGATTAACCCCCGCGAGGTTCACTACGAAATCAGCTTCGGCGCAGAAGCGGGAAAGCTCCTCCTCCCCGTTCCCGATATCGTAACGCATCACCGAAACGGGCTCCGCGATCGGAGAAACGCGGCGTTTGCCGGAGGCGATATTATCAAGCTCCGCGCAAAGGTTTTTGCCTACGAAGCCGTCAGCCCCGGTCACGAGTATCCTCATCGCGCTCTTCCTCCTTCAAAAAGTAAGCCTTTGGAATGATTTTAATCCCGTATCGGGCTTTTGTCAAGAGCGGGCGGCGCATGACGCCGCGCACGCTCCGGCGCGGTCCCGAGCGGGATTGTTGTTCAAAACGACGGGCAGCCGGCCTCAAAAGGCGAAAAGGCGGTAAACCGGGCTTGACTCTTCGGTTTTGCGGTGGTATCATAGCTCATATCATACAGCGCGCGTGGAAAATGTTGTTTTCGGCAACATTATCCGCGCGGCGCATGGAGGATCCACTATGAAAAAGCTGGAGCTGACCGTCCTGTCGGAAAAGGTCGTTGAGGAAAGAAAGCGCAGGAAGCTCACGCAGGCCGCGCTTGCCGAGCTCGCGCTCATGAACAGATCCGTGCTCTCACGCCTGGAGGCGGGCGAATACACGCCCTCCGTCGCGCAGCTGGAGGCGCTTTCCGCAGCTCTCGGCTTCGACCCCGCGGAGTTCTTTATAGAGGAAGCCGAGGCGCAGTCTCCCCTGCCCCGCAGGAGGATCGCCGTTTCGGGCATGGGGTACGTCGGGCTTCCGCTCGCGCTGCTGCTCGCGGGAGCCAACGACGTCACCGCGGTCGACGTCGTGAATGAGAAGGTCGATTCCGTAAACGCGTTCGTATCCCCGATACAGGACGAGTACATAGCCCGCTGGCTGAAAGAAGCGAAGGAGGGGCGGCGTTCGCTCTCCCTTAAAGCGACGCTCGACGCCGAGAAAGCGTACCGCGACGCCGACTATATAGTCATCGCGGTCCCGACCGACTACGATCCGAAACAGAATTACTTCGACTGCTCCGCGGTCGAGAGCGTCATAAAGCTCGCCGCGGAATGCACGCGTGACCGCGAGAAGAAGCCCGTTATAGTCATCCGCTCGACCGTGCCCGTGGGATACACGCGCCAGATCTCGGAAAAGCTCGGAATGGACAACATAGTTTTCAGTCCGGAGTTCCTGCGCGAATCGAAGGCGCTTTACGACAACCTCCATCCGAGCCGAATAATAGTCGGCGCGGAGGGAGCCGCTCTCTCCTCCGCGGAGGAGTTTGCGGATCTTCTGCGCGCGGGCGCAGCTTCGCCCTCCGTAAAGACGGTAATAATGGGGCCTTCCGAGGCGGAGGCCGTGAAGCTTTTCGTCAACACGTACCTTGCGCTTCGGGTCTCCTTCTTCAACGAGCTCGACACCTACGCCGAGATAAAGGGCCTCGACACCGCTTCCATAATAAAGGGCGTATGCCTCGATCCGCGCGTGGGCGATCACTACAACAACCCCTCGTTCGGCTACGGCGGCTACTGCCTGCCCAAGGACACGAAGCAGCTGCTCGCGAACTACGGCGAAGTGCCCGAAAACCTCATCCAGGCGATCGTCGACAGCAACCGCACGCGCAAGGATTTCATCGCCGACCGCGTGCTCGAGATATCGGGCGTTTACGGCAACAGCGAGGCGTTCTCCGCGGAGAAGGAATCCCGCCAGCGGGACGTCACCGTGGGCGTTTATCGCCTCACAATGAAGGCCGACTCCGACAATTTCCGCCACTCCTCCGTTCAGGGCGTTATGAAGCGCATAAAGGCGAAGGGCGCGAACGTCGTGATATACGAGCCCACTCTCGAGGACGGCTCAACATTCTTCGGCAGCCCCGTTGTGAACGACCTCGAAAGGTTCAAGGGCATGTGCGGCTGCATAATAGCGAACAGATACGAAAAGGCGCTCGACGACGTTCGGGACAAGGTCTACACACGCGATCTTTTCGGGAGGGACTGATGAAAAAGAACAGTATCGATCTTAACGGAAAAACCGTGCTCGTGACGGGCTCCCCCGGCTTTATCGGCGCGAACCTCGTGATGAGGCTGCTAAAAGAGAACGAGGCCGGCAGGGTGATAAGCTACGACTGCATGAACTCCTACTACGACCCGAAGCTCAAGGAATACCGCCTTAAACTCATAGAGGAGGCGGCAGCTTCCTCTCGGACGGAGCACGTGTTCGTTAAAGGCGCGCTCGAGGACGGGGAGAAGCTCGACGAGGTATTCAATAAGTACCGCCCCTCCGTCGTCGTGAACCTTGCGGCGCAGGCGGGCGTAAGGTATTCGATAGAGCATCCCGAGGTCTATATCGAGAGCAATATCGTGGGCTTCTTCAACGTGCTCGAGGCCTGCAGACGTTATCCCGTTGAGCACCTCGTTTACGCCTCTTCAAGCTCCGTCTACGGTGAGGACGCCGATATCCCCTTCAGCACCGATTCCAAATGCGACAGGCCCGTTTCGCTCTACGCCGCAACCAAAAAGAGCGGCGAGCTCATCGCCCACAGCTACGCGAAGCTTTACGATATCCCCATGACGGGGCTAAGGTTCTTCACCGTCTACGGCCCCGCGGGCAGGCCGGACATGTTCTATTATTCCGCCGCGGAAAAGCTCAAAAACGGCGGGAAGATAAGGCTTTTCAACTACGGGAACTGCAAGCGCGATTTCACGTTCGTCGGCGACACGGTCGAGGGCGTGATGCGCATGATGCGTCTGCCTCCCGAGAGGATGCGCGGAGAGGACGGGCTGCCCGTGCCCCCTCACGCGGTCTACAACATCGGCGCGGGGAGACCCGCCGACCTCATGGTGTTCATACGCGTACTGCATGAGGAGCTTATACGCGCGGGCGTCATCGGCGCGGGCGACAGGCTGGAGGACCATATCGAGCTCGTCGGCATGCAGCCGGGCGACGTTCCCGTGACATGGGCCGACTGCTCCCCCCTCGAAAGGGACGCGGGATTCACCCCCCGAACGGACGTGAGGGACGGCCTTCGCAGCTTCGCCGAGTGGTTCGCGGAGTACGAAAGATAAAAAAAGGAGCTCCCGTGAGCTCCTATAAAAACGCTGTACGGCTTACAGGTATCCGCTCTTTAGAAGGGCAGATACCTTTTTCCTTACGATGAGGAAGTAGACGCCGAGCCATACGACGCCGATGATGATCGTGAGCAGGTTCCTGTTCATGCCGATCAGTCGGAAGGCGTACTGCTGTATTAGATAGAACACGGCTCCGAGCGCGGCGTTGAGCGCGAGGCAGACGGCTATGAACCCGACCGGGTAGATATCCGTGAACTTCACGCCGAGATGCCTCTTCGTGATGAAGAGCTGGAGCATGTTCACCGCCGCGACGGATATGACCGTCGCCCAAGCGGGGCCGGGAAGGCCCATGAGCTTGAACAGCACGAGATCCAGCGCGAGGTTCATCACCATGTTCGCGACGGAGGTCAAAAGTATCGTCCTCGTTTTGTTCTCGGCGTTGAGTATCATCCAGTAATAGGTCAGACCGAACAGCTCCGTTATGAGATAGATCCTGAAAAGCCCCGTGCCGTCGATATATTTATCGGAATAGAGCACGGATATGACCTGCGGAGCGAAGGCGAACAGCGCCGTGCAGAAGAAGCACATTATGATACAGGCGAGCTTTATGGAGGAGCGCCACGCGTCGAGCGCCAATTCCGTCTCTCCGTTCTGGTAATGCTTAACGACGTGGGGCATGACGACCGTGGCGATGGAGGTCGCGAAAACGACGATGGGGAGCTCCTTCGCCGCGTTGGTATAGAGCGCGAGCGTGGTCGTGTCGGTAAGTCCGCCGACGACGAGCTTGTCGAGCTCCTTGTTGACGATCGAGACGAGCGCCGCTATCCCCAGCGGGGCTGCGAAGCGCAGTATCTTTTTGAATGTCTCCTTATCGAAGCCGAAGGGGATCACGCCCGATATCCGGTAGATGAACCAATAGACCGTGAGCCCCAATATGAGCTCCGCGGCGCAGAAGGCCATAAGGTACGTCTTGAACGGCCATTTCATAAGTATCGCGACGATTATTATCGCGAGCGTTGCTATCGCGTACCTCGCCTTGAAGAGTATCAGACGTCCGGTCTTTTTGTAGATGACGAAGAACCTGTCCGCGCCGTCGTTCAGTATCTTCGATATCGGATAGATTATCAGGAAGAACCAGTATTCGCGCAGCGCGGCGTTGCCGAAGTATTTTACGAACAGCGGTATGAGCAGTATCGAAAGCAAGCCGCCTATTATGCTGCAGGCCGTGGTTATCGCGTAATAGGTCTTTATGAAGTCCGCGCGGCGGCGCTCCTCCTTCTCGTTCGAGAGGAAGAAATGCACGCACTGGGAGAAGCCGGAGGCGAAGAAGATGATTATGATCGCGCTGACCATTATCATCTGGGAATACGTGCCGTACTCCTCCACCGTCCTGAACCGCGAGAGCAGCATCACGTTGACCATGTTCACGCCGAGCGTAAGGACCTGCGCTATGGTCATCTTTACCGAATCCGTGAGCGAGCCCGAAAGATTTTTTAGCATCGCCTTTATCAGCGCGAAGTAGTTCGTGAGCGCGAGCGGGCTTATGCCGACCGCCTTTTTGAAGAGGCTCTTCGAATACTCGTAATGCCCGAGCTCCGCGCTGTGGCTGATTATGCTCTGGAGCCTGCGGCAGTATCTTCTTTTATCGTCCTTGTAGAGGTCTCCGTGCTTTTCGTTGAAGAGCTCCCACGCCTGTTTTTTCTTTTCGAAATCGACGCTTATGGAATCGGAGCTCAGATACCTGTTCGTCTGCGGCTCCGGGACCGCGGCGATATCGTACTTTTCGGATATCCTGAGCCAGAGATCGTAATCCTGGGAGGCGAGCATGTCCTCGTCAAAGCCGCCGACCGCCTCGAAAGCGGATCTTCGCAGCATTACGACCGAGCAGCCGCCTATAAAATTGTTCTCGAGCAGGCGCTCCATAGCGCTTCCGCGGGGCTTTGACCCGCCGAGCTTCTTTCCGCAGAGCTTGGAATCGTACTGGCAGAACGCGCTGTAAACGAGGCCGATATCCTCCGAAGTAAATGCTTCCAGCTGTTTTTCGAGCTTTTCGGGCAGCCATTCGTCGTCGTCGTCGAGGAAGGCTATGAACTCTCCCCTCCCCTGCGCAGCGCCGTGATTGCGCGCGAAGCAGGCGCCCCTTGAGAAGCCGTAATCGGTATACTCGATCCGCCCGTCCCCGTATGAGGCGACGAGCTCCTTTATGCTCTCCGCGAGCTTAGCGTTCTCCGGGAAATCGTTTACGACAACGATCTTCGTATCCCGGAACGTTTGGCTGACCGCGCTGTCCAAAGCCCTTTTGAGCTTTTCCGGCGGACGGTCATGCGTTGTTATCACAACGGTTATCCTTTCATCCATGCTCGTTCCTCCGGATCGCTACCTGACCGATCTGCACCTTATTACGGAGCTGATCAGTATGCATACAAAGTAGATTATGTTGAAATTGACGGCGATCGTCCTGAAAAGGGTGACCGACGAATAGAGATACCATCTGAAAACCATCGCTATCATAACGACCTGCGTGACCCTTTTCCAGCTGCCGCTTCCCGAAAACACGAACCGGATGATGAGGCCGAGTATCACGGCTCCGGCGATGACGCCCGCCATGCCCCCGAAGAAGCCGAAATAGGCGGGATAAAGGCCGCCGCCGCCGTTGACGTTGTACTTGGAGGCGAGGGCGATTATGTTCGTTTCCTTTGTGGTGCCGGTCACGAGCGAAAGCAGCCATTTGAAGAAGAGCTCCGTGCGGTCCCCCTCGTAGCAGTTGACGAACTCTATTATCGTTATCCCGCTGTAGAACGAAGCCGAGACCGTATCGGAGAAGAAGAACAGCAGCGACCTGTCGATGAGCGTCTTGAAAAGGCCGTCCACCGAAAGGGCTGCGTTCCTGATCTCCGCGATTATGTTCGCGACGATTACCCCCGCGAGGCTGTACACGAGCATCTTGGAGGTCTTTATCTTTTCATAGAAGTAGTAGACGACGAATACCAGCACCGCCATGAACGCGGAGGAGCGGTCGCCGCCTATTAGGCTCTTTATTATGTAGATCCCGCCGACAGCGAAATAGAGCCACTTGAAAGTCCTGCTCTCGCCGGTAAAGAGTATGCCTACGGCGAAGAACAGTATCGCGTATTCGTAAAGGGGATTATTGTTCGAAACGTAGCCGCCCGTCCCCGCGCCGCCCGTGAACTGCGTTATGCAGACGAAGAGCGCCAGCGCGAGGAACAGGAACGCGAGCACGGAATTATCCCGCCTGAAGCGCATCTTTTCGTCGATATCGCTCTCCGCCTTCCTCAAAAAGCGGGGCGTCAGCATAACGGAAACGATCAGCATGTTCAGCAGGAACATCTTTGCGTAGGCAAGGCCCGACGCGGAGTTCCTCAGCGCTATCTGATAGTCGTTCGAGAAGCTTCCCTTCGCGAAATAGTCGAGCGCCGCGGAGCTGATGTTGATATAGCCTATTACGGAAAACAGCAGAAGGAGCGTGGGCACCTTCCTGCATCTTATAATCGTGACAAGGGACGAGAGTATGAGCAGTATCCCGGGCGGGACAAGGTTTTTGGTCGTCTGCCATGCGGTGATATAGTAAACGCCGGTCAGGAACACGAAGAGCGTGAGTATCCAGAGCCCGTCCGCGCGGTCCCTGCGATATGCGCCGTCTTCGATTGTGAGTTCCGTACCGTACACTTCGCTCTGTTATCCCCTTGCCTTTTCTTCCGCGAGAGCGCGGAGCTTTTCGTAAAAGGCCTTTCGCTTTTCGTTGAGGATGCCGCTCCTGTACCCTTCGGCCACGCGGATGTTCCGCTCGCCGTATGCCGTCATCAGCTCCGGCGATTCGATGAGCCTTATTATCGCGTCGGCGTATCCCATGTGATCCTCGCTGTCAACGAGGCATTCGGGCGGCAGTATCTCCGGTATCCCGCACACGGGCGAGGATATCACGGGGACGCCCTCCGACATTGCCTCGAGCACCACGCGGGGAAGCCCCTCCGCCTTGGTGGGGAACACGAACATATCGGTGTTCCTTATCACCTCGCGCACGGCCGCGCCGTTAGGCAGCCTGCCCAAAAAGCTCACGCGGGAGCTTATCCCGAGCTCCCCGGCGAAGCTTTTGAACCTTTCCATGAGCGGCCCGTCGCCGACGAAACGCACCTCAACGTCATAGCCGCGGTCTATGACCTCCTTTGCGGCCCGCATGAGGGTCAGATGCCCCTTGCCGTAGCCGGTGAACGCGTTCGCCGCGTGGGAGATCACGTACCTTTCCTTTTTTTCGAAGGTCCTCGGCGGAAGGAAGCTGTCATCGGGCAGCTCCACCGAGGAGTAGGACGCGGTAAAATACTCGTCCCCCGCCCCTTTCAGCGCGCGGCAGGGGTACTTGGACTGCAGGTATTCGCTCGTTACGTATGAAACGCCGTTGGCGCGCATGCAGATCCTTTTGAGGAACGCGGTCCAGAAGAGCCTTACGAGCGGCCTTGCAAAGCATTTGACGGTGCCTTTGGAGAAATACTCCCACGGATCGACGACGACCTCCACTGCGTAGGGCTTTTTCGTGCGCGCAAAGACCGGAGCCGCCGAATTTGCGGTGACCCCGGGCACGCGGAATATCGCGCAGTCGAAATCGCGCACATAGCGCCTTATGAGTTTTTTGCTTTCAAAGAGATTTTTGACGTGCTGAACGACGCCCCTTGACGGCGGTATCGGAAGGAAATGCACCCCCTCGCCGCCGGAGAGTTTGCAGCCCTCCGGAGCGCGGTCGACCTCCTTTGCCCTGACTATCGCCCAAACGCTGTCAAAGGTGGAGAGGTATCTTGAAAAGAATGCGTAATCGAATACGGATTCGACATACACGTTCTTTTCCTTATCGATATAGTAATGTCCGTCCGGTACGATCAGAAGCTTCATCTGTATTCGGGCTCAGTCCTTTATTCCGAGCTGCTGTTTTACGTATTCGGTCGCGAGGAGCTTTTCGACTATACCGTCCACGTCGAGCCTTTCGGTGTTCATGCTGGTGTACGCCTCCGGCAGCTCGGACTTGACCTGCCCGCGTACGAAGAACTTGTCGTAATTGAGATCGCGGCTGTCCGCGGGGACGCGGAAATACTCGCCCATGTCCTCCGCGTGCATGCGCTCCTCCTGCGTGAGAAGGGTCTCGTAGAGCTTTTCGCCGTGGCGGGTGCCGATGACCCTTACCCCGGTCGAGCCGAAGAGCTTCTGCACAGCCTCCGCGAGATCGCCTATTGTGGAAGCGGGAGATTTCTTTACGAACAGATCGCCCGGAGCGCCGTGCTCATAGGCGTATCTTACGAGCTCGACCGCCTCGTCGAGATCCATGAGGAACCTTGTCATATCGGGATTGGTGACGGTGATCGGCGCGCCCGACCTTATCTGGTCTATGAAGAGGGGTATGACCGACCCGCGGGAGCACATGACGTTGCCGTAGCGGGTGCAGCATATCACGGTATCGCCCTTCTCCGCGGCGACCCTGGCGTTCGCGGCGGCGACATGCTCCATCATCGCCTTGGAAATGCCCATGGCGTTGATCGGATACGCTGCCTTATCGGTGCTCAAACATATCACGCGCCTGACCTTCGCCTCTATCGCGGCGCGGAGCAGGTTGTCGGTGCCCTCGACGTTCGTCTTTACGGCCTGCATCGGGAAGAACTCGCAGGAGGGTACCTGCTTCAGCGCGGCGGCGTGGAATATGAAGTCGACGCCGGAGACCACGTCCCTTATGGAGCCGGGATCGCGGACGTCGCCGATGAAAAAGCGGACCTTTGCCGAGCTTTCGGGATACCTCGCCTGGAGCTCGTGGCGCATATCGTCCTGCTTTTTTTCATCGCGGGAGAATATCCTTATCTGCCCAATATCGGAATCGATGAAGTGCCTCAATACCGCGTTGCCGAACGAGCCGGTGCCTCCGGTTATGAGAAGTGTCGCGCCGTTGAATACTGACATGTTATTCCTCCTTTAAGTTCTCGAGCTCTTCCTCCAGACTGCGGATGAAGAACTCCTTCCTGAAGTTCTGTTTTGCGTACTCCCTTGCGTTTTTGCCGCAGGAAGCGAACCTTTCCCTGTTCTTTATGAACTCCTTCATCGCGGCGGCAAGGCCCTTTACGTCCCCCGCCCCGACGCAGACGCCGCAGCCGGAGCTTTCGATTACCTCACGCGTGGAGCCGTCGATCATGCCGATAACGGGCTTGCCCGCCATCATGTAGCCCTGCACCTTCGCGGGGAGCGTCGTGCCTGTGAAATTATCCGACCGGAGCGATACGAGGCACGCGTCCGCGAGCTTGTAGAAACGCGGCATCTCCTCAGCCGGCCTTCGCCCGTAGAAGATCACCTTGTCCTCCAATCCGCGCTTTGAAACAAAGCGTTTCATATCCTCCAGCCTCGTTCCCTCGCCCACGAAATGCACCTTGAAGCCGGGGACGTCCCTTATAAGGTCGACCGCCTCCAGCACCTCAAGAAGGTTCTGGGCTATGCCGAGGTTGCCGAGGAACACGAAATCCGTCGTGTCCCCCTCCGGGGTGAAATCCATATCCATATAGGATTCGTCCGCGAACGCGGGAAGGTAGCGCATGCGCTCCTCCGGGATGCCGTGTACCGAGTTTAGATACGGTATGAAGCTCTTCGACTGGACGATTATCCTTTTCGCAGCGGTGTAAACGCTGCGGCTGATGCGCCTTATTATCCTGAATGCTGGGCCGGATTCGTTCTTTATGTACATCTTCAGCGATTCCGGCCAGAGGTCGCAGCAGTAGATGAGCATAGGCACGCCGTGTTTTTTCGCGTACTTCCTGCCGGGAACGCCCATAAGCACGGGCGAGAGCTGATACACGAACACCGCGTCGAAATCCTTATCGAGCTTTGGGAGCTTAAGCGATGCGGAAATACAGTAGCTGAAATAGTTGAGCGCGAGCCTTACGGGGTTCCTGCCCCTGCCTATCTCCGCCGTCCTTATCACCCTCACGCCGTTTATGATCTCGTCCCTGCGGCCGCGGCGGTATTCCTTAGGTACAGTCCCCTCCGGATAATTGGGGAGCCCCGTGAGCACGGTGACGTCATAGCCGTCTGCCGCGAGCGATTCGCATATCGGGGTGACCTGGAAGTTTTCCGGGCAGTAATACTGACACACAACGAGGAGCTTCATTCGTTCGCCTTTCCGCTTTCCGCATCCTGTTCGTGCTTGTGGATCTCGCCTGTGCCGCCCTCCACGACTCCGTCGCCGCGCAGCGCGGGTACTGCCGTGCCTATAAAGCACCTGACGTCGAACAGGAAGGCTCTGAAGCCGCCCTCGCGAAGCTTATTCGCGTAAACGCCGTCGAGCTTCGCCTTTACGGGTATCTCCAGCTCGTCTCGGCCGTTTATCTGCGCCCAGCCGGTCAAGCCGGGGAGCACGTCGTTCGCGCCGTATTTGTCCCTCTCCTCTACAAGATCGTACTGGTTCCAGAGCGCGGGGCGCGGCCCTACGACGCTCATGTCGCCCTTTAGAATATTGAAGAGCTGCGGGATCTCGTCGAGCGAGGTCCTGCGAAGGAACCTTCCGACGCGGGTAATGTACTGCTCCGGATCGTCCAGAAGATGGGTCGGGACGTCATGAGGCGTGGAGGTCTTCATGCTGCGGAACTTGTAGAGTTTGAAATGAGTTTTCCCTTTTCCTACGCGCTCCTGCGAGAAGAAAACGGGGCCGGGATCGTCTATCTCGATCGCGATGATGAGCAGGATATAGAGCCACGACGCGAGTATCATACCCGCGATCGAGACGATGATATCGATCATGCGTTTTACAATTCTTACGTACATGCTTCGATCCCTGCTTCGTTACGCCGCTTTCAGGCGAGCTTCTGCTCCCTTTCCTCGTGTTTGAAATTGGGGACTATCTCCTCGATACAGCTCACAACGGCGCTGCTGTTGATCTCCGCGAGCTCGCGCAGCTCCTTGAGCTTTTCGAGGAAGAACAGGCTGTCGATGGGGTCGGGGTGCGCCTTCAGTATCCTTCCGTGGGCGGTCTTCTCCATGGCGTTGCGCTCCTCCTCCGTAAGCAGCTCCTCGTACATCTTTTCGCCGGGCCTCAGACCGGTGATCTCGATGGGCATGTCCACGTTGGGCTTGTAGCCGTGGAACCTAATCACCTTTTCGGCGAGCTCGTATATCTTGACCGGCTCGCCCATGTCGAGCACGTATATCGCGCCGGTCTCGCCGAGGGCGCCCGCCTGGAGCACGAGCTGGGCGGCCTCCGGTATGGTCATGAAGTACCTTGTTATGTTCCTGTCGGTGACGAGCACCGGCCCGCCCGACTGTATCTGCTTTTCAAAGAGCGGTATCACGCTGCCGTGGGAGCCCAACACGTTGCCGAATCGGACCGTCATGCAGCGCATTACGCTGTTCTTCGCGAACTGCTGCACGAGCAGCTCCGTTATGCGCTTCGTCGCGCCCATCACGTTCGTGGGATTGACGGCCTTATCCGTGGAGAGCTGCACGAAGCGCTTTACGCCGTGCGCCTCCGCGGCCTGCAGCACGTTCAATGTGCCGAACACGTTGTTCTTGACCGCCTCCGCGGGGCTGTCCTCCATGAGCGGGACATGCTTGTGCGCAGCCGTGTGCAGAACGATATCCGGGCTGAACTCCTCCATCACCATATCGAGCCTGTCCTTATCGCGGACGGAGCCTATCCTTATCACGACGTCGAGCCAGGGATGGCGGCGTTTGAGCTCGCAGTAGAGCTCGTACGCGTTGTTCTCGTAGATATCGAATATTATGAGCTTCGCGGGATAGAATACCGCGACCTGACGGCAGATCTCGGAGCCGATGGAGCCGCCGCCGCCCGTCACGAGCACGCACTTATGCTGTATGTAATCCTCTATGCTGCGCTCGTCCAGATCGACCTCCTGACGGAAGAGGATATCCTTTATGTTCGTCTCGCGGATATCGTGGATCGTGGGGATATCGTTGAGCTCGCTCAGGGGCGTCACAAGGCGAACGTGGCATTTCGTATCGCGGCAGATAGTGACGATCTCCGCCTGCCTTTTCGCGGATATGGAGGGGATCGCTATTATTATCTCCTGAATGCGCTTTTTCTTGACGATATTTGAGATATCGTCGGTCGTGCCCATTACCTTCACGCCGTCTATGCGCATGCCGACCTTTGCGGGATTGTCATCGACGAACGCCGCCGTGTAGCAGTCGGTATCGCTGTGGCCGTTGGTTATCTGGGAATGCACGTACGCGCCGAAATACCCCGCGCCGACGATGAGCGTGGGCTTTTTGTCGGAGTTCAGGCGCCTACCGCCCGTCTCCTTGACGAGGGTCCGGATTATGCGCCAGCCGAATCTTGTTATGAACACCATAGCGCAGAGGAATATGCCCGCGAGGCATATACCGACCTTGCCGGTGTTTTTGAAACCGGGGCTGTAATCCCCGATTATCATCGGAAGCAGGAAATTGATGAGCAGGCAGGCGGCCGTGCCGACGCCTGTGCCGGCGATCAGCATCAATCCCTCATTGAGGCCGGATACGCTCCAGATGCTGCTGTAAATGCGGAAGAGGAAGAATATCCCTATGAATACGAGGGCGAATACCGCGACCTGCGTGAACGTGAAATACTCCCTCAGCGCGCTGCCGGGGGCCTCCCTCGCCCAGAACGGGAACGCGTAGCCGTCCTCCACCGCGCTGTGCAGGAACCAAGTGGCGAGCGCGAACGCGAGGAAACAGCATACGGCGTCCAGCACCACGAAGAAAGCGATGCGCGGGATCCTTTCTATGCTTGCTTTTTTGTTTTTCATAGTCGATCCACCCTTTTGGTTATTTGCCTTCCCCGCCATGACGGCGCGGCAGGCATGCCGGAAAAATGCGTACGAAAACCAATCGGCCTATAAGTCCAACTTTTATTATACATTAAACAGTCCCGCAATGCAATACGGTAAAATTGCTTTGCATAATACTGCCGGCCTTTGAAAAATGTGTAAAAAACGGCCGCCCGCGGAAGTTTTTTCCACGGACGGCACGCAGCATTGTTCATTGCTTCGGGGTCATTCGCCGTTATACTCGTTGCCAATATCGGCGCCGAGATCGCATGTGTAGCGGAACCGGATCTCGTCCCCCTCCTTGGGGTAATAGCCGGAGCATCCGAAGCCCGGAAACTCGCCGTTGACGCAGTACTCCCAACCGCTCGAATAGCCGCAGTCGAACTCATAGAGGTTGTTGATCCCCTCTATATAGGCCGAGTTGAACGCCGGGACGAAGCTCGCCTCAATGTGTATCCCGCGTGCGCGCATCTCCCGCATTAGGATATCGTAGACGGAATCGCCGTCGTTGAACCCGACGGTGACCGCCGCGAGAATGACTCCGTCCTCCGGGACGAGCTCCCTCTTGTCGGGATCGAGCTCATCCATGTTGTCGAGCAGCGTTATGCAGTCGACGCTCAATGTGCAGTGATGGGCGTATTCGTCGGAAACGCGCGGTGCTTTGCAGGCGAAGCATGAAGCGAGCGCGAACAGCACTGTCAGCGCGGCGAGCAGTATCCTTATTGCCGTCTTCATGCGTTACCTCCTTTTGCGGAGCAGCAGTGCCGCCCCGACAGCGATCAGCGCGGCCGCTGGCAGTGCTATGAGCCATGCCCTCCCCCGCTTCGTATCCGTTTCAGCGGGCTCTTCCTCAGGTCCTTCCGTCGCTGCCGGTGCCTCAGTCGCGGGCTCTTCCGTCGCGGGCTCTTCCGTTGCCGGGGGCTCCGTCGGCGCC
>JAFZYC010000022.1 GCA_017616435.1 Clostridia bacterium
AATTGATAATGAAGAGAAAGCCTTGGAATATAAATATAAATTAGAAAAAGGATATCATATAATAACAATTAAATTAAATTCAGATGAAATATTTAATTTAGGATATATGTTTTGTGGTTGCACTTCCTTAAAAAGTATAGAAGGCCTTGAACGCTCTTTCAGTGCTTCCGTACTGTATAGGGAAAGCGGTATGCTCTACCTTTTGCTTCTCGATGAATGCGGCTTCATGAAATCGCTTCATTTCCGTTCGCCCCTGCTTGAGGCTGCAGACGCACGCGTAAAGGTTTATGATCAGTTTGGTGAAAAGAGCTTCCGCATATCTTTTGAAATGAAGGAAGAAGATAACTAATATGGACTGATCCGAAATTGAAACCATAAACAATCTTTTCGAAAATAAAAGACCGGAAAAGCTATCCGGTCTTTTGCTTTTGTGTATGTTCTTATCAGAACTCGCAATGCGATTCGATGTAGTTTTCAAGCTCCGAGATGTGGAGCCTGATCTGTTCCATGGTATCGCGGTCGCGCACGGTCACGGTATCGGGTTCGACGCCTTCGATCGTCTCGAAGTCGACGGTTATGCAGTAGGGGGTGCCTATCTCATCCTGCCTGCGGTAACGCTTGCCTATGGATCCGGTCTCGTCGAAATCGACCATGAAATGCTTCGAAAGCTGATCCCTAAGCTCCATTGCCTTGGGCGAGAGCTTCTTGCTCAAGGGAAGCACGGCGGCCTTATACGGCGCGAGAGCGGGCTTTATGTGAAGCACGACTCGCGTATCGTTCGTCGCTTCGTCGAGCAGCTCCTCGTCGTACGCCTCGCAGATGATCGCGAGTACGGTACGGTCGAGGCCGTATGTGGACTCGATGATGTAGGGGATATAGCGCTCGTTCGTCGCGGGATCGAGATAACCCATGTTTTCGCCGCTGTATTCCTGATGACGCTTGAGGTCGAAATCGGTGCGATTATGAGTTCCGTTGATCTCGCCCCAGCCGAAGGGGAAGAGGAACTCTATATCGCAGGCGGCCTTGGCGTAATGCGCAAGCTTCTCGTGATCGTGGAACCTAAGATGCTCTGGAGCGATGCCGAGATCCTTATAATACTTCATGCCGTAGTCCTTGAAGTATTCGTAAAGCTCGGCGTCGGTGCCTTCCTTGCAGAATGTCTGGAACTCCATCTGCTCGAACTCGATCGTGCGGAAGGTAAAGTTGCCGGGAGTGATCTCGTTGCGGAACGCCTTCCCGATCTGTCCAATGGAGAACGGCAGCTTGGCGCGCATGGTGCGCTGTACGTTGGTGTAATTGACGTACTCGCCCTGCGCGTTCTCGGGACGCAGATAGATCGCGGACTTAGCGTCGTTGGTGACGCCGCGGAAAGTCTGGAACATGAGGTTGAACTCACGGATATCGGTGAAGTTATGCTTGCCGCAATTGGGGCAGGCGATATGGTGAGACTTGATGTAATCGAACATCTCCTCATGCGTCATGCCGTCCGCGTGCGCATCGGGATCGAAATCGTCGATAAGATTATCGGCACGGAAGCGCATCTTGCACTCTTTGCAGTCGAGCAGAGGATCGGAGAAGCTTGCGATATGACCGCTCGCTTCCCATACTCTCGGATGCATGAGTATATCGGCGTCGACTTCAAAGCTGTTGTGACGCTCCTGTATGAAACGCTTGCGCCAGGTCTCCTTGACGTTGTTCTTCAGCCTCGCGCCCAAGGGACCGTAATCCCATGTATTCGCAAGACCGCCGTAGATCTCAGACCCAGCGAAAATGTAGCCCCGGTTTTTACACAGAGCTACGATTTTATCCATTGTTAATTCAGTTCTCATAGTTTATCCTGCGATCTCAGACGCCGCGCTGTACCCTACCGGTACGGAGACAACGTGTGCAGACGTTCATCTTTTTGGGAGTACCGTTAACGATGACATTTACGCGCTGAATGTTGGGCGCCCAGCTCGTCCTCGTCTTCCTGTTGGAATGGCTGACCAGATTGCCGCTCATGGTTCCCTTGCCGCAAACCTCACAATACTTACTCATATTTACACCTCCTTGCCGAGATAAACCTTTTCGCTCATTGAACGATGGCTTAAAAATCAAACGCAAGTATTTTAACACGCTTTGAAACGGAATGCAAGCATATTTTTAAGAAAATTAAGCATATATAATATTATTATGATCATCGGGAGGTAAACAGCGAATGATCAAAAGAAAAACCGTTAAACCGGCCGTTTATGCGGTAAGTATCGCGATAGCCCTTGCTGTAGGCGCGGCGTCTGCGCTCCTCAGCATGAAGGGTATGAAGGAATACGCGCAGCTCGATCAGCCGCCGCTTTCTCCTCCGGGATGGCTTTTCCCGGTCGTATGGACTATACTCTATGTGCTTATGGGCATTTCCGCAGCGAAGGTCTATCTTGCAGGTACGACAGATACAAAACCCGCGCTTAGGATCTATTTCGCGCAGCTAATCGTTAACGCGCTGTGGTCGCCTATTTTTTTCGAACTTGAATTGCGTCTCGTCGCTTTTGTATGGCTGCTCATACTCATCGTGCTTACAGTCGTAATGATAGGGAGGTTCAAACGCGTCGATCTGACCGCGGGCGATCTGCAGTTCCCTTACCTTATCTGGCTGCTTTTCGCTGCATATCTTAACATGGCGACATTTATTCTGAACAGATGATCCTGTTAAGTAACTTTGCTTGATCAAACAGGGCCCCGGTTTTTACCCGGAGCCCTATATGCTTTATACCAGCACTATCAAGCCTTCTCCTTCTTTGTAAGGTTCTGCGGCGTCGGGATTCAGTTTTCTTATATCTGCGCTAGGCATCCGATAGCGCTTTGCTATTTCGAATGCGGTCTCTCCTTCCGATGCAAAGCATACGATCAGCCCGTGACGTTTTTCAGCGGGTTCGGCCTCGGCAAGGCCTACTACGGCAGAGCAGACGTCTTCCCGATACTGCTCTGCGTTTATGAGCAGATTATACTGGATCTGGACGCTCCTCTCGCCTGATGAAATAACGGAACCGATACAGTACGCGCTCGCTGTCGCTCTGCTGCAGCCATCAGAGATATCCAACTCAGATGTAAATGGTATCTCCTCCATGAACGTATAGCTTCTCCCTGAAACGCTCTCATATGCGATGGTAGTCGCAAGCAGACCGCTTATGCACAGCACATCCTTTCGTATTTCCATGTCCGTGATCAAAGGTCTGACCTCCGTAAACAGGGGAGCAGCGAGATCCGCCGCGCCGGCAGGAATATCGATCGTCTCTTTCAGGGTCGTTTGCGCAGAAACGGGACCCAATGTGCTCAGCAGCCTTATGTCGTCTTTGACGCAATCAAATGATACGGAGGGAGAGAACGCGTCGACAGGGATCACTATTTCAGCCTGATCCGTTCCGTAAACCGAGAATGTTACCTCAGCTTCCATTGCGAGAAGACCGATATCCTCCCCGAGACTACGGATATAGACGGATCCAAGTTCAGCCTTGCAGTAGGCCTTGTCTCGGAACCCGTTTACCGAGATCCTCTCTCTGAACGGGATCTGTCTTGTCAGCTGGCCGATATGCGAGCTTTTGTCCACTGTAACTGCGGAGACAGTTATCGTCCCGCTGATGGTCGCGGCGCCTTGTTCGATAGCGAGATCCCGTACCAGGACCTGACCTGTCGATGAGATCACGCTTGTTATCTCATCGGCCGATATCTCCTCGCGGAGCCTCAGGCTTTCTTCGCCAAGCAGCACTCCTCGGCAATGCTGCATTTTCACGAACTTAGTCTCGATATCCGATATGCCCGAGACTCCGCCTGTCACTCGGAAAGGAACATCGGACAGCAATGTCATGTTTAGATCGATATTGGAAGAAAGCTCTGCTCCTTCACCGGACGGGACCGCCGTGATCGTTTGTATAACGGGCTGTACTTTAGCTTTCGTTCCCGCGGCTGCACCGGCTGCTTCGATAGTGTGCGTGAACTCTGCCGCGGATTCGTATGCGAAAGGAGCGCCGTTTTCATCTATCGCGGTTATCTGTGCAATAACATGACCGCGGATAACGACTTCGTCGTTTGCCGCAGCCGCATCGTCAACTATTACTCGCGCGGTACATCCGGGTATCTCCCTCGGGATGCGTCTGTCGGGGGAGGGCAGCGCTCCGTTGACTTCGACCTGTACGGTCGCTTCATTTATCAGCCTTTCGGCTTCGATCTCTTTCCAAATCAGCTCCATATTTGTACTCCTTTACTGAATGCTCATTCGATTCTATTAACTTGTCAAATGAAAAATGATACATCTATGCAAATCGCTCGTTTCGTGATATAATTATTTAGTTAAGAAATGTACTCTCGGAGGAACTGAAATGAAATGGCTTGAGTTGACCGTTTCTACCACGGATGAAGGCGCGGACATCGTCTCCGCGCGTCTTTCGATGCTCGGGATTAACGAGGTCAGCGTCGTGCAGGGACGCGAGGCTGTTGAGAAAATAATGAACGACGCTGTCAAGTATTGGGATTATGCGGACGACGCTGCGATAAACGAATCCCCTGCCGTGAGAGCGTATCTTGCGATGGTGCCCGAAAACGAAGGGATCGAAGAACAGGTCAGGGATTCCATGGCGGAGCTTGCCAAAATGGAAGAGGAGATAGGCGTCCCTCTGGGATCTCTCGAGGTAGTATCCCGAGAGGTTGACGAGGAGGATTGGGCCAACAATTGGAAGGCCTATTTCAAACCGATCAAGGTCGGAGACAAGCTTACCGTCTGCCCGACATGGGAGGAGACGGAGGATGACGGTACCCGTGCCGTGCTCCGTATCGATCCCGGTATGGCGTTCGGAACAGGAACTCACCACACGACAAGGATGTGCCTTGAGCTGCTTGAAAAGCATGTGAAAGGCGGAGAGCTCATTGCCGATATCGGATGCGGCAGCGGGATTCTTTCAGCCGCCGCGATACTCATGGGAGCGCGTGAGGCTGTAGCGCTCGATATCGATCCCGTCGCGACGAAGATCGCAGTCGAGACCGCCGAAAACAACGGCATCGATATTATGAAATACACCGTTTATACAGGCGATATCCTCACAGATAAGCAGATAAGGGCTGCCGTATCAAGACGCAAATACGATATAGTGCTTGCAAATATCGTGGCGAACGTCATTATTGCGCTCGCTCCGCTCGTTCCTCAGCTCATGCATGAAGGTTCTGTTTTCATTGCTTCCGGGATAATCGACGATCGGCTTGACGAGGTGATAGCCGCGCTCGAAGAGAACGGATTAAAGGTCAATAAGATCCTCTCCGGAGAGGATTGGAGAGCTTTGGAGGCAACGCTCAAATGAGGCGCTTTTTCGCCGAAAAACTCGATACCGCTTCCGACGTCGTTTCGCTACACGGCGACGAGGCTCGCCATATTTATACAGTGCTCCGCATGAGACCGGGAGACGAGGTGCTTATCATAAACGGCGAGGGCTGCGAGTGCTCCGCACGTATCACGGAAGCAAGCGACAGTTCCGTAACTCTCGAGATCACGGACAGACAGATATGCTCCGCCGATCCAACGATAAGCGTTACATTGTATCAATGCCTTCCCAAACAGGGAAAGATGGAGGTCATAATCCAAAAGTGCGTCGAGCTGGGCGTATCCCGTATCGTGCCTGTCGTTTCACGCCGGTGTGTCGTTAAGCCGGAAGGCAAGGATACAAAGCTCATTCGCTGGCAGAAGGTCGCTCAGGAGGCCGCGAAACAGTGCGGCAGGGCGAGGATTCCTCAGATAGGAAATACGGAATCACTTGAAAAAACCGATCTTTCATCCTATGACGCCGTGCTTGTCGCATACGAAAACGAGGGCGAAACTTCGCTCAAATCCGTTTTGAGGAGTGAAAGAAAGCTCGATAATATCGCTGTAGTAATTGGTCCCGAAGGCGGTTTCGAACCGGCAGAGGTCGAACGTATGCTTGAGCGCGGCGGCGTCGCGGTGTCGCTTGGCCGCCGTATACTTAGGACCGAGACCGCAGGTATGGCAATGCTTGCGCAGATAATGTACGAATTGGAGAACTGATGAGGGTTTCGATCACAACGCTTGGCTGCAGGGTCAACAGCTACGAGAGCGACGCCATGGCCGGCCTTTTGAGGAGCCACGGTTTTGAAGTCGTTCCGGAGAACGAGCCGGCGGATATCTGCATAGTCAATACCTGCACGGTCACAAATATCGCAGACAGAAAATCACGTCAGATGATCTCAAAATGTGTTAAGCTCAACCCGAATGCGAAGGTTGTCGTTACTGGATGTTGGTCTCAAAGATATCCCGAATCAGCTATGGGCTTAAACGGCGTTGCCGCTGTTCTTGGAACCTCTGAAAAGAATAGGATCGCCGAGATCTGCGCGGAGCTCATGGAAAGCGACGGCCGTATCCTGAGGGTCCATGACATAATGCACGAGCATGAGTTCGAAGAGCTTTCCGCCATAGCGGAAGGGCGCACAAGGGCTTATCTTAAGATACAGGACGGCTGCAACCGCTTCTGTTCTTATTGCGCGATACCTTTTGCCAGGGGCGCTGTACGCAGCCGCAGTCTCGATTCTGTCAGGAAGGAGCTGGAACTCCTCGAAGCATCGGGCTTTGCGGAAGTCGTTCTGACAGGCATACACCTAACCGATTACGGAAAGGATCTCGGCGGCGTTGATCTTGCAGATGCTATCGACGCGGCAAAAGGATTGAACGGAATCAAGAGGATCCGTCTTGGCTCGCTTGAGCCTCACGGACTTACTGATGATATGATCAAAAGGATCACAGCAGATCCGCGCGTATGCCGACAGTTCCATCTTTCGCTCCAGAGCGGGAGCACCTCAGTCCTTCAAAGGATGCGGCGCGGCTATACTGCAGATGAATACGCCGATATTGTTCAAAAGATCCGTTCCTGCTATAAAGAGGCGTGGGATAGGGTCGCAATAACGACCGATATCATCGCGGGCTTTGCGGGCGAAACGCCGGAAGAACACAACGAGACGATGGACTTCATGCGGCGGATTGGTTTTGCGAGGGTACATGTTTTCCCGTATTCGAGAAGGAGCGGGACTTTGGCCGACAAAATGCCCGATCAGCTCACGAACGCAGAAAAATCAGCTAGAGCGCAGGAGCTCATCGCATTGGGCCGTGAGCTCGAGAGATGCTTCTTGGAAAGGATGCTCGGGAGCGAAGAAAGTGTGCTTATAGAATCGAAACACGAGGACGGTATGTGCTTCGGCTTTACGGACAACTATGTCAGAGTTCTTGTCCCTTCGGCCGAGCCCAACACCATCGTCGATGTCAATATCAAATCAATCACGGAGGATAAAAACGGTGAACTGTCTCTTTTGTCGGATCATTGCCGGTGAGATACCATCGAGCAAGGTCTATGAGGACGAATATGTGCTTGCGTTCCGCGATATCGATCCGCAGGCGCCTACACATATCCTCATTATACCCAAGGAGCATTACGACTCCGTACTCGATGCACCGCCGGAGGCGATCGGCCGTTTGACCGAGGCCGCTAAGACTATTGCCGAAAACGAAGGCCTGACCGAAAACGGGTTCCGCCTCGTTATCAACACGGGCGATGAAGGCGGCCAGAGCGTTAAGCATCTTCACGTTCATCTGTTGGGCGGCAGGTCGATGCAGTGGCCTCCGGGCTAGAATAACATTTAAGGGGCATTATGGAACTATCCAGGTATACCGAGAACGCGATAAATGCGATGTCCGGCGCGCAGGAATCGGCCAGATCGTTCGGACACAGCTTCGTGGGCAGCGAACACCTGCTCATGGGGATAATTAAGTGCGGCGATAATACGGCAAAAACGCTTGTCGCATCGGGAATTACAGAGGAAGCCGCCGCCCCTTATATCGATACCGTTGTCGGCGGAGGAAGGAATATCTTCACCGACAGCTTCGGCAATACTCAAACGGTAAAACGGATATTGGAGCTTGCCTTGTACGAGGCGAAATCCATGAACTCCGAGCTTATCGATACAAAGCATATCCTTTTATCCATTATGCGTGAACGCGATTCAATGGGCGCGAGGATAATCGATACGCTTTGCAATAATAAGGAGGAGCTCAGAAGCTCTCTTGTATCACGTGAGCCTGATGATGACGAAGAGATCGTTGACAGTCCGATCGTCTCTCGCCGCGATACTGAGTTCGTCAAACCCGCTCGATCCGTAAAGGGAAGGAGCGCTACTCCTGTTCTTGACGCATATTCAAGGGATCTTACCGCTCTTGCGAAGGACGGCAAGCTCGATCCCGTGATAGGCCGTGAGACGGAGATAGCGCGCGTACTGCAGACCCTATGCCGCAGAACGAAGAACAACCCGGTCTTGATCGGCGATCCCGGCGTCGGCAAATCCGCGATCGTAGAGGGTATCGCCAACAGGATCGCCAACGGAACCGTTCCCGATGCACTTTTCGGCTCGAGGATATTGTCACTCGATATCGGCGCCATGATAGCCGGTACGAAATATCGGGGCGAGTTTGAAGAACGCCTAAAAGCGGTCATAGATGAGCTCACGTCGGATGAGAGCACGATACTCTTCATAGACGAGATCCACACGATAGTAGGAGCGGGCGCGGGAGAGGGGAGCATAGACGCCGCAAACATTATGAAACCGGCTCTCGCGAGGGGCGAGCTTCGGGCTATCGGCGCTACCACCGTTGACGAATACCGCAGATATATAGAAAAGGACTCCGCTCTCGAACGCAGGTTCACGCCAATTCTTGTAAGCGAACCCACTCCCGAACAGACAAGGACGATTCTTTTCGGTTTGAGACCGGGGTATGAGACGCATCACGGGATAAAGATCTCAGATGACGCAATAGACGCCGCAGTTGAACTCTCCGTAAGATTTATTGCGGACAGGCAGCTCCCCGATAAAGCGATAGACCTCATGGACGAAGCATGCGCTCGCTTGAGGCTAAACTCAGCAGAAAAAGAAAATGTCCTTTCCATAAGGCGAAGGATCGAAGCGGCAGCCGATCTCGGCGATTACGAACTTGCGGAAAAGCTCCGCGAGGAGGAGAGAAACGCCGAGTACACAGCACGCGAGAACTCGACAGTAACAAGGGATGATATCGCGGCTATCATCAGCGAAAGGACAGGGATTGACGCCGCTGCTTCATACGGCTCCTGCTGGCTCAACGATATCGATAACACTCTCAAACAACGTGTTTTCGGTCAGGACGAAGCGATCGACAGGGTTTCTGCCGTGCTGCGAAGATCAGCAGCCGGTCTCGGCGATCCCAAGAAGCCGTTCTCTTCGTTCATATTTGCCGGAAGATCCCATGTGGGGAAGAAAACGCTTGTCGGCCGATTGGCCGATACCGCGTTCAACAAATCGGTCGTTCGGCTGACCGGCGCTGAATTGACAGACGATACTTCTGCGATGAGACTTATCGGCGCGCCTACCGGGTATAAGGATTCCGACAACGGCGGCTTCCTTACAGAATACGTAAGACTTCACCCCGTATCTGTTGTGCTCGTCGATTCTCCCGAGTTTTGCTCGCAAAAAGTTCTTTCTCTGTTTACCGAGATCTTAAGCAACGGCATGATCGAGGACGGACGCGGCAGACCGGTGAGCTTCAGAAACTGTGTGATCGTGTTCTGCGTCGATACCGACTCCGATGAAAGGCCGCTCGGTTTTGAATCGAAGGCCACAGACGATCCCGACCGTGTCCTTAATGCGGTGCGGAAGAAGCTGCCTTCTTCGCTTGTATCATCTGTCGATACAGTAATCGCTTTCCGTTCGCTTGAAAGGCCCGATTTATTAAAGATCACATCACTTCTCTTGTCTGAACTTGCGGAAAGGACAAAACGGCGCGGTGCAGATATTGTATTTACCGATGACGTGTCAGAGGATATTGCCGACGCATGCAATGGTTCGGCGGCAAGGATACCGCAGATCATCTCGCTTCGTGCGGAGGATGCTGTGAGCCGTGCGCTGCTCAGCGGAACGATCGGTTCCGGATCTTCTGCGGTATGCGGTATCGAAAACGGAACGTACTATGTGAAAGAGGCTGACTCTTGATGGAAATATTTAAGTTCGCGCTCGGCGCTCGATTCGATCTATTAAAGAATGAAGTGACGGACGATGACGTCCGCATGCTGCTTTCGGAGCTTGCTTCCGCTTTGTCTACGCGGGATGTGGAGGATCTTCACATCTATTCCGGAGTATGCAGGCTTGACGCACGTGACAGCGGAGGCGTCTGCACATTCGTCTTTATGAACGGAAATCTCGGAAAGATGCGCCGTCTTTATAAGCTTATCGACTGCGACGCGAAGCTGCATGCGCTCCTTGACACGCGCGAACCGTTCATTCAGAATAATATCATCAGGGATTTTGAAGGGATGGAATACATCGGCGTCGTTCAAAAGGACGGATCTCTGACAGGAGGAAGCGGAAGGGATATCAGATTCCCGCTTAAAGCCGAAGCCCGTACAAAGTATTCACCCTCGAACACCATTATTCTCGCACCGAACAGCTTTAAGGGTACGATACCCGCTTTCGAGGCTGTGCGCAGACTTTCGGCTGCAATACGCAAAAGGCTGCCCATGACCTCTGTCGTTGCCATACCTGCAGCAGACGGCGGCGACGGCACATTGGAGGCGTTTGAAAGTTGCATCCTCACCAGGCGCCGCACAGCTTCCGTGACCGGCCCATACGGGCAGAAGATCAATGCGGATTATCTTATCGCAGACGGAGTTAAGGCTATTATTGAGTCCGCAAAGGCGAGCGGGCTTGCTCTTTGCGGCGGAATGGAGCTCGACCCTAAAACAGCTTCTAGCTGCGGCACGGGCGAGCTGATCCTCCGCGCTGCTCACGAGGGCGCTCGAGAGATATTCGTCTGTCTCGGAGGATCCGCAACAAACGACAGCGGTATAGGAATGGCAAGAGCGCTTGGCTGCAGATTTTATGACGATGAGATGAATGAGATCACGGATGCCGCAGATATGGCAAGAATAAAGACTATTTCTGCGGAAGGCATAGATCCCCTTGTGCGTGGCGCAAAGTTCACAGTTGTATGCGACGTTACGAATCCGCTAACGGGAAATAACGGCGCGACATATATTTTCGGCCCTCAGAAGGGCGCATCGGCAGAAGACCTAGAGCTATTAGAGCACGGGATGCAGAATATGGGAAAGCTACTCGATGCTTTTTCCGGCAGGAGCGTTTGCTTAGAAAACGGCGCCGGCGCGGCAGGCGGCATGGGCGCTATGCTTATGGCAGTTTTCTCCGCCATATACATGAGCGGTGCCGAAGCGGTATTGAGCATATCCGAGTTTGACAGGAAACTCAGGAACTGTTCAATTGTGGTCACGGGCGAGGGCATGATCGATGCGACTAGTTTGGACGGAAAGCTCGTAGGCGCTGTTATAGAACATGCGGAAAAACAAAATGTTCCGGTCGCTATTATCGCAGGCTGCAAGGGAGAAGGCGCGGGATCGGTCGAAAAGAGAGCCGTTTTCACCGTTTATGCCGAGAACGGGAATGATCATTACGCCCGATTCGACGATGCCGCCGAACGGCTGACGGAACTGATCGCTAATTACCTATGAATTAACAGCCCCGCAGGATGACCTGCGGGGCTTTCATTTAACTCTTATTGTTTCTTTCTGAGCTTTCCGTTATAAATGGACGGTCTGCCGTTCAGCAAGTCTGCTGCCGGACGTTCGATAAGGAATGTTACCAGTATCGCCGCTGCGAAAGCAGCTATAGTTATGATCAAAGCATATTTGTTGCTCCATGTCTTTCCGACGGAGGTCCCCCATTGATTGGGTGGAATGTCGCCCTCCCAGAAGGGGATACGCCAGTCGTATTTGATCTTTACGCAAAGCCACTGGTGCCAGATGTAAAGGTTATAGGATCTGGTCGACAAGAAACGCATCAGCGGGTTGGAGAACAGGAATCTGAACCAGGATGAAGCAAACGAGGCTGAAAGTATGAACCCCATGAACGCAAAGGCAAGAGTGAACCTGTTTGTGATCTGCCAGTTCTGCGCGTTTTCAAGGGTAAGCGAAGCGCAGCCCTTGACCATTCTGACTATCACATAGATGAATACGATCGAGAGTACAGTCCCTATCGCGCCGGTCCACCATTTGCGCCGCGTGTTTTTTGATGCGGCTACGTATATGAAAGCGCCGATCAACCCTATTGCGTACGAACCGAAGAACGCGGGAAGCTGGTTGATAACCATAGCAAGATAGGAGGAGCGTATACCCGAACCTACGGCAGCAAAGATTCCGTCCACACCGTTCGAGAAGACGCTTCCGGATCGCAATACGTACGCGTAGATGTAGACTGCAGCGATGCCGAACATTACGATAGCTGTAACCGCAGCGCGGAATATCGGGCCGAAAAGGCCTCTCTCGTTCTTTCTGCGCTTGATAAAGGAGGCGAACAACGGGAACAGGATATAGAACCATACCTCGACCGCAAGCGTCCACAGCACGACGTTGAGGCGCGTGGAAAGGTATGTCGGAACAGTCCATGTATGAAGGAACAGAAGGTGGAGCACGAGATCGCGTACCGCCGCGGAAGAGTTTATGGGATCACCGTAGCCGCCGGTCATCAGCTCGTATACGAACAAAAGGATTATGCAGAAAAGATAGCTGGGCAGTATCCTTACAGCGCGGCGCTTGAAGTACTCCCGCCACTTGGGAAGCGGCTCAAACAGGAATACGTTTCTTGCGACAGGAAGAAAGAGCAGGAACCCGCTTATCAGTATCATCATATCGACGAACAGATAACCGACCCTTGCAAATGCCGAGAAGTCGATCACGTTGATTCCCGCCCAACCTAGGAAAGGAGTTCTGACGAAGGGAAATATCCATGTCTGCTGCCAGAAATGGAAAACCATCACGATAATAACGCTTATTGCGCGGATGCCGTCAATAACATCCACACGGCGTGTATCGATCATCGATCTGTCAATGCTGTTCTTCATGCGGATATGATAACATATTAATTCCGGAAATGGAAGCGGTAATCGTTCTTAAGGAGCATGTATTATCTTGACTGTACGATCTCAACGGTCTATAATCGGTCTATGACATCCCGGGAGGAGTTCGCGATGAAGATCAAAAAGTTGAGATGGTTCGCTGCTGTAATGGTATTTGCTGTGTTTATCACAGCGTCATTCGGCGCGTGCGGACGCAGACCCATCTATGATGATCCCTCAAAAACTCCGAGCGCTGCTCATAACACGCCCGAAAGCACCGGAACTGCGGTCGATACTTCCTTGCAGCCTCCGGAGACTTCTCAGTCGGATAATACTCAAGAACCGGAGGCGACCGATCCCGCGGCATCGGCAGTTCCCTCGGGAACCGATTCCGCGGCACACACGGAGAGTCATCCTTCCAACACCGATAATGCTTCGGCAACTCCCGCGCCGACGCCCGATTCGACGAATCAACCTTCCGAACCCAGTACTTCGGAGACCGCCGCTACTCCGTCGCCGGCTCCTGTTACCGGCCTTACATGGATCTACGGTACTCGTACTCTGTTCTGCGATATGGATCATGACGGATCGGCTGAGAGGATTGAATTTACCGTAAACGGAGGAAACGGGGGTGTAAAATGCCGTTTGGATATCACAGTTGGCGGCACTTGCATAGTATTGAGCGATGAGTTCACCGTCGACAGATTCCTTAAAGGGCTTCTGAATGATTTCAACCCGGACGATGGCCGTACTGAGCTTCTGATCTCCGTTTGCCGCGGCACAAGGGAGTTCGAGATGATCAGTTACAGGCTTGACGACAACTCGTCCGCGCTTAGCCGCAGTGTTTTTCCGGGATGGATCGAGACCGCACACGGCAACATTATCGAGGTAGGAAGGTATTACGATATTATGGGCACGTGGGCGTGTACTGCTGAACATACATTTTCGAATAAAGGATCAAAACTGGAGCAGGTCTCCGATCTCTGGCTGGTGAAGCCGGAGGAGGGGAGATGGTGCACAGTCGCGAACGATCTTATAGTCGGGCTTTATACTTCCGGCCCTAACAACGAATCTGCTTATCTTACTCGCGGCGACATACTGTTTCCCGTTTCTACCGATCTCAGCTCGATCATTAATATCGAGCTTGAATCAGGCGCTCAAGGGTATATGGTCGTATCTTTCGACAGCGACGGAAGACCCTCGCTCGGCGGCAGCAGCATTGACGAACTTTTCACCGATCTGACCTATATCAACTGATTATAATCCATCTGATATCGGCGGCTTGTCCGCCGATTTTTTATTCCTCTCGGCTTTTGATATCTTGTATTGAGCGAGATTGGATAGTATAATATCATCGGAAGTTTATATGAAAGGGCTTCGAGATGGAGCACATTAACGAACTGAAAGAATACATGTCGACTCACGGGATCCGTTTCCGTGAGGATATGACAGGTGAAAACTGCACGACATTCAGGACGGGCGGGCGTATTACGCTGTTTGCCGAGCCCGATTCCGCAGATTCGGCGTGCAGACTTTTGGCATTCGCCGATGCAAACGGTATCGAGTATTTCCTTATCGGGAACGGAAGCAATCTTTTGATCCCGGACGGCGGATTAGATAAGCTCTTTGTAAGACTCTCGGGAGAACTTAATGATTATAGGATAGAAGACTGCCGACTTATCTGCGGCGCCGGCGCTTCCATGGCCGCCGCTGCGAAGTATTCGGTCAATTCGGGTCTTATGGGACTTGAATGGGCTTCCGGGATTCCGGGGACCGTTGGCGGCGCAGTCGCCATGAACGCAGGCGCTTACGGCGGCGAGATCAAACAGGTCTTAAAGCGCGTCGACGTGTACACTGACGGGGCGCTTAAAACCATAGAAGTCGATCCTGACGCATTGGGCTATCGCGCCTCCCTGTATTCATTCCCCAAAATGATCGTTCTAACTGCAGAGTTCGAACTCCTTCCCGACGATGGCGGAGCAAAGTCCAGAATGGACGATTATTCCATGCGAAGGCGCGAAAAACAGCCGCTGAATTATCCCTCTGCCGGCAGCACGTTCAAACGTCCCAAAGGGTATTTTGCAGGTAAGCTCATAGAGGACGCGGGCCTTAAAGGCATGTCTGTCGGCGGCGCGTGCGTCAGCGCCAAGCATGCCGGATTCGTGATCAATATCGGCGGAGCTACTTCAAAAGACGTGACGGACTTGATCAAGATCGTGCAAAATACCGTGCTCGAAAAGTTCGGAGTGGAACTCGAGCCGGAGGTCAAAATACTCTGAGAATTGGAGAAACAGAATGAACATCCTCATCGTAACGGGACTGAGCGGAGCGGGTAAATCCGGCGCGCTTCGCGTGCTCGAAGATATGGGCTATCTCTGCGTCGATAATCTTCCCAGCGGCCTGTTGGGAAACTTCGTTGAGCTTTGCCGCAGCACCGAGCCTCCGATCGAGAGGGTCGCGCTCGTTATCGACAGCAGAGCTTCGGTGTTCCGTTACAGCAACGAAAGGCTGTTCCAGGCGCTCGACATGCTTGACTGCCCGCATGAGATACTGTATCTCGATTGCTCAAACGAGGTGCTCTTAAGGCGTTATAACGAAACGCGCCGCCGTCACCCGATGCACGACGACGCGCTCGCGGGAATACTGATCGAGCGCGAGCTTCTCGAGCCTGTAAAGGAACGCGCCAATTACATGATAGATACGAGCGATATGACCCCGCGCGAGTTCCAGCGCGTCATAGAAAAGACTATCGGCTCCGACTCTGGGAAAAACCGTTTCAGACTCGTTATTACGAGCTTCGGCTATAAACGTGGGATACCATTAAACTCCGATCTGATCTTCGATATGCGCTATACCGCCAATCCGTATTATGAGGATTCTTTGCGCAATCTTTCGGGAAGGGACAAGCCCGTATTCGATTATGTCATGAGCGACCCGCTCGTGTTAAAGCATCTCGACACTCTGACCGAAATGCTCAAAGAGCTTATACCCGCGTACGAAAAAGAGGGCAAGCGACGGCTGATGGTTTCGTTCGGATGCACCGGCGGGAGGCACAGATCAGTCGCTATGGCCGAGGCGCTTTATGAAAGGATGCGCTGCTTCGGCGACGTTACGATCGAGCATCGCGATCTTGCTATAGAGGCCGAGTCCATTTCCGAAAGGTTCGGTAACTGATGTCTTTTTCTCAGGAAGTAAAAGAAGAACTCATCGAGGTCAGGCTCCGCCGTGAATCGGACGGGGCTATGCTCGTTGCCGGCGCGACTCTTGCCGCGGCTTCTTTGAAATACTCCCGTCAATACAGAAAATGGGGCTTGCATTATGTGAGTGAGAGCGCACCCGCCATGGGCTTTATCGCTAAGCTCGCATGCCGCTCCTACGATCTCGAGCAGGAGATCGCGCTTAATATCCATCAGCGGCTCAATGCAAGAAATACCGAACTTTTCCTTTACGGAAGCGGTATGGATAAGCTCTGCGAGGAATCCGGTCTCATTTCTTACGATAAAAACGGAGACAAGAGCTTTGATATGCATCTTCCTGAAGGGCTTGAGAGCGAGCACGCTTTGAGGGCTTTCATACGCGGCGTGTTCCTCGTCTGCGGAACGGTCTCCGATCCCAAGAGCGGCTGCCATGCGGAGCTTGTTTTAAAGAGCGAGTTCCTAGCCGGTGAGATCGCTCGGCTGCTGGCAGAGAAGGATATCCCGCCCAAGATATCAAAGCGCAAGAACCTTTTCATAGTCTATATGAAAAACGGCGATACCGTGGAGGATTTCCTGACTTTCATGGGCGCCGGCGAGTCCATGCTTCAGGTCAGGGAGCAGAGGATGATAAGGGAGGCCGCGAACAATTCCAACCGTGAGGTTAACTGCTTCAACGCAAATATGGATAAGGCCGCTCGTGCTTCCGCGGCTCAGGTCGAGGATATCAGCCTTATCATTTCTGAGCTAGGCGCAGATTGCCTCAGCGAGGAATTGTATGACGTCGCTAAGGCAAGGATGGAAAATCCCGAGATGACACTCACGGAGCTTTCAAATCTGTTGGGCATTGGAAGATCCGCGGTCAATTACAGACTGAAAAAAATAGCCGATATAGCGAAAGACATTAAAAACGGACTTTAAGATCGAGAAACGGAGACAGTATGGGCTTTACGCATCTGCATGTGCATACCGAATACAGCCTGCTTGACGGAGCCGCAAGGATAAGCGACCTTGTTGCAAGAGCCGCCGAGCTAAATATGGACGCGCTTGCGATCACGGATCACGGCTGCATGTACGGCGTTATAGACTTTTATAACGAATGCCGTAAAAAGGGGATCAAGCCCATTATCGGCATGGAGGCTTATGTCGCCCCTAAAAGCATCTACGAACCGACAAACGTTCGCGAATACGCGCATCTCATACTCCTCTGCAAAAACGAAACGGGCTATAAGAACCTTATGAAGCTGTCTTCGATAGCGTTTGTCGACGGCTTCTATTACAAGCCCCGCATAGACTACGACCTTCTTGAGAAATACAGCGATGGCCTCATCTGCCTTTCGGCGTGTCTCGCCGGCGATATTCCCCGCGCGCTCCTCAACGAGCAGTACGAGGAAGCGTACGCGCTCGCAAGACGTTTAAAAGGCGTATTCGGCGATGATTTTTATATCGAGATGCAGAACCACGGCATCCCGGAACAGCAGACTGTCCTGCCGAGGCTTGCCGCGCTTGCGAAGGAGCTTGGCATAAAGACCGTCGCGACGAACGATATCCACTACGTCGGCCGCGACGACGCGGAGGCGCAGGACGCGCTTCTCTGCATCCAGACGGGGCATTTTGTTGACGAGACGAACCGTATGCGCATGGAGGCGGAGGAGTTCTATGTCAAGTCGGAGGAGGAGATGCTGAAGCGCTTCTCCGGCTATGAGGAAGCAGTCCGCAACACCGCCGAAGTCGCCGAAAAATGTGATCTCGAGATCGAGCTCGGCGGCAGGCACCTTCCCGGCTTTACCGCGCCGGACGGAATGGATAACGAGACATATCTTCGCAAGCTCTGTTCCGAGGGCATGCTAAGGCGATTCGGTGAGAACCCTTCAAAGGAATACACCGACAGGCTCGAATATGAGATAGGCGTCATCTCCAAGATGGGCTTTATCGATTACTTCCTGATCGTTTGGGATTTTATTCATTACGCTAAGACACACGGCATACCGGTCGGCCCGGGCAGGGGCTCGGGAGCCGCTTCGATCGTCGCTTATACGCTCGACATAACAGATCTCGATCCCATCAAATACAATCTTCTCTTTGAGCGTTTCCTCAATCCCGAGAGGATCACGATGCCGGATATCGATGTAGACTTCTGTTATGAGCGCAGGCAGGAGGTCATAGATTACGTCGTTCGCAAATACGGCGCGGATCACGTCGCACAGATAATCACTTTCGGCACTATGGCCGCGAGGGCTGTCGTCAGGGACGTCGGTCGCGTGCTGCGTGTTCCTTATAACGAAGTCGATAAGATAGCCAAGCTGATCCCTCAGATGCTCAAGATCACGCTCAAGCAGGCGCTTGAGATGGTCCCCGAGCTCAAGGAGCTTTACGACGGTAACGAGACCTATAAGAAGCTCATCGATCTTTCTATGAAGCTCGAGGGGCTTCCGAGGCACGCGTCTACCCATGCGGCAGGCGTTGTTATTTCTTCGTCGCCCACTATGGAGCTCGTCCCGCTGCAGAGAAACGAGGATTCTATCACAACACAGTTCCCGATGGGAACGCTCGAAGCGCTCGGCATGCTCAAGATGGATTTCCTTGGGCTGAGGACGCTTACCGTTATTCACGACTGCTGCGAGTTCATAAAGCAGCGGGGGATAGACGCACCGGATTTCGTAAAGCTTGGCTTCGACGACAAGAACGTTTACGATCTTATCTGTTCCGGCGATACGATAGGCATATTCCAGCTTGAATCGGCGGGGATGACCAACTTCATGATGCAGATGAAGCCCGGCTGTTTCGAGGATATCATAGCTGGTATCGCGCTGTTCAGACCGGGCCCCATGGAGCAGATACCGCGATATCTTGAGGGCAAACAGGATTCTTCGAGCGTCACTTATCTTCACGACAAGCTTCGTCCGATACTCGGCACGACGTACGGCTGTATGGTCTATCAGGAACAGGTCATGCAGATCGTGCGCGACCTTGCGGGATACTCCTATGGCAGGAGCGACCTTATCCGCCGCGCCATGAGTAAGAAGAAGCATGACGTGATGGAGAAGGAGCGCGCGAACTTCATAAACGGCATCGTTGAGGAAGACGGCACTGTCTCCGTGCCCGGAGCAGTAAGGAACGGAATATCCGCGTCAGTCGCCAACAAGATATTCGATGAGATGACCGATTTCGCGTCCTACGCTTTCAATAAAGCGCATGCCGCCTGTTATGCGGTCGTAGCTTACAGGACTGCCTACCTCAAATACTACTATCCAGTCGAGATGATGACGGCTCTTATCAACAGCTTCATCGGTTCAGCGGATAAGATCGCAGATTATATCTATTACTGCCGCAAGCGCGGATTCAAGATACTGCCTCCCGATATTAACAGATCCGAGCCTCATTTTACCGTTGAGAACGGCGCTATAAGGTTCGGCCTTGTCGCGATCAGAAACGTAGGCGAGGAGGCTATGGCCGAGATGCTGAAAGAACGCGAAACAAACGGCCCGTTCAAGGATTTCGGCGACTTCCTCAGCCGCGCGGATGGCGTAAACAAGAGAATGATAGAGGGCCTTATCAAGGCGGGCTGCTTTGACGGGATGGGCGTTACAAGGCTCTGGCTCATGCAGAATTACGAGGCTGAAATGAACGCCGCTGCTTCAGAGAAGAAACGCCGCGAATCAGGCCAGATGTCGCTCTTCGATCTGTTTGGTGAGGACGACTCCGCAGGGTATAAAACCGAAGCCCCAAAAGGCGGCGAGGAATACAGCGTTAATGATCTGCTTTCCATGGAGAAGGAAGCGCTCGGCATCTATATCAGCGGTCACCCGCTTATGGAATACGAATCCACGATCAGACTTCTTTCGACGGACTGCAAACGCCTTGCTGAGGCCGACGGATCGTCGTCGCTGAACGATAACGATCGTGTGACTGTCGCAGGGATACTGGGCGGAGTTCGCACAAGGCAGACAAAATCCGGCAGCGGTTTCATGGCGTACGGCGTGATCGAGGATATGACTGGTCAGGTGGAGTTCGCGGCATTCCCCGCAGTCTATACCAAATATCGCGAGCTTTTCTCCGAGGAGATACCGCTTAAGATCACCGGCCGCCTTTCCATGAGAGAGGACAAGTCGAATACTATAATGGTCGACGAGATAGCGCCTCTCGAAAAGGCTGAGCGATACAGGCTGTATTTAAGATTCAATTCGGATACCGCGTCGAAGAAGGAAAGAGTCGTACAGACGCTTCGCAGGTACCCCGGCGAGCATGAGGTCGTATTCTTCGACGAGACTACCGGCAGACAGCAGCTCGCACCGCGCGAGCTTTGCGTCAGCGGATCTGAACAGCTGATAGAGATCGCCGGAAATCTTTTGGGCCGCGACAACGTAAAGTTTGTCAAACTTAAATAACAGTGGTATAATAACCACGCATTCTAATAACAAGGAAGGTCGCTTACTATGAAAAGGATCGGCGTATTGACCAGCGGCGGAGACACTCCAGGTATGAACTGTGCCATCCGTTCGGTTTTCAAGACGGGCGTAGCTATGGGTATGCAGGTAATGGGAATCTATCATGGCTATAGGGGACTTATCGAGGGCAGGGTGGATTACCTTACTCATGAGGCTGTCGAAAACAAGATGCATAAA
>JAFZYC010000023.1 GCA_017616435.1 Clostridia bacterium
CCCGGGGGAAGGCTGGGAGATTTTTGTGCCGGGCAAGGCGAAAAGCGCAGGAATACCCGGGGCGGTCTTTCGAGCATTTTCAACGCAGCACGGCGCAAAAAGATACCTTTTGAGGCTGTGTATCTTTATGTGAATGCGCCCAAGCCGGGGCTTTTTTTCATATCCGTCCTGTCAGGAAATAGCCGACTATCGCGGCGCATTCGCGCAGGTAATCGTTGGGCACAAGGTACCACACGCCCTTTGCGGGGACGCCCTCCGCCTCGATGCCGAGGCGCCTCGCGACCCGCTCGGAGCGGAAGACGTGGAAGCGCGTGGTGACGAATACCACGGACGCGTCCTCCGGGAAACGGCTCTTTATTATCTCGTCCGAGAAAAGAAAGTTTTCGGCCGTGCTCTCGGAGCGGTCCTCAATGATGATCCGATCCTCCGCGATCCCGCGGGAGATAAGGTAGCTGCGCATGACGGAGGCCTCGGAAACGATCTCGTTCGGGCCCTGACCGCCGCTTACGACGACCGTCGTCCCGGGGCTGCGGTCAAGGTATTCGACCGCGGCGTCCAGCCTGTATTTGAGCGTAAGCGTGGGATAATTGCCCCGTATGCCGCCGCCCAGCACTATCAGCACGTCCGCGCCGTCCTCGGGAAAAGCGGAGTTCTTTATTATGAGCCCGGTCGTCAGCGCGAAAACGAGACCGAAAACGAGGTACGCGAGCGACAGCGCGAATGCGAACGCGCGGAAGACGCGGCTCTTGGCGCACAGAGCGCGGAAAATGGGCGTCAAAAGCCCGATCAGGAGCAGCGGCGCGCCCAAAACGGCGGGCATTATAACGCCGAGGTTCGGGCTGCTCCTTGTCAGAACGAAGAGCGTATCCGCGATGAGCGCCGCCCCAAGGAGTATGAAGACCGCGCGCAGTATGCCGCGGCCGATGCGTTTGCTTCCGCTTTTTGTTTCGGATCCGGTCATGCGTAAACGATACAATACAGGGCGCCGAATGTCAACATCTGTTCATAATAAATCGACATATCCGCCATTATCCCTGTTGATTTGATTACAGCTCTATGGTATCATATATATATCAAAACATGGAGGTGATGAAATGATAAAGGTGCTGTACGGCGGCAGGGGAGAGGGCATGTCCCGCGAGCTCTGCGGCATGGCGAATGCGCGCATGAAGGACGCGAAGGGCAGCATTGTGTTCATCGATAAGGACGACAACCATATCTACGATCTCAACAGCGGCATAAGGCTCATAAACGCTTCCGAATACAGGATAGAGGGGCCCAAGATGTTCTCCGGCTTCGTATCGGGCATCGCGGCGCAGGATCACGATCTGGAGGCGATATACGTATGCAGCTTCATAAAGATCGTAAAGCATCCCGTGGGGTCGCTGGAGGGGCTGTTCGATTTCTTCCGCAGTTTTTCCGAAAGGACCGGGGCGGATTTCATAATCGAGATCAACACCGATGAGGAGCTCCCCGCCTTCATAAAAGAACATTTATAATAAAAAAAGCTTGACAAATCGAAAGATTTTGACTATAATATTATGCGGCATCGAGGGATCGATCGCCGCATAGTTTTTATAAAGCCGTTTATTTGGCATCATATCGGAGGTAAAATGGACATTTTTGAGTTCCTGCGGAACGCCATCCATTCGCTTTCCGGCACTCCCGTTGAGGAGATCCGTCCCGAAAGCAGTGTGAAGGAGCTGAACCTTGACCTCTTCGACGTGGAGGAGCTTAAGCTCGACGCCGAAAAGGAGTACGACGTTTACATCCCGGAGGAGACGGAGTTTTCCACCGTCGGCGAACTGAAGGAGATTATAAGCGCCGCGTAAGTCAAACGGAACGGAAACGGGCAGTCATTTGACTGCCCGTTTGATTTTTGTCCTCGCATCAGCCGTGCATCTGATCCAATGGCCAAGGGTAAATGCAGTAGGCCCAGTCGGGATCGGCGGCAAGGCCGAACAGCTTTTCCAAAGTCAGCTCCCCGTAAAGATCGAAAGCCATCGCGTTCTCGCCCGGCTCGTATTTGAGCTCAAGCTCGAAGCCCAGTTCTTTGAGCCGTGCAAGCTCATCGTCGAGCGCCGCGCGCGCCGCCGCGGGATCGTCCTCACACTGCAGCGCCTTTTTTGCAGCGCGGTAGTTCGAATATGCCTCGTTATAGGCGCTGACGGCGTCCTCGGATACCCTCGCGCTCCACTCGTCAAAGAAGATATCGGAGGCAGTACGCGCGAGCCATTCGGCCGCCTCGCCGTCACCGCTCCGCGCCTTCTCGGTCATCTCTACGAATCGGGCAAGGTAGGTATCGCGCATCCAATCGCGGTATTCGGCTTCGAAGGATACGAGCGCGGGATCGCTGCGGTATTCCGCATAGGTCCTTCCATTGTATGCAAAATCGGCCGCGCCGGGATAGTAACGGGCGATGATCCAAACGCTCTGCGCCGCTTCGGGATCGGCGCTTTCAAGGAGCTCCAGCACGAGCTCCTCCGTCAGCACGATCTCGCCGGGCTTGTCGAACGCCGTGTTTATAAGGAAATGCGTTCCGTTGGGCACGGGCTCCGGCGTGGGCTCCACGGTCGGCTCGGCGGTGGGGAGAGAGGTTTGCGCGTCGGTGATCTCCGGCGTCACGGCAGGCACGTCCGCTTTACTGCAGGCCGTCGCGGAAAATGCAAGCGCCGCTGCCAGCACGGCGGCAAGTGCAATTGCGATATGTCGTTTCATGACTGTTCCGGCTCCTTTCTTAAAGATTATTCATATCAGTATGATATCAAATAATGTGCACAATGTAAATACAGGATGAAAAAATGTTACGCTTCATACCGAACGGCCCGCAGACCGCAGGCCGGTTTTGATGGCGGAGCCCGAAACAGACGGAGGGTTCGGCATCAAAACCGGATCATTGAGGGATGCCGGCATTATACAGCCTCTCATGTGCACAGGACTGCATTTCGCAGAACCGATAGCTTTCGGTTGTCAGTTAAAAAAGGCCGCGGGGCATACCGCCTGCGGCCTTTTGATCTTACAGCTTATTCCTTATTGATATCGTTCTCGTCGAATACGTCGCCGCACTCGGGGCAGAACTTGGGAGGATTCGTCGGATCCGCGGGGACCCAGCCGCACTTATTGCAGCGGTAGGTGGGAGCGCCTTCGGGCTTTGCCTTGCCGCAGCCCATGCAGAAATTGCCGGCGTTCACGGTGCCGCACTCGCAGGTCCAGCCGGCAGCCGCGCCGGGCTTGGGCTTACCGCAGACGGAGCAGAAGTTGCCGGTGTTCTGGGCGCCGCATTCGCAGGTCCAGGCTCCCTCGGGAGCGGGCTTGGGCTTGCCGCAGTTACCGCAGAAGTTGCCGGTGTTCTGGGATCCGCAGGCGCATGTCCACGCGCCCGCAGCACTCTGCTGCGCGTTCTGCTGGGCGGCCATCTGATAGAGGCCGGTGACGGCGGAACCGCCCGCGCCGGAAGCCGCGTTGAGGCCGGCAAAGCCGAGGAATGCGCCGCCCTCATTGGCAGCGGCGTTCTCCATAGCGGAGGCGTAGGCGCCGGTCACGTGAGCGGCAGCCATGGAGGGATCGCGCAGAGCGGCATGGGTCTGCAGCTCCTTGATCCTGTCCTCGTCCTCCTTATCGGCGGTGACGGAGCTGACGCCGAAGGATACGACGGAGATACCGCGCAGGTTGACCCACTTCTCGGACAGCTCGTTGTTGAGGGCGTCCGCGATATCGGCGGTGTGGCCGGGCAGCGCGCTGTAACGGATGCCCTTTTCGGATACCTTGTAGAGGGCGGGCTGCAGAGCGGTCAGCAGCTCGGTCTTGAGCTGGCTGTCGATCCTGTCGCGGGTGAAGGCCTCAGAGAAGTTGCCGCATACGTTCTGATAGAAGAGTATGGGGTTCGAAACCTCATAGGAGTATTCGCCGAAGCACTTGATGGATACGTCGGTGGAAAGATTGATCTCCGGATACGAAACATGGAAGGGAACGGGATTGGCCGTGCCGTACTTGTTGCCGAAGATCTCCTTGGTGTTGATGTAATAGACGCGCTGATCCTTCGCCGCGCCGCCGCCGTGCTTGAACCTGTCCCACATCTCCTTGAAGGTGGCGATAAGGCTCTCACCGAACTTGCCGGCGAATACGGAGGGGGAGGTGGAGGTGTCGTAGATGAACTCGCCGGGCTCGGCGCAGAGCTCAACGACCGCGCCCTGATCGACGATGATCATGCACTGACCGTCCGCAACGGCGATCTTGGAGCCGTTGGAGATTATGTTGTCCTCACCCTTGTAGTTGCTGCTGCGGCCGGAGACGCGCTTCTTGCCCTTGACGGCAAGAACGTTCTCGGGTATGGCCTCGCAGTAGAAGTACTCTAGCCAGGAGTCGGCAAGAACTCCGCCGACGGTGCCCACAGCTGCTTGTAAAAGACCCATATTGTATTTCTCCTTTCGGTTATTTACACAAAGAATGCGTATATTTGCACTTTCTATATTATCCGATAAAAAAGGCGGTTTGTCAATACCTTAATATATTAAGTGGAGGGAGCAAAAAAGCCCGGGCATGATACCCGGGCATAAACTTGAGGATCATTACCTTTCCAGGCCGAGCTTGTCGCTGACCTGGCGGAGCTTTTTCGCCGTCTGGCGGATCTCCGCGTCGTAGGGGTTGGGCTTTGCGACCTCCTGCTCCAGCGCCTCGCGGTCGGCAATGAGCGCTTCAAGGCTGCGCTCCGCCTCCTCGAGCCTCTTCGGCATGCCGTTCACGGCGTTGTCGAGCCTCTGCGCCTGTCCCTGCGGGCTGTCGCTTATCTCTACGGTGCAGGGGACCTCCGAATTGATGAGGAATATCCTGTGCAGGCCGGAGGGATCGTTCGAAAGGTAGAGGGGGAACCCGCGGAAGGAACCCACGTGCAGGGGCTCCTTGAGGTACGCGTTCTCGGACACGAGCTCGATCAGCCTTTCGCCCGCGTCGCGGCGCCGCGTGTATTCCTCGCCAAGTATCTCGACCGAGAAGCCCTCGCCGCGGTTCGAGTCCAAAACGGCGATATCGCGGCGGTATCTTTCGATAAGGTCGCGCAGCTGGTTCTCGCGCTGGGGCATCTTCAAAAGCTGCTCCCTCGCGCCGTCCTTCGCGCGCTCTATGCGGGCGCGGAGCATGGACTTCCTCTGCAGCTCCGTTTCGAGCTCTATACGCCGCTTTATGAGCGGGTTGCCGACGGCAAGGGACTTGACCTCGCTGTAAGTGAGCACGACCTCGTCGACCTCGTCGCCGCTGCGCGAGGGGTGCTCGCCGTTGACGATCTGCGAAGTGAAGCGCTGCTTGTTTTCGAGCAGCTGCCAGGAGTACGCGTCGAAGCTGCCGTTCGTGATATAGCGGTAGATGGATACTTCGTCGTTGCGGTTGCCCTGGCGGAGCATGCGGCCTTCGCGCTGAGTGACGTCGGAGGGTCTCCAAGGGATATCGAGGTGATGCACCGCCCAAAGCTTGTCCTGAACGTTCGCGCCTATGCCCAGCTTGAACGTGGAGCCTATTAGTATCCTCACGTCGCCCTTTCGCACCTTGTTGAAAAGCGCCGTGCGCATCGCGTCGTTCACGGCGTCGTGCACGAAGGCGATCTCCTTTGAGGGCACTCCGCGGGATACGAGCTTGTCCTTCATGTCGTCGTAAAGGTTGAAATCGTCCTTTGGCGTGGACTGATCGAGGAACACGAGCTGCGTAACGCCGGGATCGCTCTGCCAGATGCCGAACACCTTCTCTACGCAGGTGTTGAGCTTCGACGTGGGGATATCCTCCGCCGCGGGATCGACGAGCCGCATATCGAGCGCGGCCTTGCGCCCGTCGGTGGTGATCTTGAGCATATTGTCCTCCGTGCGGGCTACGAGGCCGGATTTGACCTTTTCCGCGCGGACGGCGAGATCGGATATGTACTTGCGCAGCGCGGGGGAGGCCGGCACCGTGCAGTTGACGTAATTGACGTTCGAGGGGAGCTTCTGATCCTCATCTCGGGAGAAATGCAGGTCCGCGATATCGGAAAGCAGCAGGGAAAGCTCCGGCAGGTTGTGGTAGCGGCTGAGCCTGCGCCTTAAACGGTAGCCTATGCCGTTCGCCTCGACCTCGAACTCCTCCGTGACCTCGGAGAAGAGCTTGACCCAGTTGTCGAACTCGACGAGGTTCATCTCGTTTAGCCGCTCGTAGGCGAGGTAGAGGAGCATTGTGTAAAGATCGGAAACGGAGTTCGTGATGGGCGTGCCCGTCGCGAATACGACGCCCCTGCCGCCGTGCGTGCGCTGTATGAAGCGTACCTTTGCCATAAGGTCGTCGCAGCGCTTGGAGCCCTTCGTATTGAGTCCGGGCAGAGTGCCGTGCTTCGTTTCTATGCTGATGTTCTTGAAGTTGTGCGCCTCGTCGACGAACAGCGTGTCTATGCCGAGGTCGTCGAAGCAGATATCGCCCTCCGGGGCTGGCTGCTCGTCGTCCCACAGCTTCTGCAGGCGGCGCTCAATTCGGGCGGAGTAGCGGTTCAGTACCATGTACGCGTCGTTGTAGACGGCGTCGTGCATGGAGACGGATATCTCCGACATGCGGTTCAAAAGCTCCCGCTCGCGCTCCTTTTTGGAAAGGGGGATGAGGGAGAAGCTGCCGTAGCCCATTATTATCGCGTCGGCGTCGCTCTCCGTGATGGACTTCAATACCGCCTGGCGCCGCGCCGGGGAAAAATCCTTGGGCTCGATTACTATGAGCCTCGCCTCGGGATAGAGCTTCAAAAACTCCGTATGCCACTGATCGAGTATGTTGTTGGGCACAACGAAGAGGCTGCGCCGGGAGATACCCATGCGCTTGAGCTCCATCGCGGCGGCGGCCATCGCGTATGTCTTGCCCGCGCCGACCTGGTGCGCGAGCAGCGTGTTCTTGGAATTGACTATGCGGCTCACGGCGGCGAGCTGATAATCCTGCAGCTTTATCGCGGGGTTCTTTCCCGGGAGCTTTAGATCCCGCCCGTCGTAAATGCGGGGGCGGATCGCGCCGAATGCCTCGTTGTAGTGGTTTAGGAGGCGGCTGCGCCTCGGCTCGTCGCGGAAGAGCCACAGCGAGAACTTCTCCTCGATAAGGCGCATGCGCTCCTGCGCCATTAGCGTTTCCGCCTTGTTTATGCGGCGCGTGGGGCCTGCCTTGCTGCCCGAATAGCTCGTGTCGTAGACTGCGACGTCGCCGGAGTTCAGAAGCCTTTCGACGATATCGAAAGCGTTCATCCGCTCCGTGCCGTAGGTGAGGCGCGCGCGGGTGAACTGCGCGTAATTCTTTTTGCCGTGGATTATGTAATGATTCGCCGCCTTTACGTATTCGACTATGAGGCGGGGCTTTTTGCCGCCCGCGGGCTTTATTCCGATCAGCCAGATGAGAAAATCGCGGTACACCCAGGAGGGGATCCACGGGCTGCCTATCGCGGCCTTGATATCCTCCGCGGGGACGAGGGGCGGCATTATGCTCTCGAGCGCTTTTATGTTCACGCTGTAATCGACGGTGAAGCCCCTTTCGGGCGCGCCGAACTCTTCCTCGCTCTTCTGCGCCTTCTTCGCGCGGTTGAGCTTCTTCAGCACGTTGCCGGAGAGATACTCGTCCGCGGGCACGAGCGAGTCGAGCTTGGGATCGTAGTATATGAGCCCGACGAGCTTATCGTAAGCCTCCGCCGGAGTAAGGGACGACCTTTCGCAGATAAGGCCGAGGTCGACCCGCCCACGCAGGAAAAGCGAGAGCTCCAGCGCCTCGGAGGGCGTTGCGGCTGCATTGATGCGAGCTTCTTCCAAAGGATACACCTCGATCGAATAGTTTCCCCGCGCCGCGGCGCAAGGAACGGCCCGGGGGCTTTCCCGGGAAGTTCGAATTATAGCACAAAACCGGATATTTGTCAAGGGCTTCTCCCGCTGCATGAAAAAACGCGCGCAAAAACCGCTTCGCAATATTCGCTCTGTACTTCCCGCCCGCCGTATGGTAAAATGTTGCTGCTTAAAATATCGGCTCCAAGCCGCAGAAAGGATCAACACCTATGGCAAAGCAAAAGAAGATACCCAAGCGTTCCGAGGTCGAAAAGCAGTACACGTGGGCGACGGAGGACCTGTTCGCCACAGACGAGCTCTGGGAGGAGGCGTTGAACGAAGCGAAGGCCTATCCCGAAAAGGTCGGCGCCTTCCGAGGCAAGCTCGCCGCGTGCCCCGACTGCCTCTATGATTACCTCAAGCTCTGCGACGAGATTACCGTCAAGGTCGAGCGTCTCGGCAACTATGCCATGCGCAAGTCGGACGAGGATACCGGCAACTCCTTCTATCAGGGCATGAAGGGGAGGCTGATGAACCTTTATGTCGCGATAGGCTCCGCCGATTCCTTCTCCACGCCGGAGATCATCTCAATACCGGACGAAAAGCTCGCCGAGTTCATGGAGAAAAAGCCCGAGCTCAAGCTCTATACGAGGAAGCTCCAGCAGATCCGCCGCTTCAAGCCCCATTCCCTTTCGGACGCGGAGGAGCGCATACTCGCCCTCTCCGGTCAGGTGACCGCCGCCCCCGGCGAGACCGCCTCCGCCTTCCGCAACGCGGACCTCAAGTTCCCCTCCATCCATGACGCGGAGGGCAACGAGCTCGTAGTAACGCAGGGCTCGTTCGTACCGCTCCTCGAAAACCCGGACGTCAACGTGAGAAAGGCCGCTTTCGAGAGCCTTTATCACACCTTCGAAGGCTTCAAGAACACCTCCGCCGCGTTCCTCGATTCTCAGGTGAAGGGCCTCATATTCAACGCCCGCGCAAGGAATTACGCTTCCACGCTCGAGGCCGCCCTCGACCGCACGGAGGTCCCCGTATCCGTCTATCACAACCTCATCGGCGCCGTGCATGAAAACCTGCATTATCTCCATAAGTACGTGGAGCTCAGGAAGAAGCTCATGGGCGCAGACGAGCTGCACATGTACGATCTCTACACCCCCATAGTGGGCGACGCCGACCGCGAGATCCCCTATGAGGAGGCGAAGGAGATCATAATAAAGGCGCTGGCGCCTTTGGGCGAGGAGTATATCTCCATACTCAAGGAGGGCTTCAATAACCGCTGGATCGACGTTTACGAGAACGAGGGCAAGCGCTCCGGCGCGTACTCCTCCTGCGGCGATCCGCACCCCTATGTGCTCCTGAACCAGAAGGATACCCTCGATTCCATGTTCACCATAGCTCATGAGATGGGCCATTCGCTCCACACGGTGTATTCGCTGAGGAACCAGCCCATCTGCCAGGCGGATTACGTGATATTCGTCGCGGAGATCGCCTCCACCTGCAACGAGGTGCTGCTCGTCAGGTATCTGCTCAATAACACCACCGACAAGCGCGAGAGGGCGTACCTCATCAACCACTTCCTCGAGAGCTTCCGCGGCACGGTCTACCGTCAGACGATGTTCGCCGAGTTCGAGCTCTTCATGAACGAGCTCGCGGAAAAGGGCGAGAGCCTGACCGCCGACAAGCTCTGCGAGAAGTATTACGAGCTCAACAAGCAGTATTTCGGCGACGCGATAACCGTCGATCCCGAGATCGCTTACGAGTGGGAGCGCATACCGCACTTCTTCTATAACTTCTATGTGTTCCAGTACGCGACCGGCTTCTCCGCGGCCTGCGCGATAGCGAACAGGATACTGACCGAGGGCGAGCCCGCGGTAGCCGATTACAAGAAGTTCCTCTCCGCCGGCGGCAGCATGGATCCCATCAGCATACTGAAGCTCGCGGGCGTCGATATGACCACCGCGGCCCCCATCAACGAGGCGCTCAAGCTCTTCGGCGAGCTCCTTGACGAGATGGAAGAGCTCCTTGACTGATCGGAAAAGCATTGAAAAAAGCAGCGGCGCCATTGCATGACGCCGCTGTTTTTTATTGTCCATCTTATTTCAGTTGCTTCCCCAGAACTGCACCTCATAGTCCTCCAAAAGCACGGTTTCCAAAAGCCCTTCCGGCGCGATATCGTATTTCACGAAATGCCAGCTCCGGTCGTAGTCCTTTTTGCCGAAGTATTCGCTTGAGTAAAGGATCAAAGTATCCTCCGATACCCAGCAATCCGCCAAGCTGATATTTTTCACTCCGATTCGGAGCTCGTTTCGGTATTCAAGCGGCAGCGGGCCTTCGTAAAGGACCTCGGTACCGTCGGCGCCAAAGCGTATTATGCTGACATTTACGGGCTGATCACGGTCATTCATGGCGAAGATGGACGTGTCGGCCGTGGCGATCACTCCGTTTCCGAGCGAAAGCAGGAAGGTGCCGCCCTCACGGTCGCCCGTATCGAGCACGCAGGTCCTCGTGCCGTCCTTCTCGAGACGGTACAGGCGGATGACATAGGGATTGTCCTCGCTCTCCGGCTGCTCCGGATCGGCCCTGTAGGGATCGACGAAATACGGCGTACCGTCCGAAGTGACGATCGACCAGCGGTAATTGCAGAGCATCGGATAGTATCCCACGCTTTGATAGAGGATCTCCGGCTCTGTCATCGAGGGGTCCCAACGGGCGATCTCGTCCGTGATCGGGAGCTCCGAGCGCCAATCATAGAAGTCATCCTCGGAATCCGCCCCGTCATAATCGGTCACGCCGTCGTAATCATAGAACATATAGGCGCTGTCACCGGCAAAAAACATAGTCGGCTGCGGCTGATTGATCGTTTCCCTTTCGAGGATCTCATAATATTCCCAGGCCTTGACCTTCTGCCCGCATATCACCGTATCCTCCATCGGGATGCAGCCGTAAACGAGCTTATGGAAGACCGCGGCGTTTTTGATCTCCTGCCTGTAACCGGCGTGGTAGATCATCCCGCGGTGGATGTAGAGGCGGCGGTTGTGGTATTCGAGCGGCGTATCCGTCGGGTCGAATTCATGCACGAGCTCCTTTGAAGAGCCGTCGAGGTTCATGCGGTAAAGGCCGAATCTCATGCCCTTGGTCTGCATGACATACCAGAGCTTGCCCTGATAATACTGCAGCCCTGGATCGGAGCCGATATAGCCCGCGCATTCGGCGTTATTGCGTTTTTCGTCGTGTACGCATTCCGGCCGCGGGCAGAGCACGCCCGTATCACCGGTCGTCTTATCGTAATAGTAAAGAAAACCGTTGCCATTGCGGCTGCGCAGATAAAAGGCGTCCTCCGTTTCCAGCATATCGCTGGAGATGAGCGAACCGTAACGGTTGTCGTAATCCGTTTCCGGATCGAATACGATCGGCTTTTCCGCTGCCAAAGCCGTCGGATCGGTTTGATCAGGAAACGGAATGCCGTTGTTTCCGGACGGCTGCGGCTTTTTCCCGCAGGAAACGGCAACAAGCATAAAAGCCGAAATAAGCAGCAAAAGGATGGTTCTGGATCTGTGTTTCATAATGCGCTCCTTTCACTTGTTGATTGATCCACCGCAGGGTGCGTCGATCGCCGCACGTCGGGCCCGGGCGGATTCATCGCAGACCCGGCAAACAGGCTATGATCTCGGGCTTCGGCGTGCCGCCCGTTAAGTCGTAACGGACGAGGCAGTATGCAGCGCGTTCTTGGTCCTTTGCATCGAGCACGAACGAGATATAGATCGCTTCCGCGTCGCCGTATATGCCGAAATAACTGTCTAATTCATATTCACGGCTTGTATCGAGTTCTTCAATAAAGCTCGTATCCAGCACGCCTTCGTAAATGAGCGAACCATCCAGTCTGCGGACCTCCAAAGCCATGTCGGGCATGCTGAAAACCGCCGCCGCTCCGTCGAGCATGAAGCATGACCAGGGATTGTCACAGAGGAAAGCTTTGCACAGCGCGCCGCTTTCAATGGTGTAAACCGTTTGCTCTCCATATACCGGTGCAGTCCAGATACGCTCCTCGGCGTCGATATAAAGGCGGAAGCCCGATCCCTTCTCGCCGATATCCAAAAGCTCGGTCCGAAGGACCTCTTCAAGCTCCTCCGTTTCGATATTCCATCTGTATATGCAAAGGATATTGCTCAGCACTTCGACGTGATCTTCAAGCTCCTCATAATCCTGAATATTATAGCTGATATAAACATAATTCCCGTGGTAGTAAAGCTTGGGCTCTGTGGGATACACTTCGAGCTTCTCTTTGAGGATCAGCCTTGTTTCTCCGGTCTGCGGATCCGCGCTTACGACGTCGATACAGTTAAAAAGTTCGCTGTTTTCGACTTCCTCATAATATCGCCATCCGTAGCATTTGCCGCGGTGATAGTCAAGCCTCTGCGGCATGGTGGCGCCCTGTATCTCTATGGGCGAAGTGTCCGCGAGGGTGTCCATCCTCTTATCCGAACCGTCAAGGGCGACGGAAAAAAACGCATAACAATGGTGATTGCGGTCGATCGCGAGATAGTGAAGCCTTCCGTCCCAGTAATTGAGGCTCGCGCCGCACATTTCTATCAATCCGCTGCAATCCGTTCCGCCGGCGTCGTGCATGCACTCCGGTTTACTGCAGAGTACTCCGCGCTCTCCGCTTGCCTTATCGTAATAGAATAAATATCTGCTTGAATAACTGGCGCAGCAATAATACGCATCCTCCGTTTCTACAATGCAGTCATAGCCCATGCCGTAACGGTTGTCGTAATCCGTCTCGGGATCGTAGAAGATGGGCTTTTCCGAAGGGGCGGCGTTTGGTTCTGCCGTCACGCCCTCCGGCAGAGGCGTATTGTCGGTCGCGGGATCGCCGGCGGGCTTTTTCCCGCAGGAAATGGCGCACGAAAGCATCAGCGCCGCGAGCAGGAGCGCAAGGGCGGACAGAACGGATCGTTTTGATTTTTTCATGTTTACCTCCCGGCTGAACGGAGCAGAGCATATTCGAATACATGTAGTATATCATGTATACTACCAAATGTCAAATAATTATTTAGCCGGAATGGGGACATCGGGAAATGATAAAAGAGCCGCAAAGCGGCTCTTTTGTTCCCCTTAATGATTTATATCCACCACGCAGAAGGGGTTGCCTTCGGGATCCTGCAGCACGACGTAATCCGCGTCGGGCGGGTAATCCCAAGGCTTTTTCACGGCGCCCAGCGCGAGCAGCCTGTTGACCTCGGCTTCGGGCTCGTCGGTAAAGATATCGATGTGATGACGGCGCGCGTGGGACGAGCTCACCTTGCTCAGCGAAAGCTGGAGCCCGTCGCCGTTCTTGGGAACGAGTATCGCCCAATCATCGGAGGCGGGGTATTTCAGCTCGTAATGCAGCGCCTCGCTCCAGAATGCAACGGCGCGGCCGATATCGACAACGCCCCAAACTATTGAACCGATACGGATCATATTGACCTCCTTGGATCATCGGGGGTAAGCTGCTTTTCAATGCGCAGATGCGGATCGCTTATAAGCTCGATCTCTTCGGGAAAAACGGATGATACGACACAGCAGGCATATCCCGGCGTGCCGAAGAAAACGGGGAACCCCGCAAGGACGCCGCGTCGGAAGAGCCGCCCTTCGCTCTCGAATACGTCGCGGAAGCCGCCCGAAATGCCCTCGCCGGTCAGCTTGAAGAGGGCTTCCTTCATTACAAAGCGCCCCAGCAGGTATCCGACGCCGCTTCGCTCGTATTCCTTCCGCTCCGCGGGACAGAGTATCCTTCGCGCGAGCCCGCATTCGACCGGACGACGCTCCTCGATATCGACGCCCACGGGGGCGGGGGAGTAAGCGCAGACGGCATAGTTCCCGGAATGGGAGAGCGAGACGAAGCCGCCCTCGACCACGGGCCTGCCCTTTTCGTCATACGAGTAGACGGGGGGCAGAAGCGCGTCGCCCGACAGCGCGAATGAGAGCGCCAGCTCCGCGGCATAGCTCTGCATGCGCTTTCCGGCGTCGGCTATTGCCTCAGCGCGGGCGAGCCTCTGCCCGGAGCAGAACCTTTCTGGCGCGGAAAGAAGCCCGGCGCAATCTTCGATATTCACTATAACGAGGCGTATCTTCATATAATGGATTGTACCCTCGCCGCGGCGTCCCGTCAACAATAATTTGGTGAAAAACGCGCTTGACATTCCCCGCCCGAGGTGCTATAATCTCATTCGCGAGCCAAATAGGGGCATGATGTAATGGTAACATAGCGGTCTCCAAAACCGTTCTTCTGAGTTCGAATCTTAGTGCCCCTGCCAATGAAAAAGGGATGTCCACCGGACATCCCTTTTACATTGGCCACGCAGCCGCGTGATTCGAACTCCGCATTTGCCTTGGCAAATGCAAGGCGCAGCGGAACGCAGGCCGGGACCGAATGGAGTTACACGCTGCGCAGAGTTCAGAATCTTAGTGCCCCTGCCAATAAAAAACGGATACCC
>JAFZYC010000001.1 GCA_017616435.1 Clostridia bacterium
CGCTTTTCGCTTTCCCGGCACAAAAATCTCCCAGCCTTCCCCCGGGTGGGGAAGGTGTCACGCGCCGACGCAGTCGCTGCGTGACGAATGAGGGGTATATAATTACTATGGGATTCGGTTACGAATCCCATCCCTGTTTGAGACGCTTCGCGGTTTTCGGCGGAAAAAGAATACCGAGAGTGCGGTTATTCGCGCTCTCGGTTTTTTATTGCTTGTCGGTTTTTTCACCGCCGAAAACCTATGTCTCCTTAAGTGAATGCACCCTTTGCTCCGCCCTTGTTATTGCTTTATCATTCCAGATGCGCCAGCGCGTCCCTGATGTTCCTTACGGTCGTTATATCGACGTCCTTCACGCCCTTGAGGCTCGATGAATACGGGGCGATAACGCGCGTATAGCCGCGGCGCACGCATTCGTTCACTCGGTTCATCATGCGGTCGACGGCGCGTATCTCTCCCGTGAGCGATACCTCGCCGATCACCGCAGTCCTTTCGGGAAGGCGTCTGTCGAACACCGACCCCGCGACGGCCATGACCACCGCAAGATCCGCGCCGCGGTCGTCTACCCTGATGCCGCCGACGGCGTTGGTGTAGACGTCCTTATCGCCCGTTCTGACGCCCGCTCTGCGCTCCAGCACTGCGAGCAGCAGCATGAGGCGGCCTCCGTCCATGCCCGCGGCCATACGGCGCGGATTCGCGTAGACTGTAGATGCAAGGAGCGACTGGACCTCCACGAGTATCGGGCGGTTGCCCTCCATTATGCAGGTGACCGCGCAGCCCGTATCGTTGTTGCCCGAGACGAACATCTCCGAAGGATCCGCGACCTCCGCCATGCCGTCGCCGCGCATCTCGAAAATGCCTATCTCGTTAGTGGAGCCGAAGCGGTTCTTGACCGCACGGAGCAGGCGGAAGGCGTCGTGTCTGTCGCCCTCGAAATAGAGCACGGTATCGACCATGTGCTCCAAAAGCCTCGGTCCGGCTATCGCGCCCTCCTTCGTGACATGACCGACGATGAACACCGCGCAGCCGTTGAGCTTCGCGATCCTTGTAAGGGCGGCCGTGACCTCCCTTATCTGCGTGACGGAGCCCGCCGCGGAGGCGACCTCTGTCGAGACCATGGTCTGTATGCTGTCTATTATGAGGAACGCGGGCTTTACGCGCTCAACCTCGCTCTCGATCGCGGAGACGCTCGTCTCCGTCATTACCAGCAGATCGCCCGAGACTCCGCAGCGCTCCGCGCGGAGCTTGAGCTGGGCCTTGGATTCCTCGCCCGAGACATAGAGCACCGGCGCTTCCGCTACAAGCCTGCTCGCGGCCTGCATGAGCAGAGTGCTCTTGCCTATGCCGGGGTCGCCGCCGAGGAGTATCACGGAGCCCGCGACGATGCCGCCGCCCAATACGCGGTCGAGCTCGCCTATGCCGGTCTTCGTCCTCGCGGCGTCCTTTCCGTCGACGCTCGAAAGCCTGACCGCGCCGGATCCGGAGCTCATGGCGGATCTTTTCGGAGCCTCCGTAACGCTCATCTCGACAAGCGTGTTCCAGCTCCCGCACGAAGGACAGCGGCCGAACCATTTTCCGGTCTCATAGCCGCATTCTCCGCATACGAATTTGGTCTTGTCCTTTGGCATTATTGCTCCCTCAGTCGGTGGGGATCTTTGCGTATTTCATGACGTCCCTCTCCCTCGTGGTGACGTCCATCCATATAACGCGCCCTTCGGAGGCGCCGAGGAGCTGCGCGAGCTCCCTTTCGGGGGTTATGCGATAGCTTTCGAGAGAATTGAAGAGGAATACATATATGACCTCGTCGACGCTGTACGCGATGAAATCATCGTCCATTATGAAGTCCACGACGCCCTGCGCGATCTCGTGCGGTACGAGCTTGCCCGAGTCGGATGCTTCCGCGTAGTACAGTGTCGAGCTCTCGCTGTGATGCGCGTCTATCCAAGCGAAATAGCGCCCGTTCGTCTCCGGATCGTGAACGTAGGTATCGACGGAATAATCCCTTATTCCGGAGCTGTCGATGCTGATATGCTTTATCACGCTGGTCATGCGGCCGTCCTCGTACTTTTCGGTACCCTCGGACGCCCAGATGAGCTCGCCGTCCTTCATATAGGGCGCGCTCGTGCCGTAGGACGAGGAGGTGAACATCGCGACGACCGTGGTCTCCAGCGTTTCGAGATCGCAGACGTAGAGCTTGTCGCGCGCGGTGCCCGTACGCTCCATCCATGCTATGTAATGCCCGTCGAGCCTTATCTCCGGCTGGCCGACATAGACCTTTTTGATGAATATGGGATCTCCCGAATAATCGCCCCTGCGGTAGGCGCAGATATCGCCGCCGCCGTTCACGTTTCCGTCAAGATAGACGAGCCATTCGTCGTTGCAGACGGGGTAAATGAAATGGGCGTTCTTCGGCTTTACAGGGAGCTCCGCAACGGAGCCGGTCTCCGGATCGTATTCGAGCAGCGCGCACATGCGCACGTTGTCGCCGACTATCCTGCCCGCGGAGAAGAGCATCTTTCCGCCGCTGAAGGAGGGATCGCCGAACCAGTAATACTGGAGCTCGGGCGGGAGCACGACCTCCTTTTCGGCCTCCTCCGCGTTATACTCCGTCATGGGATGCGGCGTGGCCGTGGGCACCGGCGTATAGTAGGGCGTCGGCGTCACGACCAGGATATCGTCCTTCGTGAAAGCCTTTGCGACCTTCGCGACGATCCCGTCGGGAGGCAGCGGAGTGTCTATATGGAAAACAGCCTCCAGCATGACCATGACGAACAGGGTCAGGAAGGCGATGAGCGCGAGCCCGCCTATGACGCAGAGCAGGAGCTTTATTACAGGGCCCCAGTTGCTCGCCGACAGCGACCTGCGCCTGCGGCCGTATTTCTTTCTGCGGAAACGCTTTTTCAAGGTTTATTGCCTTTCTCCCGATTTTCTCCGTTTCTCATTATACCACATCGGGGTCAAAATAAAAAGGGGGCAAAAGCCCCCAACATGTTTTTTTGGATCCTTATTTCGCTTCCTTCTCCCTGTTGATGATCCTGTAGAGGATCGCTGCAAGGACGGCGCCGGCAAGAGGACCTACGACGAAGATCCAGTAAACGCCCATGAACTCGCCTTTGCCCTGGATCAGCTTCATGAGAGCGGGACCGAAGGTCCTGGCGGGGTTGACGGAGGTGCCGGTGAAGGACACGCCGAGGATGTGTACGAGAGCGAGAGCGAAGCCGTTAACGATGCCCGCGCCATGGAAATCCTTCTTTGCGGTGGTGCCCATTACGGTGTAGACGAACATGCAGGTGAGGATCGCCTCGATCACGATGGCGCCCCATACGGGAAGGTTCGCCGCGGGCATGTTGGTCGCGAGGGAGCAATCCTTGCCGGCGAGGAGCCACAGGAGAGCGGCGCCGCCGACAGCGCCCAGGAACTGAGCGATGACGTAAACGATGAACTCACCGAAGCCCATGCGGCCGTCAAGCAGCATCGCGAGGGATACGGCGGGGTTGACATGGGAGCCGGACCTTGCGCCGATCGTATAGATGCAGGCGATAAGGGCAAGACCGAAGCCAACGGCTATTACGAAGTTGAGCAGAGCGCCCTCCGCGCCAGCGCACGCTACGCTTGCGATGCCGCATGCGAAGAATACGAGGAACAGTGTGCCGAAGAACTCGGCAATGAACTTCTTGAACATATGATGCCTCCTTGATTGGTAGTAAATACATTATATACCAATTTCGGGAAATAGCAAGACCCATTTTGCCCGATGTGAAAAAACCGGGGCAAACAAAAAGCTGCCGCACTCAACATGCGGCAGCCTGAGCTTCACTTTACTCCATCGCTTCTGATAGCTCCGCGCGCCTTTTTCTCTCCTCGAGCTTCGGGAGGAGATAATCCTTATACAGCATATCGAGTATCGCGACGCCGGGGATAGCGAGGAGTATGCCCGTGATTCCGAACATCCTCCCTCCGACTATAACGCCTATCAGTATCCACAGTCCGGAAACGCCCAGCGATTCGCCGAAGAGCTTCGGCTTTATAAGATAGCCGTCCACGCCCTGCAGCACTATCGCGAACAGCAGGAACGCCAGCGCGTACCAGGGCTTTACGAGCACGAGTATGAACGCGCCGACGCCCGCGCCGACGATCGGCCCGAATGTGGGTATGAGGTTCGTCAGCGCGACAACGAACGAAACGAGGCCGACGTACGGCATGCCCAGCGCCGTCATGAACAAAGCGTTTATCACGCCGATTATCAGGCTGTCGAGCAGGTTGAAGGCGATGTAGCGGTTAAGGATCGCGTGGCTCCTGACGAAGAACCTGCGCGTCTTTGCATAGCCGTCTTCATTGGTGAGCGCGCGCAGGAGGCGCTTTCCGCCCTCCCTCAAACGGCGCTTGGCGGCGAGCAGATATATCGAGAGCATGAACGCGATGAGGAACATCACAAGGTTCCTGCCCGCGCTGACGGATTTGGTGAGTATTGCGTTCAGATTATTCCTGATGTAATCCGTAACAGTCTGAATAATGGACTCCGACGAGCCGATAACTCCGTCGATGCCGAGCGCTGAGGCGGATATCCCGAGCCTGTCGAGAAGCGCGTTGACGGACGCGGCGTATCCGTCGAGGTTGGATACGAACAGGCGTACGCTGTCGATGAGCTGCGGGACGAGCAGCAGCGTCAGCAGAACGAGAAGAAGCAGTATCGTTATGAACGCGAGCACGATGGATACGGCCTCGCGCGGGACCTCCTTTTTGATCCAGCGGAAAACGCTGCGCTCGTACAGATTCGACAGCGAATTGATGACGTAAGCGATCACGCAGCCGAGAATAACTGGCTTGAAGTAGCCCAAGAACTTCCTTATCCCCGCCCGCAGGCCAGGAATATGCGTCAGCACCACATAAAGCACTACCGCGATGCACAGCGCGACCGCGTAATTGAACCACGGCTTATACTTCAATCGTTTCATTCTGCCGCCTCCGTAACGGTTTTGGAAGTAAAGGCACGCCGCTTGCGGCGGACTGCCCTTTCTCTTTGATGATTATAACCTTTTTCACACACAAAAGCAATAAGCGGCGCAGCTTGACAAAACGACGGGCGTATGCTATAATATTAATGCCATAAAGAGTGCGCGAGAGACAAGCTCGTTGACCGCACGACAACCTGCCCGCAAAGGGTAAGGTGCCAAAGCTTGACCGATGGGTGCTGTTGAATACGCCGGGCTCATCGGAACGATGGGCTTTTTTCGTACCTCTGTATGGCGGAAGGAGGTACGAACATGATAAAGACCGATTCACCGCTGCTTCTGCACATTCCCCACTCCTCGACCGTCATCCCTAAGGAGGAACTTCCGTCATTCTGCGCGGACGACCTGCCCGGTGAGCTTTTGAGGATGACGGATCATTACTGCGACGAGATATTCACGGGATACGACCGCGTCGTATTCCCCGTGAGCAGGCTCGTGTGCGACCCGGAAAGGTTCCGCGACGACGCGTCAGAACCCATGTCGAAGGTCGGCATGGGGGCCGTCTATACGAGTACGAGCTCGGGATCCCCGCTGAGAAGCGTCACGCCCTCATTAAGGGAGTCGATACTTTCCCGCTACTACGACCCGCATCACCGTTTATTCACCGAAGCCGTGAGCAAAAAGCTCGATTCCTTCGGCCGCTGTCTTATCGTGGACGGGCACTCGTTTTCCCCCGTCCCCCTGCCCTATGAATCGGACAGGCGCAGCGCGCGGCCCGATATCTGCATAGGTACGGACGCGTTTCACACGCCGGGTCTGCTTGCGGACGCCGCTGCGGAGCATTTCAGGAGTGCGGGCTTTTCCGTCGCGATGAACTTCCCGTATTGCGGGAGCATCGTCCCCATGCGTTATTACGGTATCGACCGGCGCGTGAGCTCGGTCATGATAGAGATAAACCGCGGGCTGTACATGTGCCGGGGAGGCGAAAGGAACGCGGGCTTCCCCGTAATAAAGCGGACGGTTTCGGAGCTGCTCGAGCTGCTCGACCGAATGATGCGCGAGACCGGTGAGGCAGTATGAGCGAACGGGGATTAACATCAAAAAAGACGTTTGAAAGGAAGGTATGATAATATGTTTGGAGCAGTTATAGGAGATATGGTGGGATCCATATACGAGTTCGATAACCACAGGAGCAAGGAGTTCCCGTTTTTCGGCGCGGGCTGTTGGCCGACTGACGACAGCATAATGACCGTGGCCGTGGCAAAGGCCCTGCTCGAGACGGACGGCAAAGCCGAAGGGCTTAGCGAGCAGACGGCCCGTTGGATGCGCAGTATAGGGCGGCAGTATCCCTCCTGCGGCTTCGGCGGGAGGTTCTTCGACTGGGTATTCGGCGACGATCCCAAGCCCTATTACAGCTTCGGCAACGGCGCGGCTATGCGTGTAAGCCCCTGCGGGTGGGCCGCAAACAGCCTCGAGGAGGCAAAACGTCTCTCATACGCGGTAACGTGCGTAACTCACGACCACCCGGAGGGCATTCGCGGCGCGGAGGCCACCGCATGCGCGATATTCCTCGCCCGCACCGGAAGCGGCAAGGAGGAGATACGCCGTTTTATAGAAGAAAACTACTACGCGCTTGATTTCACCATCGACGAGATAAGACCGTTTTATGAGTTCAACGAGACCTGTCAGGAAACGGTCCCGCAGGCGATCGAGGCGTTCCTCGAATCGGATTCCTTCGAGGACGCGATACGCTGCGCGATCTCCGCAGGCGGCGACAGTGACACGCTCGCAGCCATAACCGGTTCCATCGCGGAAGCATACTACGGCGTCTCCCCCGCCCTCCGGGCGGAGACCGTGCTCCGCTTCAGGAACGCCTGCCTCGAGAACTATCCCGAGGCCTATATAGACCGCGACCCCGACCTGCTCTCGATAATAGAGGCGTTCGAGGATCGGTTCGGAGCGAGGATCGATAGGTAAGGCTGCGCCGCGTTCCGGATTTCATCGGTCATGCCTGCAGAAGAAAAGCCCCGAAAACGAGTTTTCGGGGCTTTTTGGAGCTGGTGAGCAGATTCGGACTGCCTACCTCTTCATTACCAACGCACCCTGAAGGCTTTTTTATTTACGTGTTTTATCGTGTTTTTTTGCAGTTTTATCAGTGATTTATTGGCTTTTTAAGAACTGTCTGTTGCAGTGTGTCGCGGCTTGTTGCAACCTGTTTTTGCCTGTTTTTTCATGCCCGTTTGGGTAAATGTTTGGGTAAATTTGTTTACGACATTTTTGTCTGCATAGTCTAATGGTCAATATGAGAACTATAGTGCCTGCTGCCGTCTATAATAACCCTCGGCTCGGACGGGAGCGAGAAGGCCTCCATGATTTCCGGGATATACACCGCATCGATATGCGGGCTCATGAAGACGACCGGGCGGCCCTTGGCATTGATCTCCACGCGCCCGCGGGGATAGTAGTTGTATGGCTTATTGCAGCCCTTCGGGCGAACGTGCTCCCATAGGAGCTTATGGTTATAAGTATTCCCGGACTTGGCGACGCCGTGTTCGGCGCTCTTGTCAAACGGAAAGCAAAGCAACTCCCCGTCTATCAGCCAAAACACTCCACGTTTTGCTTCGTTCATTCCACTTCCTCCTTAAGAGTGTCCTTTCCCATGGAATAGCCGACGTCAAGCAGCCAGTTGAGTATAGCCGTAAGCAGGCCGTTTTCGGTCAGGGAGACGTCTCGGTCGGTAACGATTTCATTCAGAACACCGTTTTCGATCTTCAAAAGTGCAACAGGTGTTTTTTGCTTATTATATACGGCAAAATGCTTAATGGTTTCAAAATAAAGGTTGAAGAAAAAATCCTTTAGCGAAACCGAAAACCATTCCGCCAATTCATCGGACGTTCGTTCAGAGCCTATCCTCTCAAAGGAATACTCACCAATGACACGGTCGTCTCCGTGACGGATCAGACCGTAAACAGGTGTTGAATATCGTGGACCCGATAATATTTCATACAATGCATCCGTGAAAGGCTTGTTCTTAAGCAACTCGAAAGCGTGTTCCTTTGCATCTTCGTTTTTACTCCAAAAGTATTCAGCAGTATTAAGAAGCAAATATCCTTCATCTTCCTCGGAAATAAGTACATTTGTAAACACGTCTGTACCTACCGCCTCGCGGAACAGCTTTAGAGCAATGTATGCCGGTTCGGAAAAATGCAGCGTTTTCATTGTTGCCGTGAGAAGCCACTGATTCTGTAAAAGCTTCATGAACGGTGAAACTTTTCCAAGCAAGTCCCATATCTTTTTAAGCTCTGGTGCATAAAACAGGAGCTGCGGATGACTAAGAATGAACTCGCGGATCTCATCGTCATCCGGCAGGCCGTATTCATCGTAGACCTTGGGATTATCCCGAGCAAACTTGAGTTTTTCCGCGATCGTTTCAAATGACGGCTCGATTTCCCAGCAAGACATGCGTGGCTCGGGCGGTTCGATGCAAGTCCTGACATAGGGTATCGCATCGTAAAAGTCTTTATCATAACCAATGAAAAGTGGATCCATTAGTGCCTCCTGCGTTTTTTCTTTATGATACAACTCCGGATGCGGTGAAATCGGGACACAGTGTGATGTAATATGATCGGGAAAAATGCACAGGAGGTATTCAGTGAGCACCTACGCTGTTTCCGATCTTCACAGCTATCCGGTCGAGAAGTTTAAAGCTCTGCTTGACGGGGTCGGCTTTACCGACAAGGATACGCTTTACGTATTGGGCGACGTCATCGACCGCAACGGCGACGGCGGCGTCGAGCTTTTGCGTTACTTTATGACGCGGCCCAATATCGTGCTGATACTCGGCAATCACGAGGAAATGCTCCTCGCATGCGATTTCCTTTTCAATAAAAGCAGGGATGACGCCGTACGCTTCTCCAATATCGAGAACGTGATGGCCTATTTCAACTATCTGTCCAACGGCGGCAGGGTGACGCTCGAAAGCCTTCGGGAGCTTGCAAAGGATGCTCCCGCCGCTGTGGGCGGTATACTCGGTTATCTCCGGGACGCTCCGCATATCGGCGCGGTCACGGTCGGCGGGCAAGACTTTCTTCTCGTGCACTCGGGGCTTGGCGGCTTTGATCCATGCAAGAAGATATCCGATTACACGGCAAAGGATCTTTTGTGGACTCGTCCTGAGCTCGACACGGAGTACTTCGACGACATCATCACAGTTTTCGGGCACACTCCCACGCTGTATTACGGCGACGAGAACCGCGGCAAGGTGCTGAAGACGCGCACGTGGATCGATATCGACGTCGGTGCAGGACAAGGCTTCCCGCCAACTCTGCTGCGTCTCGACGATCTTGAAGTGTTTTATGGAGAATAAGTCCTGATATGCAAAACGGCTCGGCGTGATGCCGGGCCGTTCACATTATTTCACTTTTTGTACTCGGTACATACTACCTCGATTCCCTCCGCTTTTGCGTATTCGATCGTGCGCTTCGTACCGCCCGGCATCCCGCAATAGACCGAGATGAGCCGCGAGGCATGGTCGACCATCCAGCGATCGCGCTTGTCGAACGACGCCGTACCGGGCCTTTCGCCTATGTAATATACCTCATTGGCGCAGTTGAGTATGCGGTGGTATCTTTTCTGCCATTCGGGATCCCAGCGTTCCTCCATCCCTTGGAATGCGCATGCCGCAATCAGACGAATCGGAGCTCCTTCAAAGCGGAGTTTCAGCACTATCTCCGCCGCCCAGATATCAACTCCACGCTGCATGCCCGAGATAAAGGTCGTAAAGCCGTTATTGATAGCATTGTTGATCGTCGATTCCAGCCATTCTCTCGTTCCGGTCTCTGGGAATCTCAGCTTTTCCGGACGGTGCCCTGTGAATGCGCAGGTGTGCGCTCTGTCAAGCTTGATCATTTTCACCCTCCGTTTCATCGGTCTCTTCATCGTCGCAATCGTCTTCCTGATCGGACAGTACTATCATGTACTCCGCTTCGGCGCGGGAGATGAAGAACCACACCCCCTTGTTGTCGGACTCTACATTTTCTCCCGGTCTGAAGATACAGCCTTTGTTGATCCCGTTCGCCGCTTCGCTGACCTCACCGCCGTTTTCGTCATAGATCGCAATCGTTTTTGCAGCCGATGCGCGGCTGAGCCTGTTCGCCGCCGATTTGCGCTCCGCTTCAGCAGGTATCAGCAGCTTGATCATATAACCCTCTCCGCTCTTCGTCCATCCGACAAACTCCCCCTCATCGGGACATGAAAGAGGAATAAATGCCCCTTTAGCTTCTTCAAGATCTTCCTGCTTGATCCCGGTTCCGTAGAATGACGCTCCGGTCAGGTCTGCGTCGTCAAAATGTGCCCAATATGTGTTCGCTGTATAATCGAAGATCGCGTTTTTACAGTCAGCATTGCTGAAATGCGCATAATCGAGATCGGCGCGCGAAAGGTCGGCGTCCGCAAGCGTCGCATTGCAAAACAACGTGTCACTTAACTGAGCCGCATGCAGATCGGCATTCGTGAGATCCGCTCCTGATAAATCGCTGTCCCACAGGAGCGCTTTTGCAAAATTTGCTTGCTTTAGTATCCCTCCTGCGAACTTGGAGCTTAATCCGTCAGCTCTGAAAAAATCAGCTCCTTTGAGCTCTGCCTTCGAGAAATCCGTATTGCATATCGACGCATTGATAAACCGAGCTCCGTCCAGTTTGGTTCCTGCGAACTTAGCATCTTTGAGATTGGATCCGCTGAAGTTTGCCTCGCGCAGATCCGCTCCGGAAAAATCAAATCCTGTAAGATCGGCGTCGCTGAAATCGGCTCTCCTTCCGCCATCCGTTTCACCGGTATTCCTGTTTTCTGCCCTGGCAAGCCACTTCGCGTGCGAGGCGATGATGGCTGCAACTTCCTCCTGTGTAAGCTTGCGCTCGGGCCTGATCATGTGTGCGCTTAACGAAAACGTGATAGACATGTTTTTCATCCTTTCTTGATTTCAGATAATAGACAGTCACGGTGTGCGGCGTCTTTTTGCTTGCCGTTACTATATCAGGACCGATGCGTCGAAAACAGGACATCGGGTATTGTATAATGCCGCCAGATAAAGTATAATGCACCTATGGGGGTGATAAAAATGTCCGAACAGCCGAAAAAGCTTTTGATATTGAACATACTGGATATTCTCAGGAAGTACACCGATAAGGATCACACCTTGAGCCAGAAGGAGATTGGCGATATCCTAAAGCGCGAATACGGCATGACAGCCGACCGCAAGGCCATCCGCAGGAACATCCTGGGCCTTATGGAATGCGGGTATGATATCGAGCATCCGCACGACCCGCCCGTCCGCATGGTGCAGAACCCGAAAACGGGCGAGCTTGAAGAGAGCGAGATATGGTCGGATTTCTGGCTCGTGCGCGAGTTCACCGACTCAGAGCTTAGGCTGCTCATCGACAGCGTCACCTTCTCCAACCACATCCCATACGGTCAGCGGAAGCAGCTCATCGGGAAGCTTGAAGGACTTTCGAGCAAGTATTTCAGGGCTCACACGAAACACGTTCACGCCGTGCCGGACGTCCTGCCGCAGAACGGCGAGCTCTTCTCCACCATCGACAAGCTCGACGAGGCGATCGGCCGAGGCTGCAAGGTGGTGTTCAATTACCTCGAATACGGCACGGACAAAAAGCTGCACGTGAAACGCCGCGAAGACGGCGCCGTGCGCGAGTATCTCGTCAGCCCCTATCAGATGGCGGCGAAGGAGGGCAAATACTACCTCATCTGCAATTATGATAAGTACGACGATATCTCCAATTACCGCATCGACCGCATCACGAAGGTGCGCGTGCTGGAGGACGAGCCCGTGAAGCCCTTTGAGTCGCTGCCCTGGGCGAAGAATAGGCGGCTCGATCTAACGGAGTACATGCGCCGCCACGTCTATATGTTCTCGAGCGAGGACGTGTTCGCAAAGTTCCGGGTTACAAAGGCGATGATATCGGACGTCATCGACATGTTCGGCCTGGACGTGCGCTTTTCGGACGAGACGGACGAGACGGTCACGGTATCGGTAACGGTGAACGAGATGGCGATGCTGCAGTTTAGCCGGAGCTTCGCGCCGGACGTGGTGCTCTTGGAGCCGGAGTTCCTGGCGAAAAAGGTGAAGGATACCGCCGAGAGGACGGTTGAAGCGTATAAAGATATTTAAGGAGGAAACAGAAATGGAAAGAAGAATGGCTGAAGACTTCCTATGGTTCAGTTACTTCGGAATAACAAAAAGTGATGCTGAATCAGACAAGAACTGTGCATTGAATGCATGCATTCAAAGAGCTTATTTGGATTTATGCAGGACAATTAGGTATAAAAACAATACACAATCTATTGAAAAAGGCATTCGGGATAAGAATCCGAACATGATCTGCTATTCCAAGAAGAAAAAAGACTTTATTTGCTCAATTAACAATTCTATACACTCTGCTATCAACGGCGAATTGCTAATAGGGAAAAAGCTAAGTTCAGAGGAATTTGAAAGATGGCATTATGACCTTTGCAATACAATAACTGAAGCAGACCACAATAGCGAAGTTCTTAAAGACGATAGTCATCTTCAATACGGGCAAGCGCAAAAATGGATCAATATGTCCGTTAAGTACATGTTGGTAATGGGCTTATGGGATGAGTATCTGGATGTAAATCTTGACCTGTTCCATGTTCCACTTGATTCATTAGTATTCTCTGCGGCGAAAATAAGTCTTGGAATTGACAATAAATATGATTCTTGGAGCAGATTGCAAGAACAAGACTACAAAGACTATCAGCAAAAGATTAGAGAAAAAGTTGAGTGTCCTATCAAATGGGAATGGGATGCTTGGATAGAACAAGCTAAACGAGAAAAAAAGGAACCTACAAATGATTGAGATTAACGGCACTTACGCCACTGCAAAAATCTATACCGACGTTCTCGAGCCCTCGGCGGAGGGTCAAATAAAGGCGCTTTGCGATCAGCCGTTCGCGGCGGGATCGAAGATACGCATCATGCCCGACGTGCATACGGGCAAGGGCTGCACCATCGGCACGACGATGACGGTCGGCGATTACGTCGTCCCGAACCTCGTCGGCGTCGACATCGGCTGCGGAATGGACGTCGTTCGCCTCAAAGAGAAGCGCCTGAATCTGCCCGAGCTCGATTCGTTCATCCGCAAGAACATCCCCCACGGGCGTGACGTGCGCGAAAAACCGCACCGCAGCCACGGGCGGATCGATATCGACGAGCTCAACTGCATCAAAAAGGTCGACACGCGAAGAGCCAAGGAGAGCCTCGGCACGCTCGGGGGCGGCAACCACTTCATCGAGGTCGACCGCGACGACGAGGAGAACCTCTACCTCGTCATCCACACCGGCAGCCGCAATTTGGGCCTGCAGGTCGCGGAGCACTACCAAAGCAGGGCATACGCGAACGTCGGCGGCAGAAAGCAGACGGAGATACCTTACGAGCTCGCGTATCTTTCCGGCGACTTTCGCGACGCCTACCTTGAGGACATGGCGCTGATGCAGCGCTTCGCCGCGCTCAACAGGCAGATAATCAAGGAATGCATACTCGACGCGCTGAAGCTGCACGAAGAGGAGTTCTTCACGACCATCCACAACTACATCGACCTCGACCACATGATCTTGCGCAAGGGCGCGGTCTCGGCGCGCGAGGGCGAGCGGCTGCTGATCCCCCTCAACATGCGCGACGGCGCGCTTATCTGCGAAGGGCTCGGCAACGACGACTGGAACCGGAGCGCTCCCCACGGCGCGGGACGTCTTTACAGCCGCACGCAGGCAGAGCAAAGCTTCACCCTTGCCGATTTCAAAAAGAGCATGGAGGGCATCTTCACCAGCTCCGTCGGCGCGGATACGCTCGACGAATGCCCGATGGCGTACAAGGACCCGCAGACGATAATCGACGCCATCGGCGATACGGTCCGCATCGAAAAGCAGATACGCCCGATCTACAACTTCAAATCGAGCGACAGGTTTTACAGTAAGAAGAGGTAAGCATGACAACGCATATAATTCTTTTCCGAGGAGGGCTTTTATGAGGACGAGATTCAAGTTTACGAAGCTGCTACAGGACAAGGGATTCCCGCTGAAATCACGAATAAAGATGTGGCAAGTATGCAAGCCCTACAAGGACAAAGACGCAATAGCGGAAAAGCTGATAGCGTTGATCGAACCGTGCGAGACGGAGGAAGAAGCGCTGAATGGAATAGCGAAGCATTATCCGATTCCAGAATAACAGATACAGGAGAAATCATGCCGAAGTTCATCCCCTACAAAAAGCTCTCCAAGCGCAAGCGCCGCGAGCTGGACAACGAGCAGCGCGGCTCATGGGGCGCGGTCAACCCCGTCACACGCGCGATAAAGAGCAGGAAGATCTACGACCGAAAGCGCGATAAGGAAATCGAACGCATGGAGGAATGAAATGCCCAAGCTTTTCCTTTCCAAATCCAAATACTGCCAGCTCAGGCAGTGCCCGAAGCTTGCGTGGCTTTCGAAGTACAAGCCCGAGGAACAGACGATAACGCCCGATTTGCAGGCAAGGTTCGACGCGGGAAACGAGATCGGCGACCTCGCGATGGGGCTCTTCGGCGATTTCGTCGAGGTCACAGCGTATGACGGCGAAAAGCTCGACCTCGCCCGCATGATAGAGCGGACGAAGGAGGAGATGGATCGCGGGACGGAGGTCATCTGCGAGGCGTCGTTCTCATTTGGCGGGCTCTACTGCGCCGTCGATATCCTCAAAAGGGAGAACGGCGGCTGGGCGATCTACGAGGTCAAGAGCTCGACGCACGCGAACAAGGACGTGTACGCCGCAGACGTCGCCTATCAGAAATACGTGCTCACGCACTGCGGCGTGAACGTCACCGGCACTTACGTCGTCGTGCTCAACAGCGAGTACGTCTTCGACGGCACGCTCGATATCAACGGGCTGTTCCGCATAGAGGACGTTTCAAAGGCAGTCGAGGCCGAGAGCCGGGAGATAGAGAGCGTGCTCGCCCTTGGGGAAAAGTTTCTGTTATCCGATGAGGAACCGGCGATAGACCTCTCCGAGGCGTGCAATCATCCGTATGCCTGCCCCTACTGGGATTACTGCACGCGCGATCTGCCGAAGCCGAACGTTTTCGACCTCTATCGGATGGACTTTGCGACGAAGATCCGCTATTATCTCGCCGGGGCGGTCTCATACCAAGAGGTGTGGGATTTCAACACAGTCACGAACCGGAAGCAGATAATGCAGATGGACTTTGCGCTCAACGACCGCGGAGACTATATTGACCGCGAGGGCCTACGTGAGTTTCTTTCGAAGCTCTCATACCCGCTGTATTTCCTCGATTTCGAGACCGTGCAGTACGCCGTGCCGCGCTACGTCGGGACGAGCCCGTTCTCGCAGATACCGTTCCAGTATTCGCTGCACTATATCGAGCGCGAGGGCGGAGAGCTTCAGCACCGCGAGTTCCTTGCCGAGGCAGGGACGGATCCGCGACGCGCGATCGCGGAGCGGCTTTGCGAGGACATCCCCATGGGGGTATGCGTGACGGCGTACAACAAGAGCTTCGAGTGTGGGAAGCTAAAGGATCTCGCCGAGCTGTTCCCGGACCTTGCCACGCATCTTCTCGATATCAGCGGGCACATAGTCGATCTGATCACGCCGTTCCAGTCGGGCCTTTATTACAACCGCGCGATGGGCGGGAGCTTTTCGATCAAGTCCGTGCTGCCCGCGCTGTTCCCGGACGAGCCCTCGCTCGATTATCACAACCTCGAGGATATCCACAACGGCTCCGAGGCGATGAACGCCTTCCCCGCTATGGAGCATATGCCGCCGGAGGAGCTCGAGCGCACAAGACGGAATCTCCTCAAATACTGCGAGCTCGACACATTCGCCATGGTCAAGGTCTGGGAGAAGCTGAAAGAAGCGGCAAAGTAAACCGAATATCGATAATTGCCCGGAGGTACGCCTTCGGGCTTTTTGTGTCCCGAAAAAGGCTCATGCCATGTGCTAATATTGGAGCATGGAGGTGAAACCATATGGAATACTTTTTCGGCTTCTATGAGACGATCAATGAAACGATCGACAAGCGCTGTCATGAGATGTACGGGGATACTCTTCCCAAGGAGATAACAGAAAGACTCGAAACCGAATGGGCGGTGCTTGAAGAGAGGGATTGGGCTGTGACGCTTAAGGCGCTTATGGAAGTCAAACGCATTTGCGGTGAGAAAGGCGGAAGGTTCTTTATAAGCGGTCCTTTGGAGTCTTCGTTCATCGCTTATCTTTTGGGGCTTTCGGACATCGATCCCCTGCCCCCGCATTACCTCTGCCCCGAATGCAGACATACAGAGTTTCAAAATGACGAATCCTCCCTTTGCGGTCCGGATCTTCCGGACAGGCTTTGCCCGGTATGCGGCGCCGCTATGCTAAAAAGCGGCTTTGACATTCAGATGGAATTCCTGTTTCCAGACCGCATATGGCCTTATACCGAGCTTCATTGCGCGGCCGACTGTCTATCCGAGATCAGCAGAGCGCTGAAAGATACTCTGGGTTTTATCCCCGTAACAAAGCCTGAGTACGGTATGCTCGCTTTTGAGTTTCCGGGCGAGGATTCTCCGCTTATCAACCTTTACGAGAACAAATGGCTTGAACATGAGGCGCTGCACTATAAAACAGCGGGCATTGACCCATCCGATATCCGGCCCGACGCCAGTAAGATCGACAGTCTGCGGATCGATCTGGCAGCTGAGATCAAACGCAGCCGGCCGCTGATCGATCCGATACTTTCCTCCGCGCCTATCAACTGTTTTGAAGACGTAATACATATTTTCGGGCTTGATCTGTCAATGATGACTTGGGAATCGAACGGAGAAAAGCTTTTGCGGGAATTGATATTTGCGCCGAAAGATACAGTATCCAGCAGAGATGACGTCTTCAACAAGCTCGTGCGCCACGGGATGGGCAGAGATAAAGCATACACCATCGCCTCTGCCGTCCGCAAAGGGCGGTGCCTGCACGGCGAACACCGGAGATGGCCGGAATGGGAAAAAGAGATGCATGATATAGGCATACCGGATTGGTACACCGAATCAATGAAGGAAGTCCGTTATCTTCCCCCGCGCGCGAAATGCGCCGCCTGCGCGATCCGTGCTTATAAAGCCGCATGGATCAGGAAGCATTATCCGGAGGCGTTTTCATAAACCATTTCAAATGATCAACTACCTTATAAAACTGTCGAGCAAACGGGGGTGCGAACAACGCATGCCCCGTTTTTGGAGCATCGTTTATGGTATCTTTATTGTACACCAAGCAAGGGAGATGAGGATATGCTTTTCTACCGTTTCACAGGTATGCTTAAGGATACTAACGACGAAAACGAGCCCGTCGCAAGACATGAAAAGCGTGCGAAGGCAATGAGCATAAGGACGAAGGCCGAGCGCTACTCGGAGGCGCTGGCTGATGGGACCTTCAGGTTTGTCGGCAATATCTCGGACAGAGAGATCATCGTCGGAGCAATAGCCAACGGACGGCTCGACGCTGAAAAGGAAGCATTTGCATTCTTTTCAGCGATTGGAATAGAAGTTGAATCCTGTTCCGCGGAGGAAGCAGAATGCTTAGCCGTGATAAACCTGCTGAATAACGCGCAGCGCGAAGGCTTCATAGCGGACGATGAACAAATACTTCGCCGCTATAACATAGAAGCGCTGGCAGAATCGCATTTTTATCCGTTCTCGGAAACAATGATATCGGAAACAACCGATAAAGCAAAGCTCTATTCCGCAGCGGCGCGTGAACTCTCTGTAAAGACTTTTTCCCCGGAACTCGACAGGATATTCCAAAGCGAAAAGAAATCCGAGTTCGTTGGTCATCCTGTGCATTATCTTATCGAATCTGACGACCAGGGTACCGCGGAGAGGATGACGGACGCACTGCTTTCCGCGCTCTATATGCAGGGGAGGATCGTCAGCAAAAGGTACGTGAATTTAGCGCGCCATCCCCACCATATGACAGACAATTTAGCCTGCAGCGTCTACGAAAGCTGCACCGGTGGTACGGTCGTGATCTCGCTTATCGACGGATTCTGCGAAGCGGGCGACGAACTGGAAAGCTTCGGCGAGGATGTTTTCGATACCGTCTGCTGCTGCGCAGCGGAATACGGGAACAAGGTGCTGTTCGTATTTCATTTACCCCGAGAATGCGCAAACATAAAGAAGATTATAGCCGAGATACTTGGAGAGTTTTCGTTTGTGGAGCTTGCTGAGGATAATGTAAGCGGCGTAGAGGCGAAGGCCTATATTGCGGAGCTTGCGAAGGGCGGCGCTGTCCCTGCAGACGATCTGCTTTTCGGGCAGATAGACGAAACAAAGACATACTACGGCTCCGAGCTGAAAAAGATCTATGAACGCTGGTTCGGTATTAAGCTCAAGACCGATGTTTTCCCGGGTTACGCATCTTTCGCAGAATGCAAAGTCAAGGCAGCGATCGAAGAGAGCAAGGGCTCGGCTTACGATGAGCTTTTCTCCATGATCGGCCTTGCAGAAGCGAAGTCCGTCATAGACAAGGCACTGAACTACTATAAGCTGCAGCGGATTTATAAGGGCCGCGGCATCGATCAGGCGCGGCCCGCTATGCACATGGTGTTCACCGGCAATCCGGGAACTGCAAAGACAACCGTAGCCCGCCTCTTCGCACGCATCATGAAGGAGAACGAGCTCCTTTCCCGCGGGCATCTCGTGGAGGTCGGAAGAGGCGATCTCGTCGGCAGGTTCGTCGGCTGGACGGCGAAGACCGTCGAGGCGAAGTTCCGCGAGGCTGACGGCGGAGTGCTGTTTATCGACGAAGCGTACTCACTCGTCGACGACCGCGACGGCTCCTTCGGCGACGAGGCGATCAACACCATAGTCCAGCAGATGGAGAACCGCCGCGGGAGTATGGTCGTCATTTTCGCCGGCTACCCGGATAAGATGGAGGCGTTCCTCGACAAGAATCCCGGTCTGCGCTCCCGCATCGCCTTCCACGTTCCGTTCAGCGATTATTCAGCGGCTGAGCTCTGCGATATTGCGAAGCACATAGGCCGCAGCAGCGGCTTGAAGCTCTCCGACGGAGCGATTGAAAAGCTCGAGGGCGTTTTCGAGGCAGCGAAGCTCTCCCCCGATTTCGGCAACGGCCGCTACGTACGCAACCTCCTCGAAAAGACCGAGATGAACATGGCTGGCAGGCTCCTATCCATCGAGCCCGAAGCTATGACCGCAGAGACCCTTACTATGATATTGCCGGAGGATATCGAAGTCCCCGCATCAAAGGCAGAAAAGCGTGAAAAGCGGATAGGGTTTGGGGCATAAGATAGCGTTCATAGATTGATAAATCCCATAATCATGGTATCATTATTTGAAAGAATGAGGAGAACTCATTCCGTGAACATAGAATTTTACAAGACTGTTTCGATCAAAGAGGCAGTTCAAGATTCCTCCCGCGTTGCACGCATCCGGACAGTCCGACGAAATACTTTAAGCTGCTATCCGATCGCTGCAACTTCAAGAATCTTCATCCGCACAAGCTAAGGCATACGTTTGCAAGCATCGCAATAACAAACGGCGCAGACGTTGCGAGCGTCTCCGAAACACTCGGACATTCCGATAAAGCAGTAACCCTGAGAATGTACACGCATGCAAACGAAGAGTCGAAAAGGAAGGTAAGCAACCTCGTTGAGGAGCTTCTTAAATAGTAAATATTGTGTAAATCAGCAGGTCGAAAGGCCTGCTTTTTTATACCCCGTTTGGGTAAATGTTTGGGTAAATTTGTTTTCCGACAAAACGCCAAAAAAGAGCAACCCCGAAAAACCTAAGGTTTATCGGGGTTTTTTTGGAGCTGGTGAGCAGATTCGGAC